>NZ_QWLA01000021.1 GCF_003574095.1 Calidithermus roseus
AGCCAGGCCTGCTGGGCCTCGAGCTTGAGCCGCCTGAGCCGCTCGGGCTGCCCCCGGTAGGGGTGGTCGGGGGCACCGGGGGCGTCGTGGGCCGCGTCCCAGTAGTAGTCGTTGGCCATCTCGTGGTCGTCCCACAGGAAGACCCAGGGGTGCGCGGCCAGGGCCATCTGCAAAAAGGGGTCGGCGCGGTAGGCGCGGTAGATGGCGCGGTAGTCGGCCAGGCTCACCGCCACGTAGCTGCCGCTGGGCAGGCGGTAGCTGCGGTCGGGGAAGCGCAGCCTGCGCCAGCGGGGGTCGGCGGAGGTCTCGTAGATGAAGTCGCCCAGGTGCAGCACCGCGTCGAGCTTCTCCCGCGCCAGGTGGGCGAAGGCCCCCCAGTAGCCGCTGGTGAACTCCTGGCAAGTCACCAGCCCGATCCGCAGCAGCGCGGGCGTCTCGCCGGGCGCGGGCAGGGTCTTGGTGCGCCCCACGAGGCTGTAGACCCCCCGGTAGCGGAAGCGGTAGAGGTAGGCGCGGCCCGGCTCGAGCAGCCCCGAGAGGTCGGTGAGGCTGGTGAAGTCGTTTTCCGGGCGCGGCTGCACGGCGGGCCCGGCGAAGCGGGGCGCGGCGAAGGCGGGGTCGCTATCCTCGGTGATCTCGAACTCCAGCCCCTCCCCCTCCTGCCAGACCTCGGGGGCCAGGCGGGTCCACAGCACCACCCCGCTGTCGCTGGGGTCGCCGGAGGCCACCCCCAGGGGGAAGTAGGTGGGGGTCTCGGGGCTGCTCTGAGCCTGGCCCAGCCCCAGCAGGCCCGCCCCCAGGCCCAGCACCTCGCGTCGGTTGAGCTTCATCTCCAGCATCCTACCGGGGTTCATCGGGGATGGGTGAGGGCGGCTGACGGAATCGTGTACGATCCTGCTATTTTGTATACAATCATGCCTCCCGTCAGCGAACTCCTCGGTCGGCTGGTCGCGATCAATTCCATCAACCCCGACCTGGTGCCCGGTTCTCCCGGCGAGGGCGCAGGAGCCCACGCGGTGGAGGAGTGGGTGGACCTGGACTCCGTAGAGCGCTGCGCCCGCATCTACCTCGAGACCGCCCGCGCGTTCTGCGCTTGAGAAGACGTCGATAGTCGATGGTCGATAGCCGATGGTCGATGGCCAAAGCGTTTTGCGTCTTGCGTACGACGTACGACCCGCACCGCGCGTTGGGCTATCAGCTATCGACGTCCTTCGCAGCAAGTCCATTGGAGGAACCATGAGTTCACGCATCTCCCCCCAAGCCATCGAGGCCGCCAGCCACCTCATCGACCCGGTATTTCTAAACACCCCGCAGTTTTTGGCCGATTCCCTCTCGGCAGAGCTGGGGGTCGAGCTGGTGGTCAAGGTGGAGACCGTCAACCCCATCCGCTCCTTCAAGGGCCGGGGGGCCGACTACTTCATGCAGCAGCACGTGGAGGCTAGGGGCCCCGCGCCGGTGGTCTGCGCCTCGGCGGGGAACTTCGGCCAGGGGATGGCCTACGCAGCCCGCAAGCACGGGGTGCCGCTGACGGTCTTCGCCTCGGTCAACGCCAACTCACTCAAGCTCGAGCGCATGCGTGCGTTGGGGGCCGAATTGCGGCTGGAGGGGGAGGACTTCGACGCGGCCAAGCTGGCCGCCAAAGCCTACGCCGCTCAAAGCGGGGCGATCTTCGTGGAGGATAGCCGTGACGTGGAGCCCACCATCGGGGCCGGGACCATCGGCCTCGAGCTGCTGCGCTACCCCCAGCCCCTCGACGCGCTACTGGTGCCGCTGGGCAACGGGGCGCTGCTGGCGGGCGTCGGCCACTGGGTCAAGGCGCAGCGCCCCCAGGTGCAGGTCATCGGGGTGTGCGCGGCGGGGGCCCCGGCCATGGAGCAGTCCTGGCGCAGCGGTCGCCTGGTCACCCACGAGCGCATCCACACCATCGCCGACGGCATCGGCGTGCGGCTGCCGGTGCCCGAGGCCCTCGAGGACCTGCGGGACGTGGTGGACGACATCCTGCTGGTCGAGGACGCGCTGACGTTGGAGGCTATGCGCCTCCTACATCGCCACCTGGGGTTGGTGGTCGAGCCCTCCGGGGCGGTGGGGGTGGGGGCGCTGCTGGCCCATGGCGCGCGCTTCCGGGGCCAGCGCGTCGCTACGGTGCTGTGCGGGGGCAACCTCACGCCCCAGCAGATGAGGGATTGGCTTGCATGAGCCGCACCCCCCGTCGCGCTGCTGTTGAAGCTGCGTCAGGAAATATGAACGGGGTGCATAGTGCCGATGGTCGATGGCCGGGCGCGGGTCGTACGTCCTACGCCGTATGCCAAACGCAAAACGCAAAACGCGGGGCGCCTTGTCACCCCCCTTAGCAGTCACCACACGCCACTAGCCACGGGCTACAAGCTGACGGCTGATGGCTCTTCACCGGCTGCGTACCACCAGCACGGGCTTGTTGGTGCGGTGCAGCACGCCCTCGGTGACGGAGCCCAGCAGCAGTTTGTCGAGGCCGGTGCGACCGTGGGTGCCCATTACCAGGAGGTCGTAATTCTTGGCCTCGTCCAGGATGGTGGCGGTGACGTTGCCCTCGCGCAGCTTGCCGCTCGAGGCCACTCCCGCCTCCTTGGCCAGTTTTTCAGCCTCGTCGAGCGCGGCTTGCCCAACTTTTCTGAGGTCCTGGGTTAGCTCCTGGATGTAAGCCCCGCTCTCGGGGGCCATCCACAGGCCGGTGGGGTTCTCCAGCACGTACAAGAAGGTGACCTCCGCGCCCAGGGTCTTGGCGACCTCGAGGCCCTCCCGGATCGCCGCCAGGCTGCAAGCGCTCCCGTCGGTCGGCATGAGCAGGCGTTTGTACATGGTTCCCTCCTCCCAAAGCCTATCCAGGCTTTTGGTGTGGCTTGCTTTCTACCCTGAGTGTAGAGCGAGAAATCGGTGACGAATGTACCAGGAATTATGAAAATGCCTGTCACACTGAACGACGTATGACCTTCCAGGAGATGCTGACCAGTATTGTCGCCCAGGGTGCTTCCGACCTGCACCTGCACGTGGGATTGCCCCCCATGGTTCGTATCCACGGCCGGCTGACCCCCTTGGGCCAGACCAAGCTCCCACCCCAATACACCGCCTCACTGGTGGACGTGCTGTGTACGCCCCAGCACAAGAAGCGTTTTGAGGAGCGCCACCAGGTTGACCTAGCCTACAGCCTGCCCGGCGTGGCCCGCTTCCGCGTCAACCTCTTCAGGCAGCGGGGCTCGGTCAGTGTGGTGATGCGCGTGATCAACTCCGACGAGGAGAAGCTCAAGATGTGCGCGCTCTCCCAGGAGAACCTGGACTTCTTCTCCAACCAGGAGAAGGGGCTGGTGCTCGTCACCGGGCCCACCGGCTCGGGCAAGTCCACCACGCTGGCGCGCATCCTCGAGGAGATCAACACCCGCCACGCCGAGATGATCGTGACCATCGAGGACCCCATCGAGTACCTCTTCAAGCCCAAGCGCTCGATCATCGTGCAGCGCGAGCTGGGCAGCGACACCCTGGGCTTCCACGAGGCCCTGGTAGCCGCCATGCGCCAGGACCCCGACACCATCATGATCGGGGAGATTCGCGACCACGAGACGGCGGCGGCGGCGCTCGAGGCCGCCCAGACCGGCCACCTCGTCTTCTCCACCATGCACACCCAGGACTCCGTGCGCACCATCAACCGCCTGCTCGACCTCTTCCCCCCGCACGAGCGCGACGTGGCCCGTATCCTCTTCGCCGAGAGCCTGGTGGGCATCATCTCACAGAAGCTGCTGCCCCGCATGGGCGGGGGCCGAATCGCGGCGATGGAAATCCTCAAGGGCACCCTGCGCATCCGCGACATGATCAAAGACCCCGAGCGCACGCCCCAGATCTACGAAGCCATCCGTGAGTCGCGCCTCGACGGCATGCAGACCTTCGACGACCACCTCGCCGACCTCTACCGCGACGGCCTCATCGACTACGAGACCGGCATGGTCAACGCCACCAGCCGCCAGCACTTCAAGGTGCAGGCCATGAAGATCGACCAGGAGCGAGGGACCTCGACGCCGAGCCTGGGATTGACGCAGATCTTTTGACGTCGATAGTTGAGCGCCGAACGCTAAATGCCAGTCGTACGTCCTACGTCGTACGTCGTACGCAAAACGCAAGACGCGAAACACCTTTCGTAGGGGCGGGCCCCCGTGCCCGCTCCAGACCCTCGACGTCCCCTGGCTATCGACCATCGACGTTTTGCGTTAGGCGTTCGACCATCGACATCTTCAACCCTGCGTGAAGCGCACCAGGCGCTCGAGCAACTCCAACCCCGCCCCGCTGTCGAGCACTTCCTGGGCCAGGGTGACGCCCTGGGCGATGGTGGGGGTTCTGCCGCTGATGTAAAAGGCGGCCCCGGCGGTGAGGGCTACCGCGTCGCGGCGAGGACCGCGCTCCTGGCCTGAGAGGATGGCCCTGGCGATCACGGCGTTTTCCGGTGGGGTGCCCCCGGTGAGCTGCTCGTAGGTGGCGGCGGGAAGGCCGACTTCGCCAGGAGTGAGGGCGTAGCGGCGGATCGAGCCGTTGTGGAGCTCGGCGAGTTGATTGTTCCACAGGCCAAAGTCGTCGAGGCCATCGCCGTGGACCACCAGCGCGGCCTCGGCCCCCAGCTTGCGCACGGCGTTGGCGAAGGTCTCGAGCAGGGCCGGGGTATATACCCCCAGCACGTAGTGGCTGGCGTAGGCGGGGTTGGTGAGGGGTCCGAGAATGTTGAACACCGTGCGCACGCCCAGCTCGGCCCGCACCGGGGCCACGTGGCGCATGGCGGGGTGGTGGTTGCGGGCGAAGAGGAAGCCGATGCCCAGGGCCTCGATGCCCTCGGCCACCCGCTCCACCGGGGTGTCGAGCCGTATGCCCAGGGCCTCGAGCAAATCGAAGGACCCCGAGCGGGAGGAGGCCAGGCGGTTGCCGTGCTTGGCCACCGCCACCCCCCCAGCCGCCACCACGAAGCAGGAGGTGGTGGAGATGTTGAAGGCCTCCGGGGCGATGCCCCCGGTGCCCACGATGTCCACCAGCGGCTTGCGCGAGACCCGGATCGTCACCGCCGCCTCGCGCATGCCCTCGGCGAAGCCGGTGATCTCCTCGAGCGTCTCCCCCCGCACCCGCAGGGCCACCAGCACCCCGGCCATCTGCGCCGGGGTCAGTTCGCCGGCCATGATGCGGCCCATCAGGGCGCGGGCTTCTTCTTGCGACAGCTGTTCACCAGACAGGACTTTTTTCAGCGGGTCCATAACACTCCAAAGGCTTGCGGCGTAACTTCCATTCCCCGCGTCACCCTACGCCCGTCCCCCTTCCGTGGGCCTCTGGTCGTAGCGGGTTTCCCAGGCTCCCCAGGCGTAGGCCAGCTCGTAGTCACCGGTGTAGCCCAGCAGGCCCTTCATCCAGGGCAGGATCGTCATCTTGAGCACCAGTTGCACCGGGTGCACGCCCAGCTCGAGCGCCAGCTTGGGGTCCTTGTGGTATCGGGCGATGCGGGCGGCCTGGGCCCCGGCCTGGCGGGCCTTGAGCAGGTCGCGGGTGGGGGTGGGGCCAAGGTGGTGGGCCTGGGCCTGGGGCAAGTAGCGCAGAGGGATCCCGGCCTTTACCAGCCGGTAGCCGAACTCGAGGTCCTCCCCGCCGTAGCCCTCGAGCCACTCGGCGAACCCCCCAACCCGCTCGAAGAGGCTGCGGGCCATCCCCAGCGCGACCCCGTTGACGTTGTTGAAGCCCACCCTGCCAAAGCGCAGGGCCGGTTTCCAAGGCTGGCCCTCCTTGAAGCGGAAGCCACCCAGGTAGACCGCGCCCTCGCGGGCGAAGGCCTGGCGGAAGGCCTCGAGCCAGCCCGACTCGGGCACCACGTCGTCGTCGGAGAAGATCAGGCATTCCCCCCGCGCGGCGGCAGCCCCCCGGTTGCGCTTGCGCCCCGCGCTCCTGGCCTGGGGGTCGTGAATTGTGCGGAGGGGGTAGGGCGGTTTGTACTCCTCGAGGAAGGCGTAGGGACGCGGCGTGTCGCTCACCAGGACTACCTCGAGCTCACCCTGTCCCTCGAGGGCGCGCAGCTTGGCCTCGAGCACTTCCCGCCGGTCCTCGGCCGGGTGGAGGGGGACGATTACGGAAATCATTGCTAATAGCTTATAGCCCATAGCCGCTAGCTATCGGCATATCTCCAGGAAATTCGCCAACATCTGCTTGCCACCTTCGGTCAGGACCGACTCGGGGTGGAACTGCACCCCGTAGGTGGGGTAATCACGGTGCTGCAGGCCCATCACCGTGCGGCCTACCGGCTCGTCCACCCAGGCCGTCACCCGCAGCGCTTCGGGGAGGTCTTCCACCACCAGCGAGTGGTAGCGGGTGGCGGTGAAGGGCGTGGGCAGCCCGGCGAAGATCCCGCTGCCGTCGTGCTCGATGGCGCTGGTCTTGCCGTGCACGATGAGCTTGTGCCGCACCACCCGCGCCCCGAAGGCCTCTGCGATGCTCTGGTGGCCCAGACACACGCCCAGGATGGGGTACTCGGGGGCGTAGCGCCGGATCAACGGCACCGAGAGCCCCGCTTCCTTGGGGGTGCAGGGGCCGGGGGAGATCACGATCCCGTCGGGGCCCAAGGCGGCGACGTCCTCGAGCGCGAAGCGGTCGTTGCGCCACACCGTGAGAAGGGCCCCCAGTTCGCCCAGGTACTGCACCAGGTTGTAGGTGAAGGAGTCGTAGTTATCGATCATCAGAATTCGCTTCATGCCGCGCCCTCCCGCCTCACAGCCCTTCCTCGGCCAAGCGCACGGCTTTGACCATGGCCTGGGCCTTGCTCAAGCACTCCTGGTACTCGCTGGCGGGGTTGGAGTCGTAGACCACCCCTGCCCCGGCCTGGATGTGGATTTGTCCGCCCGCCACCACGATGGTCCTGAGCGTGAGGGCCTGGTCCATGTGCCCGTCGTAGGCCACGTAGCCGAAGCTGCCGCCGTAGGCGCCGCGGCGGGAGGGCTCGAGCTCCTCGATGATCTCCATGGCCCGGATCTTGGGGGCCCCCGAGACCGTGCCCATCGGCAGCACCGAGGCCAGGGCGTCGAGGGGGCTCTTGTCCTCGCGCAGCTCGCCCTCCACGGTCGAGACGATGTGCATGACGTGCGAGTAGTTCTCCACGCTCATAAGCTCTTTGGGGCGCACCGTGCCGTAGCGGCAGACCCGGCCCAGGTCGTTGCGGGAGAGGTCCACGAGCATGACGTGCTCGGCTCGCTCCTTCTCGTCGGAGAGGAGCTCGGCGGCCAGGGCCTCGTCCTCGGCGGCGTCCTGCCCCCGGCGGCGGGTGCCGGCGATGGGGCGGGTGACCACCTTCTGCCCGTCGGAGCGCAGCAGGCTCTCGGGGCTGCACGAGACCAGCGTGACCTCGCCCAGTTCCAGAAAGCCCATGTAAGGGCTGGGGTTGACCGAGCGCAGCGCCCGGTAGACGGCGAAGGGGTGCACGTTCAGGGGCGCCGACATCCTCAGGCTGGGCACCACCTGGAAGACGTCGCCCGCGCGGATGTACTCCAGCGCCCGCTCCACCATGGCCTCGTACCCCGCCTGCGTGACGTTGTGACTGAACTCCAGCCGCCGCCCGGCCCGCTCGCCGGGCACGCCAGGCAAAGGGCCATTGAGCTTCTTCTCGGCCCAGGCGATGCGCTCCAGTGCATGGGCCCTCGAGGCCGCGTTGCCTTCCTCCGCCGGGGCGACGAGGTGCATCTGCTGTTTGAACTGGTCGAACACCACCAGCACCTCGGGCTCGACGAAGAGCAAATCCGGCACGCCCAGCACATCGGGCTTGAGGGCGGGCAGACGCTCGTAGTAGCGAATCAGGTCGTAGGCCGCGTAGCCCACCGCCCCGCCCCAGAAGAGGGGCAGGTCGGGGTCGGGCCGGGTGGGGCGGTGAATGGCCTCGTAGAGCGTGCGCAGGGGGTCGGAGGTCGGGACCGGCTCGCCGCCGATGGTCATCACCCCGTCCTTGAGCCGGAAGGTGCGCCGCGCCCCGATGCCCACGAAGCTCCAGCGGGCCCAGGCCTTGCCCCCTTCCACCGACTCCAGCAAAAAGCTCGGGGTGGTCTTCTCCGAGAGCTTGAGGTAGGCCGAGACGGGGGTCTCGAGGTCGGCCAGCAAAGTCTTCTTCACCGGAATGGTTACTTCCTGTTCCATCGTGCGCATTGCTTGCTCCCTTCGCCCAACAAAAAAAGCCCCTAGGTCGAAAAGCCCTAGGGGTACGAACCTCTACCGCCCCAGGGCTACCCAGGCCACCACCAACCCTTCACGGTAAAAGGCAGTACCATTTGCAGCCAAGTGTAGGCGCTGGGCCCCGATTGTGCAAGGGCTCGAGTTGATCTGCTTGTTTGCGATGGAAGCGTCAGAGGGCAACCCTATAGACCGCGGCGGCGTTGGAGCCGAAGATCCCCTCCCACGCTGCGCTGCCCCGCTCGAGGCCGCTGTGCTCCAGGATGCTTTCCAGGGCCCCTTTGACCTCGCGATACCCCGCAGCCAGCAAGCAGACCGGCCAGTCGCTGCCAAAGAGGCAGCGCTGGGCTCCGAAAAGCTTCAGGGCTTCCTCTACGTAAGGCCGCAGGTCCTCGAGGCTCCAGCGCTGCCAGTCGGCCTCGGTGACCAGACCGGAGAGCTTGACCCAGACGTTGGGGAGTTCGCTCAAGGGGGCCAGGTGCTCCACCCACTGCGCCCACTGGCCCCCCCGGATGTTCGGCTTGGCCAGGTGGTCTACCACGAAGCGCACCTGCGGGTGGTTGCGGGCGGTCTCGAAGCAGGCGGGCAGCTCGCGGCTGCGGGTGAGGAAGTCGTAGGCCAGCCCCCGCCGGCCCAGCTCGGCCAGGCCCCGCTGCACGGAGTCCTGGAGGAGCCAGAAGGGGTCTTCCTCGTCGTGGACCTGGTGGCGCAACCCTACCAGGTAGCGCCCGTGAGGGGAGGCCAGGAGTTCGTCGAGGACCTCGCCCACCCTCGGGTCGGTCAGGTCGGCCCAGCCCACCACCCCGGCCACGAAGCCGGCGCCGGCGGCGGTCTGGAGGAAAAAGTAGGTCTCCTCGAGGCTCGTGCGGGTCTGTACCAGGATGGTCCGCTCCACCCCGCTCTCCTCGAGCAGGGGCCGCAGGTCCTCCGGGGTGAAGTCGCGCCGGATGGGGGAGAGGGCCTCCTCTTCCAGCCAGGGGTAGTGGACCCGGCTGGGGTAGATGAAGTGCTGGTGGGCATCGATGATCATGGCGCCTCCGGCTCCTCGGCCACCGTGCGCTGCTGCTGCACGCCCAGCCCCTCGATGCCGAGCCTTACGGTCTGCCCAGGGCGCAGGTAGACCGGAAGGGGTTTTTGGCCCAGCCCCACGCCCGCAGGGGTGCCGGTGGAGATCAGGTCCCCAGGGTGGAGGGTGAAGAAGTGGGAGAGGTAGCTCACCAGGTAGGCCACGCCGAAGATCATGTTGCGGGTGGTGCCGTCCTGGTAGCGGTGCCCGTCCACCTCCAGCCACAGGCGCAAGTCCTGCGGGTCGGGCACCTCGTCCTTGGTGACCAGCCAGGGCCCGATGGGGCCGAAGGTATCGCAACCCTTGCCCTTGTCCCACAGCCCCCCGCGCTCGAGCTGGAACTCCCGCTCGGAGACATCATGGACCACGCAGTAGCCGGCCACGTAGTCCAGGGCTTTCTCGAGGGAAACGTACTTGGCCCGCTTGCCGATGACCACGCCCAGCTCCACCTCCCAGTCGGTCTTGCGCGAACCCCGAGGGATCACCAGGTCGTCGTTGGGCCCACTGATGGCGCTGGTGGCCTTCAGGAAGACCACCGGCTCCGTGGGGAGGGCCGCTCCGGTCTCCTCGGCGTGGTCCCGGTAGTTGAGGCCGATGCAGATGAACTTGCCCACGCCGCTCAGGCAGGGGCCGATGCGGGGGGTTCCGGGTACTGCGGGAAGGGTCTGGGGGTCCATGGCCGCGAGGCGCTCGAGGTCTTCGGCCAGGGCCTTGGGGCCTATGTCTTCGATCAGGGCCGAGAGGTCGCGGACCCGCCCTTCCCGGTCCACGACGCCCGGCTTCTCCTTACCCGGCTCACCGTAACGCAAGAGCTTCATATTTCCCCCTACATGCTCCATCCGCCGTCGATGACGTGCACCGCTCCGGTGGTGAAGGCCGACTCGTCCGAGGCCAGGTAGAGGGCCAGGTGGGCCACTTCCTCGGGCCGGCCCACACGGCCCATGGGTTGCCGGGCGATGAAAGCCTGCCGCACCTCTTCCTCGCTCTGGCCGCTCTGCTGGGCCTGCTTGGCTACCCGGAGGCGCCAGGAGGGGGAGTCCACGGTGCCGGGGCAGATGACGTTGCAGCGAATGCCCCGGCTGACGAAGTCGGCGGCCACGGCCTTGGTCAGCCCGATCACCGCGGCCTTGGTGGCGCTGTAGACGAAGCGCTGAGGTACCCCTTTGAGCGAGGAGGCCACGCTGGAGAGGTTGATGATCGAGCCGCCTCCTCGCTCGAGCATCCTGGGAATGACGGCCTGCATGGTCCAGAACATCGAGCGCACGTTCAGGTCGAAGGAGAAGTCCCAGTCCTCCTCGGTGCACTCGAGAATCGTGCCGTGGTGGACGTATCCCGCCACGTTGAACAGCACGTCGATGGCCTCGAGCGAGCCCACCAGCGCGAAGATGGCGGCCCGGTCGGTCACGTCGAGCTTCTCGGTGCGGCAGGGGAGCCCCCGCAGCAGCAGGGGGTCGAGGTCGGTGGCGATGACCTGGGCCCCTTCCTGGATGAAAAGCTCCGCGGCGGCCCGGCCAATGCCCTGGCCGGCTGCGGTGATCAGGGCGGTTTTGCCTGCGAGTCTTCCTGCCATGGAACCTCCTTTGGACCAGCTCAGCGTGGGGTGACCTAGGTGGGTACCGGCGCTTCCTCGGCCAGGAGTCCCTCCGCCTTGAGTTCGGCCCAGAGGTCTTGAGGGATGGGGGTCTGGAACATGCGCAAGTTCTCCTCGAGCTGCTCGGGCGAGCGGCCTGCCGTGAGCACCGAGACCACCGCCGGGTGACCCAGGGGAAACTGGATGGCTGCGGCCTTGAGCGGCACCCCGTGCCGATGGCACACCGCCTGGATGCGCAGGGCCCGCTGCAACACGCTGGGAGGGACTTCGGCGTAGTTGTAGTGCGCGCCGGGCCGGGGGTTGGCCAGCAGCCCGCTGTTGTATACGCCCCCGATGACCACCCCGATGCCCTTCTTGAGGCACAGGGGAAGGAATTCCCGCAGGGGCTCCTGCTCCAAGAGGGTGTAGCGCCCGGCCAGCAGGAAGACGTCGAAGTCGCCTTCACGGGCGAACTCGAGGAGCATCTCCCACTGGTTCATGCCTGCGCCGATGGCCCTCACCACGCCCTGCTCCCGCAACTCGGCCAGGGCTTTGTACCCCCCCTCCATCACCTCGCGCACGCTCACCTGGACGACGTCAGGGTCGTGGATGAGCAGGATATCGACGCGCTCGAGGCCCATGCGCTCCAGGCTCTCCTCCAGCGAGCGCATGAAGCCGTCGTAGCTGTAGTCGTAGACCACGTTCAAGCGCGAGGGCGTCTTGAACACCGGCTCACCCCTGGCATCGAACTGGCTGGGATGGGGCGGCGCGTCGGGGCGCAGCAGGCGTCCTACCTTGGTCGAGACCACGTGTCCGCTTCGACCGACCAGGAAGCGGCCCAACCGCTCCTCGGCCAGGCCGAAGCCATACCAGGGGGCGGCGTCATAGTAGCGGATTCCCCCCTTCCAGGCCGCCTCCAGCACTGCCTGGGCCGCTTCGTCCGAGACCGGCTCGAACAGGCCCCCCAGGGTACCCACGCCCAGGCCGAGCCGGGTGAGCTTCAGGCCGCGCCGCAGCGGGGCCCACTCGCCAGGACTGGCCATTACCCGGCCTCCTGGCCTATCCCCGCGAGGGCGTGCACGAGGTCGCGGGTGGAGGAGTAGAGCTGCAGGTAGAGCCGGTACATCTCGTCGTAGCGAGCTTTGTGGGCGGGATTGGGCGCCACGCGCTCGCGAAGGCGCACCCACTGCCCCAGATCGTCCCAGCGCAAGAGACCACCGGCCACCCCAGCTAAGAAGGCGTCGCCGTAGCTGGCCCCGATGGTCACCTCGGGCAGGAGCTGCTCCTGGCCGCTGATGTCACAGACGATCTGCAGCCAGG
Source organism: Calidithermus roseus (assembly GCF_003574095.1). Classification (GTDB taxonomy): domain Bacteria; phylum Deinococcota; class Deinococci; order Deinococcales; family Thermaceae; genus Calidithermus; species Calidithermus roseus. Next base: position 12,156 of record NZ_QWLA01000021.1, read on the forward strand.
TGCGCCCCTTGGTGCCGCCCCCCACCGCCACCACCCGCTTTACCGCTGCGCCGACTTCCCCGAAGGTCTCGAGGTTGTGGCGGATGCCGTAGCCCACGCCCTCGAGGGCCGCCCGGAACAATTCGTCGCGGCTGTGCGAGAGGTTGAGCCCGGCGATGAGGCCACGGGCCCTGGGGTCGTTGATGGGGGTGCGCTCGCCGCTGAAGTAGGGCAGGACCAGCAGGCCGCGGGCTCCCGGCGGCACCTGCTCGGCTGCCCGGTAGAGCCGCTCGTAGGCTTCGGCCTCGGGCAGGTCGCGGGCCAGCTCGTCGCGAAACCAGCGGGTCAGGCTGCCGCTGGTGGCCATGCCCGCGGCCAGGTTGTACTGCCCCCGGCGGGCCCCGGCCACCGTCCACATGCGCGGGTCGGGGGTGGGCTGCTCCTGCACCAGGATGAAGAAGGTGGTGCTGCCGTACATGACCATCAGGTCTCCCGGATGGGCCACCCCCACGCTCACGGCCTCGGCCAAGGCGTCCACCGCCCCCACGGCCACCGGGGTGCCCGCTTTGAGGCCGGTCTCCCGGGCCCCTTGCGGGCTCACCTCCCCGGCCAGCTCGTCGCTCCAGCCCAGGCGGGGCAGGAGGGAGGGGTCGGCCACCTCCTCGGCGTAGCGGTCCGTCCACTCCAGGCTCTTCAGGTCGAAGAGGGGGATGTAGTGGCTGGCGGTGTGGCGGTCCATGACGTGCTCGCCCGTCAGGCGGTAGGTCAGGTAGCTGCTGGCCGTGGTGATGCGCGCCGTCTGCCGCCAGACTTCGGGTTCGTGGCGACGCACCCAGAGAATCTTCGGCCCCACGGCCTGACTGGAAAGGGCCATTCCGCTGAGCCTGAAGAGCTCTTCGGGGCCGATGGAGCGCTCGAGGAACTCGATCTCCTCGGTAGCACGGGTATCCACCCCGTACAAGATTCCCCGCCGCAGCGGGCGACCCTTCTGGTCCAGGGGCAGCATGCACGGTCCGATCGCGCTGAGGCAAACCGCGGCCACATCGGCTGCGGTGTGGGGCTTGCCGTCGAGGAGCGCCCGGCAGAGGGTCACCACGTCGGCCCACCAGACCCCCTCCGCGTCCTGCTCGGCCCACCCCGGATGCGGGATCTCCAGGCCGTGCTCGACCACCTGGCTCTTCAGCACGGTGCCATCGGGCGCTGCCAGCACCCCCTTGCTGCTGTAGGTACCCACGTCGATACCCAAGAGTAGCTCGCCCATCCCTATCCCACCCCGACTTCACCGCACAGGTGTACCTCGATGCCCATGGCCGCGAACATGGCCGCCTTGGCCGCCAAAGCCCGGTCGGCCTCCTCGGCTGAAGGGGCGTAGGCCACCTGGATGTGGTTGGCCTTGTGCCGGGCCATCATCTGGTCGCGGCTCACCCCGTGCAGCACCGCATGCATGATGGGCCACTGCGGGGTGGTGAGGCGCCAGCGCCGAAGGGTCTCCTCCTGGGGCAGCTCGACCACCGTGGCTCGACCTAGGTCCGCGTGTAGACCCCCTGCCATCACGTACACCCGCGACCACACGATCTCGCCGGGCTTGCTGACGCCCTTGAGGGTGCCGCCGCCCAGGCGGAAGTACATGGGGGGCTGGCGCTCGCTCGAGGCCCCCCGGTACCCCCCGGTGAAGTGCGAGGCAGGCGCGGCCCCGGAGATCATGAAGACCCACACGAAAGCGTCCAGGCCGTTCGCCGTGTAACGCTCACCCCAACGCACGTCGTGCAGCGTGGTAGCCGGGTCGAAGCCCATGGCCGACCAGACCCGGTTGGTCACCAGCGCGTCCACCGCCGCGCCTTCGTCCACCTCGTTGAAGTGGGGCAGGGCTTGGTGGGGGTAGAGTTCTTCCCTGCCGTCGCGGCTCATCACCGGCGGGCGCAGGACGTTGTTGAGCAGGCCCTCCGCCAGGTCTGAGGCCGGGGCCATGTCCTTGAGGCCCTGCTGGTACTGGATGCCGATGGCGTCGCAGCCGAAGTCGTGGGCCATGCGCACGGCGGCGATGTACATCTTGAGCTGCTCGAGCACCTGGCCCAGGGTGAGCTCGCTCGATTCGTCTTGCCCCAGGGCGAACCGCATTCCCTGGGTCAGGAGCCACTCGTAGGCCGCTCGAGCCTCCTCGTCTTTTACCCGCCGCATCTCGGCCACCAGCGCCGATTGCGACAGGCGCTCTTTGTAGAGGCCGCAGGGGTTGAGGAGCTCGTCGTCGATGATGGCGTTGTACATCCCCATGCAGCCCTCGTCGAACACGCCCAGGATGGCCTTCTCGCGCCGAAGCTGCCTGGCCAGGGCCTCCCCCAGTTCCCGCTCCGCTGCCGGTAGCCGCGACACTTCCAGGGCGCGCACGTGGCTCAGGTCGTGGGTGATCTGGCCGGTCTCGAGCCATTCCTTGAGCCCTCGCCTGAAAAAGGGGTCGGTGAAGTCCTCGCTCCAGAGGCTGCTGTACTTCACCCCCATCTTGGTGAGGCTGCCGTTGAGGTTGAGCATCCCCACCAGCCCCGGCCACTGCCCGCTCCAGTTGGCCACGGTGAGGATGGGGCCTTGGTGGTCGCGCAGGCCAGCCAAGACGTGGTGGCTGTACTGCCAGACGGCTTCGGCCACCACCAGGGGAGCTTCGGGGGGGATGCGCTCGAAGACCTTCATGCCCATGCGCTGGCTCGAGATGAAGCCGTGGCGCTCTACCGGGTCGTAAGGGTGGGCCCGCACGATTTTGAAGCCGTGCTCGGCGAAGGCCCGCGCCAGCTTGCGCTCCATGTCCTCCTGGGCCGGCCAGCAGGTCTGGTTGGCCGACAGGCGCAGGTCGCCGCTGGCGACCAGGTAGACCTCGCCGGGCTGGGCTTTGGGGGCTTCGGCTGCTTGGGGTAAGCGGTAGGTGCTCATGGGGATCATCTCCTGACCTCGCGCCAGTAGCTGCCCGTGGGGTAGGTGTGGGTCTCGAGCGACCCCGGCTTGATCGCGATGCTGTAGCCGGGGCTCTGGGGAGCCAGATAGCGGCCCCCCTGCACCCGCACCGGGTCTACGAAGTGCTCGTGCAGGTGGTCCACGTACTCCAGGTAACGCTCCTCCAGCGAGCCCGAGACCGCGACGTAGTCGAAGATCGAGAGGTGCTGCACGTATTCGCAAAGCCCCACCCCGCCCGCGTGCGGGCAGACCGGCACGCCGAACTTGGCCGCCAGCAAGAGCACGGCCAGCACCTCGTTGACCCCCCCTAAGCGGCAGGCGTCGATCTGGCAGAAGCCCATGGCGCCCGCCTCCAGGTACTGCTTGAACATCACCCGGTTGTGCACGTGCTCGCCGGTGGCCACCCGGATGCCGGTGTCCTCCAGCGCCCTGGCGATGGCCCGGTGTCCCAGGATGTCGTCGGGAGAAGTGGGCTCCTCGATCCACAGGGGCTTGTAGGGGGCCAACTGCCGCACCCACCCGATGGCCTGGGGCACGTCCCAGACCTGGTTGGCGTCCACCATCAGCACACCATCCGGCCCGACCTCCTCGCGCACGATCGCACAGCGACGCAGGTCGTCCTCGAGGTCGCGGCCTACCTTGAGCTTGAAGGCCCTAAAGCCTTGCTCGAGGGCTTCACGGCACAGGCGGCGGATCTTCTCGTCGGGGTAGCCCAGCCAGCCCACGCTGGTGGCATAGGCCGGGTAACCCTGCTCGAGCATCTGGGCCTCGCGCTTACCCTTGGTGGGCTCGAGGCGCTTCAAGATCTCCAGCGCTTCTGGCGGGGTAATCGCGTCGGTGAGGTAGCGGAAGTCGATAGAGGCCACCAGTTGTTCGGGGGTGAGGTCTACCAGCAGCTTCCACAGCGGCTTGCCCTCACGCTTGGCCCACAGGTCCCACACCGCGTTGACCACCGCGGCGGTGGCCAGGTGGATCACCCCCTTCTCCGGACCCAGCCATCGCAACTGGCTGTCGCCGGTGAGGCGGCGCCAGAAGCCGGCCATGTCGGCGGTAAAGCTCTCCAGGCGCTCTCCCACCACCTTGGGCAGGAGGACCTGGATGGCCTGCACCACCAACTCGTTCCCCCGCCCGATGGTGAAGGCCAGGCCGTGGCCCTCCAGGTCCCTGTCGCTCCTCAGCACGACGTAGGCCGCCGAGTAGTCGGGGTCGGGGTTCATGGCGTCGGAGCCATCCAGGCTCTTCGAGGTGGGGAAGCGGACGTCCAGGGCGCGTGCCTCGATGATTCGCATGGCTTACTCCATCAAAAAGACCTGCTCCATCCGGGCCCACCACTCCTCCTCCTGGCGGGTGGGCAGGGGCTCCTGGCAGGGGTCGGTGAGCTTCCACCACTCCTGGGTCAGGGGGTCGGCGGCGATTTGTTTCTGGGCTTCCTCCCAACTCTCCCCGTGGAACTCCAGGTAGCCGAAGAGCAGGCCGGCGTGGTGGAAGATCGAGTAGTTGCGCACCCCCACCCGGCGCAGGGTCTCCAGCACCCCTGGCCAGGGGTCGGCGTGCAGGCGCTTGTACTCCTCGAGCTTCTCCGGCTTGACGCGGATGACCATTCCGATGCGTTGCATGCCTCACCCCTTCACCGCGCCCACGATCAGGCCGCGCTCGATGTAGCGCTCGAGGATGATGGCCATGACCACCACCGGCAGGATCATGATCAGGATGACCACCGACATGTACCACCACTCGGTGCCGCGGGTGCCGCTCATGGCCGAGACCAAAAGGGGCATGGTCTGGGCGTTGGCCTTGGAGAGGAACAGGGCCACGAGGTACTCGTTCCAGGCGAAGACCAGCACCAACAAGAAGGTGGCCACCAGGCCGGGGGCCGCCAGGGGCAGCACGATGGAGAAGAAGATGCGGTACCTCGAGGCCCCGTCGATCTGGGCCGACTCCTCGACGTCCTGGGGGACGCCCATGAAGTAGTCCCGCATCAGCCAGACCGCGATGGGCAGGTTCACCGCGGTGTAGCTCGCGATGAGGGCCGTGCGGGTATCCAGTAGCCCCAGTTGCTGAAAGAGCAGGTAGATGGGGATGACCACCACCACCGGCGGCAGGATGCGGTTAGAGATCATCCAGAAGGCCACGTCCTGGTTTCCCAAGCTTCGCTTGAAGCGCCGTCCCAGCGTCTGTAGAACCAAAAAGAACAGCGCCAGCGCCACAGCCACCGCCACCCCCACGGGCGTGCCCAGAACCGAGAGCACCACCCCCAGCACCAAGCAGCCGATGAAGGCCACGATGGCCCCGACCCTGGGGCGGTACTCGAAGCGGGTGAGGCCGTAGGCGGCGAAGGCCCCCAGGAAAAGGGTGATGGCCGCGCTCGCCAGGGCCACGCTGGCCGTGTTGAGGTAGGCCCGCTTCACGTCCGGGCCCAGCACGCCGAAGACGTACTGCCAGGCGTGCGGGCTGGGCTTGAAGTCCACGAAGGGCAAATAGAAGGGCCCGTTGAACACGTCTATGGGCAGCTTCAGGGAGGTCACCGCCACCCAGTACAGCGGGAAGAGCACGACGATGGCGGCGATCACCAGCACGGCGTAGGTGAACGCGACCTGGAGCGGCGAAGGTTTCAGGGGGTTTCTCATCTCATCCCTCCCCCCTCGCCCGCGGCAGGAGCGCACGGGCGTAGACCGTGCTGAACACCGAGACCAGGACCAGCAGGGTGAAGCCCAGTGCCGCCGCCGTGCCCACGTCCAGCGTCCGCCAGGCGAAGTAGGCGTGCAGGGTGATGGACTCGGTGGCCGTGCCCGGGCCGCCGTTGGTGAGGATGTTGGGCAGGTCCACGATCTTGAAGCCCTCGATCATGCGGATCAGGACCAAGGTGGCGCTGGCCGGCAGCAGGTAGGGGAAGATCACGTAACGGAAGGTCTGCCACCTCGTCGCCCCGTCCACCGCGGCGGCTTCGATCTGCTCCTGGGGAATGCTCTGCAGTGCGGCCAGCAGCACGATGAAGGCGAAGGGGGTCCACTGCCAGGTATCGCCGATGAGCACCGCGAAGCGGGCCCCCCAGGGGTCGTTGACCCAGGAGAAGCCCTCGAGGCCCAGCGCCGCCCACAGGGGCTGCAAAGGCCCCTTGCTGGTGTCGGTGAGCATGCGGAACATGTAGGCGATCCCCACCGGGGTGATGGCCAAAGGTAGCATGAACACCACCCGGAAGAAGCGCGTTCCCGGCAGGCGCTCAGCGCACAGCAAAGCCAGCCACAGCCCCAGCCCGTACTGCAAGGCCGTGCCCGCGAAGACGTAGAAAAGCGTCGTCTGCAAGGTCCCCAGCAGGCTGCCGGGAACCAGCCGAGAGAGCACCAGCCAGGCGAAGGCCAGCACCAAAGCCCCGCCCAAAAGGGACCAGGCGAGCCCCCCTCGCCCCTGCCGGTAGCGCCTGTAAAGCCCCCAGGCCAGCAGCAGGGCCAGGAAAAAGAGCGTCACCCATACCCACAGGGCTTCGCCCCCTCTACCCAAAAAATGCGCTTGCTCGCTGCCTAAAAGCAGTTTGCGGTAGTTGGCCAGACCCACGAAGTCGAGTTCGGTCTGCCCGCCGCTGAAGCGAATGCGGATCAAGGAGGTGTACAGCGAGCCCAGCAAGGGGAAGATGGCAAAGCCCAGGATCACCACCACCGCAGGCAGCAGGAAGACCAGACCGGCGCGGTGCTCGAGCCAACCGTAAAGCCGCTGCAAGGGCCTGGACTGCCCTGGTCCCGTTCGCTCAGATGGTACTTGCCTCGAGTCGTCCTTGGGTGCTCGCATCTTCACCTACCTCGCCTTCAGGGGGCAGCCACCGACCGCCGGCGCGCAGCCGCCCCCTGGACGCCGTGCTCCGGGCTAGCGTTCGATGCTCAGGCTGGCGCGGTAGGCTTGCTTCTGCCGCTCCCGGCCTTCGGCGTTGGTGATCTCCTCCCAACCGCTATTGATCTGGTCCATGGCCTGCTGGGCATTGATCTGTCCGGCCAGGAACTCGGAAAGGGCTTTGTCCAGCACCACCTGCTGGTACTGCTGGTTCTTGGGGATGCGCAGGTCCAGGATCATGTTGGGGCTGTTCAAGCTGGCCTCGATAGCCCCCAGATAGACCCGGGCCCCGGCCTCGCTGAAGCCGGCATCGGTCCAGAGCTTGAGGTTCTTGAAGTGGGAGGTGCGGTAGGGGTTGAAGCCGGTGATGCCGATGGTCACGTCCTTGCCCGAGACGGCGGGGCTACTCATGTAGGAGAACAGGGCGTAAGCCGCGTCCTTGGCCTGGGGCCTGGCCTTGATGTTGATGCCGCCCGACCAGCCGCCGAAGGCCGCGTAGGGCGCGTGGTTGATGCCCCCTGTCGCGTGGGGGCAGAGGCTGGCGGTGCAGCTCACCAGCCGGCCACTGGCCCGGTCCAGGACCCGCCGGCTCCCCGGCAGGATCACCGCGCCCACCTTGTCCTTGACCTTGGAGGTCTGCGGGTCGATGGCCAGGGTGCCGATGTCCCCCCAGTCCACAGAAAGGGCGCAGCGGCCACTGGTGAACAGGCCGCGGGTGTCGCCCACGTCCAGATTGAGCTCGTCGGGCGGGCCGTACTGGGTGGTCTCCTTGTAGACCCTGAGGGCTTCGGCGAAAGCCTCGTTGCGCACCAGGGGGCGCATGGTGTCCGTGTCGAAGAAAGCACCCTGCTGCGTGCCCCTCGATTGCACGAAACCTCCAAGGATGGACGTGAACATCCAGTAGGACTGGGCGTTGCGCTTCTTGGCGATGCAACTGCCATAGTCGGCCCTGCCGTCGCCGTTCCAGTCCTTGCCGTGGGCGGCTTTGGCGATGGCCAGGTAGTCGTCCCAGGTCTGGGGGGGGCGCAGGTTGAGCTGCTGCAACACGTCGGTGCGGTAGTAGACCATCTGGAAGTCGCCGTCGAGGGGAATGGTGTAGATCTTGCCGCCGTAGCTGGCGCTGAAGTTGCGGAAGAACTCGCCGATGTCGCTCCACTGGATGTCCCGGTCGGCGCGGATACGGGCGGTGAGGTCCTCCATGATCCCCGCGGGCACGAAGTCGGCCATCCACTGCGGGGCGAAGATCCAGGCGTCAAAGCTGTTGGTGCCGGTGGTGGCATCGGTCAGGATCTGCTGGTAGAGGTCGGCGAAGGGGACCACCACCACGTTGACCCTGGCCCCGGTCATCTGCTCGAACTCCCTGCCGCGCCGCCGCAGGGGCTCGGCGATCTGCGGGCCGGTGAAGGTGAGCACGTTGATCTGCACCCCGTCGAAGCGCCGGCCCTGGCCCTGCACCAATCCGGCCAGCAGCATTGCGGTAAGAGCCGCCACTCCCGCGAGAAGGGCGAATATCCGCTTGAATTTCATGGGTTCAAGCCTCCTTCGGATCTCAGGTGAGAAACCACGGGTTACGAGCCTAACCATCAGGGTTTTGCTGGATCTTTCGCATCACCTCCTCTCGTCATTTGGATCTGCCCCGTGCAGAGCAGGGAATCCGTCTCATCGCGCCCGGCTGTGTCCGGATATAGCCGGGGCATCTGGTCTGCTTGGCTGGGCTTCCCGGCAGGACTCCCGCACGATCAGCCGGGTCGGCAGTCGCACGACCCGCGACTTTTGCCGCGCCCCCCGCCTTTCCATGGACTCCACGATGATCTTCGCGGCGGTGTGCCCGAGCTCGTAGGCTTGCTGAGCCACCACCGTGAGGGGGGGGTTCACCAGGGCGGCCCACTGGGTTTCGTCGAAGCACACCACCGACAGCTCGAGCGGGATCTCGAGGCCCGCCTCCCGCACCGCCCGCAGCACCCCGCTCATCATCTGGGCGTTCTGCACGAAAAGGGCCGAGGGCAGGCCGGGGCGGGCGAACAGCTCGCGGGCAGCCCGATAGCCCCCCTCGGGGGTGTTGGGGCAGCTGAGCACCCAGCGGGGGTCCAGGGATACCCCCTGGCGCTCCAGGCTCCCCTGGAAGCCCGCTAGGCGTTCTTTCCCGCTGGTGATGCTGGTGTCGCCGGCGATCACGGCGAAAGAGCGGTGCCCCAGACTCAGAAGGTATTCAGCGGCGCTCGCGGCTCCCCCCAGGTTGTCCGAGAGCACCGAGGTGACCCCTCTAGCCCCGCTGATGCGGTCGACCTCCACCACACGAGTACCGCTTCTGACCAGGGCCTCGATGCGCTGGCGCTGGGCGGTGCCCCGGGTGGGCTCGATGATGATGCCGCCGACCTGGAAGCCCCTGAGCACCTCCAGGTAGCGCATCTCTTCCCTCGGATCCTCGCCGGAGTTGCACAGGATGGTGGCGAAGCCGTGCTCGCTGGCCAGATCCTCCACCCCCTTGGCCACCTCGGCGTGGAAGGGTACCAGGATATCGGAGATGATCAGGCCGATGGTGCGCGAGCCCTGCTTGCGCAGGCTGCGGGCTAGCTGGTTGGGAGCGTACCCCAGCGCTTCGGCGGCCTCGAGGATTCGCCTGCGGGTCTCGGGGGTCACCATCTCGGGCCGCGTCAGCGCGCGGGACACCGTGGAAGCCGAGACCCCGGCGCGTGCGGCCACGTCCTCCTGCCGCACCATTCCCGGCTGGGTCCCCCGCTTCATGGGCTACACTCCACTCCCCGCGACCGCCGATTCCAAGCGGCTGCAAACGTCTGCTGCAATCGATTGCAGCCGTTATACACCTCTCCCTCACTCGCTGTCAAGCCCCAGAGCGAGTAAAGAGGCTCAGCCCGGCAGGCCGTGGGAGCGGGCCTTCGAACGCAGGAAGGCCAGCCCTTCGCGTACCAGGTATGCCGGGTTTTCGACTACCGGGCGCCACATGCAAGTGGCGCGGGCAATGTCCGGGTTGAGGGCTACGAACGATTCCATCACCAGGTCGCCCCAGTAGCCGATAGCGCCCAGGCCGCTGAACACCTCGTCCCAGTACACGTTGCCGCTGCCGGGGGTCCCCCGGTCGCTCTCGGAGAGGTGGCTACAGGCCAGGGGGCGGCGATCTGCTCGAGCCAGCCCAGGCCATGTCCTAAGACGGCGATTTGCTCCGCTGTCGAACGCTATACCCATGCTAATGGGGGTATATTTATTTGGTTACCGATAAATAAGAGAAATAAAATTCCTACCCTCATCAGTTTGATTGCGAAAATTTCGTTTAGTAGGGACATTTTACCCAGGACATACATCCTGGGGGTATAAAAGCAGAATAAGACTCGAGAAAGAGAGGAGCGGCTTTATGGCAGACAAATTCGCCCTGATCGTCGAGAGCGGCACCACCGATAAGCTGATGGCGGCTTCGATCCTCACCGCGGGAGCGGCGGCCATGGGCAAGGACGTGACGGTGTTCCTCACTTTCGGGGGGCTGTTGGCCTTCAAGAAGGGCTACGAGCAAGCCCCGATGGTGATGCCCAACGAGTTCAAGGGCATGGAGGACGTGCTGGCCCAGAGCATGAAGGCCAAGAACATCCCCCACTGGATGAAGAACTTCCAGGACGCCAAGGAGGTGGGCAACGTCCATATCTACGCCTGCAGCGCCACCCTGGACATGTTCGACCTCAAGAAGGACGACCTCGAGCCCATTGTCGAGGACGTGGTGGGCGTGGCCTACTTCATCAAGGAAGCCGAGGGCGCGCAGACGCTGTTCATCTGAAGGAGGAAACCATGCTCAGTCCCGTTACCATCGCCAAGGAAATCGACGCCCGTGGGAGTTTCTGCCCCGGTCCCCTGATGGAGCTCATCCGCACCGTGCGCTCTGCCGCGGTGGGCGACGTGATCGCGGTGCTCTCGAGCGACCCCGGCTCCGTCAAGGACATCCCGGCCTGGGTCGCCAAGGCCAACCACGAGCTGGTGGCCCTCGAGGACGTCGGAGGCGATGCCAAGCGCTTTATCGTCCGCAAGACCCATTAGCGAGGCAAGCCGTAGCGGGCTCAGGGAGACCCTGGGCCCCGCTGCCGAGGAGGAGCCATGAAACAGATTCTGGTGCTAGGCGGGGGCACGGGCGGAACCCTGGTCGCCAACCTGCTGTCCAAGAAGCTCAAGGGCGAAGCCGAGATCACGCTCGTCAGCGCCTCGCCCCGCCACCTCTACCAGCCGGGCTGGCTGTACGTGCCCTTCGGCTGGCAGGACCCTAGGACGCTGTCGAGAAGCCTCAGGAGCCTGCTGCGCCGGAGGATTCGCCTCGAGATAGCCCGCGTCACCGCGCTGGACCCGACCCATAACACCGTCGAGCTCGAGGATGGCCGCAAGCTGGGCTACGACTATCTGGTGGTGGCGACGGGCTCCCGGGTGACCCCCGAGGATGTGCCAGGCTTGGCTGAGGGCGCTCATCACTTCTACACCGAGGAGGCCGCCTGGCGGCTGCACAGCGCCCTCGAGGAGTTCACCGGCGGCAGGATCGTGGTGGGGGTGGGCGGTCTGCCCCACAAGTGCCCGGTGGCCCCCCTCGAGTTCACCTTCTTGCTCGAGGAGTACCTCTCCCGCCGCGGTATCCGCGACAAAACCGAGATCACCTACACCTACCCCATCGACCGCGTGTTCACCATCCAGAGCGTGGCCGACCTCGCCGCGCCCCTGCTGGCTGAGCGCGGGGTCAGGGTGGAGACCTTCTTCAACCTCGAGTCCGTGGACCCCCAAAAGAAGATCGCCTACAGCCTCGAGGGCACCGAACTACCCTACGACCTGCTGGTGATGATCCCACCGCACCGGGGCGCGAAGTTCCTCGAGAACTCCCTCATCGCCGACGCACAAGGCTGGGTCAAGACCGACCGCAGCACCCTCCAGGTGCCCGGCTTCCCCAACGTCTACGCCCTGGGCGACACCACCGACCTGCCCATCTCCAAGGCTGGCTCCACCGCTCACTTCGAGGCCCCCGTGATCGCCGAGCGCATCGCCGCCGCCATCCAGGGTCGCGAGGTAGACCCCCGCCACGCGGCCTACCACGGCAAGGTGACGTGCTTCCTCGAGTCCGGCTACGAAAAAGCCAGCATCCTGGCCTTCGACTACGACACCCCGCCCAACCCCCCAGCCCCGAGCTGGCTCTACCACTACGAGAAGATGGCCTTCAACAAGGCGTACTGGTACTTGGTGCCTACGGGGGTGATTTAGGCGGGTAACGTCCCCGCGTGCGCGGGGAACACTGCCGGGCCGCACCGCCGAGCCCGCGCCACAGGGTTCATCCCCGCGTGCGTGGGGAACACGATGCCCCGCTCCTTCAGGGCATCGCTCACATCGGTTCATCCCCGCGTGCGTGGGGAACACCGGGGGCGGCTACGGGTGACCGAGCGAACGACCGGTTCATCCCCGCGTGCGTGGGGAACACGCAGCCCCTGTGGGGGGAGGGGAAGGTGGCTCCGGTTCATCCCCGCGTGCGTGGGGAACACTGCAGAACGAGTTAGACCGAATGCGGCTGCCGCGGTTCATCCCCGCGTGCGTGGGGAACACTTGGAGAATTCTGGAGCAGGGGTCTGTGGCTACGGTTCATCCCCGCGTGCGTGGGGAACACCAGCGCTTTGGAGTATCCGGGAGCGCAGCTTGCGGTTCATCCCCGCGTGCGTGGGGAACACGTTGCCCCCCCCAGGGAAGAGCTTGGCGGTGACGGTTCATCCCCGCGTGCGTGGGGAACACTACGGGGCGCATTTCGTGGAGGAACAGATGACCGGTTCATCCCCGCGTGCGTGGGGAACACGCGAAGGGCTCCGCCAGAGCGGCCATGACTTCCGGTTCATCCCCGCGTGCGTGGGGAACACGCGGTGGCGGTGCGGGCGTGCTCGATCCAGCGCGGTTCATCCCCGCGTGCGTGGGGAACACGTTCCCGCGATCTCTATTAGATTCGGAACGCTCGGTTCATCCCCGCGTGCGTGGGGAACACGCTTTCAATCTGCTGATGGACCTGCTCGAGGCCGGTTCATCCCCGCGTGCGTGGGGAACACGGTTAAGGCGACCGCCCGCGTCCTGGGCGCCCGGTTCATCCCCGCGTGCGTGGGGAACACCCCGACAAGCCCGTCTACCACGCGGGTTGGGGCGGTTCATCCCCGCGTGCGTGGGGAACACGGGGGGCTCCCCCGCCCCGGCACCGCCCAGGCGGTTCATCCCCGCGTGCGTGGGGAACACGGGGGGGGCTAGAAGAGGAGCTTTGGCTAAGCCGGTTCATCCCCGCGTGCGTGGGGAACACTGGGGAATAGCCCCTGAGGACCTTCGCCCTTCCGGTTCATCCCCGCGTGCGTGGGGAACACGTTTACTCTGAGGGTTATGGTCCTGGTCTCCCGGTTCATCCCCGCGTGCGTGGGGAACACACTTGATTCTAGCGAGAAAAATTGCCCCTTGACCCCCTTGATGTGTCTCGAGCCGATTTTCAAGTATCGCCAACCCTTTGGGTTGATGGATCCATCCTAGCATCGGGGCGGGCGCTCAGAGTCACAAGGTCGGGCATTCCCGGTGGGACAGGTGAGTTTGAATCGCGGCACTCAAGGTTGTTTTTTGAAGCGGGGAACCCAGCGGGGGACGGTGCGGCAGTAATCCTCGTAGGCTTGGCCAAAGCGCCGCCGCAGGGTGGGTTCTTCGTAGAGGATCACGAAGAGGTGGCAGGTCAGCAGGACCAGCAGGGTGTACAGCAGCAGGCTTCCGGAGCCGAAAAGCAGGGTTTCGCCCATCAGCACCAGCCCGATCCCCATGTACATGGGGTTGCGCACCCAGCGATAAAGCCCCTGTACCACCAGCGTTTTGGGCGGGTCGATGGGGGCCGGGGTGCCCTGCCCCCTGGCTGCAAAGTTCCAGACACACCACAGATAGACCGCCGCGCCCAGGGCGATGGGAAGCAGCCCCAGCCACTGCAGGAGGAGGGCGGGCCGGGGGTAGCTCCAGCCCAGCAGCCACAGGGGAACCCACAGGACGACCGTGACGGGGGCTACCAGGGTGAAGAGCAGGGCCTTGAGCCAGACCATAGCACCCTCAGCCGGAGGCGGCGCTGGACTGGTGGTTCTGCTCGAGCGCATAGAAGGCGATCACGGCGGCGAGGGCGGTGATCTCGAGCGGTGCGGTGCTGCTGAGGCGCACGTCTTTGCCGTCGAAGCGCCCGCCGATACGCCCGCTGAGGCGGTTGGGCACGGTGGTTTTGAGGCTCACGTCGTGCCCAAGCTTCGGGCCGCCCAGCCGCCCGGTGAAGTGGGTGCGGCTGAGCTCGAGCCGCAGGTCCTTGCCGAGGATAGCCCCGCCCAGGCGCAGCTTCAGAGCTTGGGGCCTCAAGGTGCCCTGCACGTCGAAGCCGGCGTGCTTGCCCCCGACCCGCCCGCTCACCTGGCCGTTGCTGAGGTTGAGGTGAACGTCCTTGCCCTGGTGCGCTCCGCCGACGCGGCCCGTGAGGTGGGTGCCGTCCCAGGTCAGGTTGACGTCGTAGCCGGTCCTGGGGCCGCCGACCCTCCCGCTGATGCGCTGCTTGAACATCTCAGTTCAGTCCTCCTCCGTGGGGGCTTCGGGCTGGGCTTTCGCCTTGAGCCTTCCCGCCCTGCGCACCGACTCCCGCAGCACGAACTCGATCTGGGCGTTGACGCTGCGAAACTCGTCGTTGGCCCAGCGCTCGAGCGCCTCGTAGAGCTCGGGGTCGATGCGCAAGAGGAATTTCTTCTTCTCGGCCATAGAAGGCGATCCGTAGCCCGCGGCGGTTTACCGTGGAATGTGGTCCTTGGGCCGCCAGCGCTCAGTACAGGCTGCCCGTGTTGATGATGGGCGAGGCCTCCGACTCGGAGACCAGGGCCACGAGCAGGTTGTTGACCATGGCGGCCTTGCGCTCCTCGTCGAGGTCCACCACGCCCTCGCTCTTGAGCTGCTCGAGGGCCTGCTTGACCATGCCCACCGCGCCCTCGACGATCTTCTGCCGTGCGGCGATCACCGCCTGGGCCTGCTGGCGGCGCAGCATGGCTTGGGCGATCTCGGGGGCGTAGGCCAGGTGGGAGATGCGGGCCTCGAGCACGTCGATGCCGGCGATCTCGAGGCGCTTGTGCAACTCCTTGCGCAACTCGTCGCCCACCTCGTCGGGGTTGCCGCGCAGCGACTCGGTGCCGTCGTGGGTGTCGTAGGGGTAGCGGCTGGCGAGGGCGCGGATGGCGGTCTCGGACTGGATGGCCACGAACTCCTGGTAGTCCTCCACGTCGAAGGTGGCGCGGGCGCTGTCGGTGACGCGCCAGACGATCACCGCCGCGATCTCGATGGGGTTGCCCGTCGCGTCGTTGACCTTCAGCCGCTCGGAGTTGAAGTTGTTGACCTTCAGGCTCAGCTTTTGCTTCTTGGCGAAGGGGTTGACCCAGTACCAGCCGTCGCGGGTGATGCTGCCGGTGTACTTACCCAGGAAGGTGAGGACCCGGGCTTCGTTGGGTTGTACCACCAAAAAGCCCCCCATCAGGATGAAGCCCAGCACAATTGAACCTACCCCGTACAGCAGCGTGGGCAGCATGGCCTGTTCGTTGACGCGGCTGCGGGTGACCTCGAGGACGAAGTCGCGAAGCTGCAACCCACCCCAGGCCAGCAGCCCCAGCACCAAGATTAGACCCAGAATCCCCGGCAGCGCCAGGGCCCTTTTCTCGCGGGTGATGTTCATATAGCCTCCTATGAGCGGTGGCGGGTGTGTCTAAAGCGAAGCCTGCAGGAAGCGTACCACGGCCTCCAACAGGCCCTCGGCCAGCGGCAGCTTGGGGTCGCTGTAGGCGGCGAGGTTGGCCTGGGGGTCGGTGGGGGCACGTTTGAGCACGTGGTTCATGCCCTCGATGATCACCTTCTGGGCCTTGGGGTTCCCCTTTGCCAGGGCCTCGGCCTCGGCAGGGCTCACCTGGAGGTCGGTGGTGCCCTGCACGATGAGCACCGGAACGCTCAGCTTGCCGATTTCTCGGGCGGGGTCGTAGCGGAAGAGCGAGATCAGATAGGGCTGCACACTCGCGCGGAAGAGCTGCGCCGTGAGCTGCGGGGGGAGCTGGATGCTGGCCTCGGGCACGGTGCGCCCGGCCTCGAGCTCCTTCACCACCCGCTCGGCCTCCTGGTACATGGCGGGGGGGAGCTGCGGCTTGAGCTGCTCGAGCAGGATCTGCCCCAGCGGGCGGCCCGGCCCGGCCAGCGAGACGAAGGCGTCGGCCCCGGCCCGCTGGGCGGCGAGCATCCCGATGAGCGAGCCCTCGCTGTGCCCGATCACCGCCCGCTTGCCGAATCGCCCGTCGCGGCGCAGCCACTCGAGCCAGGCTGCCGCGTCCTCGACGAAGCTCTCCAGGCGCACGTCCTCCTCGCGGGCCAGCGCGCCCGCGCTCTTGGCGATGCCCCGCTTGTCCACCCGCAGGCTGGCGATGCCCTGCGCGGCGAGCCCTTCGGCCAGCAGCTTCAGGCTGTCGTTCTTCCCGGGGAGCAGCGGGCTGTTGCCGTCGCGGTCGGTGGGACCGGAGCCAGGGTGGATGAGGGCGACGGGGTAGGGCGGGTTGGTGGCGGGCAGCTCGAGGGTGGCGTAGAGCTTGCCGGTGGGGGTCTCGAGCACCACCTCCTGGGCGGCGGCTAAGCCCTTGCCCAGCAGCCCTGTGGCTGCGGCGATGAAACCTACGATGATGGGAATACGTGCCATGATGCCTCCTGTTAGTAAAATGATATCACTTTGAAAGCAAAGATCAAGGCTGAGCTCAGAGGGTCGAGTGGGTTGTGGGCCTGGCGTGGCGGGTGTAGGCTAATTCCCTATGGAAAAGCTACTGGCTGTTTTGCCCCATACGGAAGACCCCGAACGGGCGCTGAGCCAGTTGCTGCCCAAGCTCGCCAAGACCATCGCCTCGGAGATCCGCCGGAGTGAAGCGGCTTCTACCGAAACCTTTCTGCTGATGCTGATGAGCTTTCGGGAAGAGAGCACCGAAGCACCCAAGGCGGATTCTCCCGACCCCTGCGTTTACCTCGGGTAGCGGCGGCTCCGGCTTGCCGGGCCCCTCCAGCCGCGGGGGGCTCAGGGGCTCACGTCGCTCGAGGGTTCGACGACCTCGGCGACGGCCAGCCCGGCGTAGATCTGCTCGAGGTTGAGGGTTTCTCCCAAGCAGGCGACCTCGAGTTCACTGTCGTTGACCAACTCGCTCCACACCAAGTTCCAGCGGGTTCGCTGATAAACTTCCACCCGCTTCTCCTCCTGCGAGACCAGCACGTAGGTCTTGAGGGTGGGAATCTTGAAGTAGGCCTCGAGCTTCTCCCGCCGGTCCTTGTCGGCGGTGGTCTCATCGCGTTTCCCACAAACACCCGCCGATCTCGGCGGGTGTTTTACCCCACACGGCCTAGTTGGCCGTGTGGGGTATTCGTGGGAACCGCTCTCCGACAGTACTTCCACGATGAAGCAGGGCTCGTGGATTTCGCTTTCGTGAGCTTCAGTGCCGCAACTGATCACTACGTCGGGGTAGTAGTAGCGGTTGAGCGCTTTGACCCAGGTTCGCATGTTTTCGACCTGGAACTCACAGCCTTTGGCCCTGGCTTTCTGGGCCAGCGCGAGGGTGATGTTCACGACGATGTCGTTGTGGGTACGGCTTTCCCCGGCCATCGCGTACACGAAGCCGTCGAGGTATTCGTAGCGCAGGCCGCTTTGCTTCTCCAGCTCGAGCCACTCCTCTTTGCTCAGCCGGGCGGGACGGGGGGCGCTCACGGGCATGGTCAGTGTGATTATAGGGCGATCCTGCCGAGCGCCATGAGCTGTACGCCGTATGCGATACGCCAAACGCAAAACGCGGGTCGTAGGCAAGAGGCTAAACGCTGGGGTACGTCGCTGATCGATTGCCGGGTGTAGGGGCGAGCACGGGGGCTCGCCCTTTCTCCTTCCCGCCCTATACAAACCCCTTTGTGGCCAGTAGACTATGAAGGTTGTGTCGTTGCCGTTCCTCGGGGCCGGGGAGAGGCAACCCAATCCCCCAAGAGGACGGTATGGAACTCAGAAACATCGCGATCATCGCGCACGTGGACCACGGCAAGACCACGCTCGTCGACGCCATGCTCAAGCAGGCCAAAGCCCTCTCCCGCCACGACGCGGAGGGCGAGCGCATCATGGATTCGAACGACCTCGAGCGCGAGCGCGGCATCACCATCCTGGCCAAGAACACCGCCGTGGTCTGGAACGACGTGAAGATCAACATCGTCGATACCCCCGGCCACGCCGACTTCGGCGGGGAGGTCGAGCGCGCGTTGAGCATGGTGGACGGGGTACTCTTGCTCGTCGATGCCGCCGAGGGCCCCATGCCCCAGACCCGCTTCGTGCTCAAGAAGGCCATCGAGGCCGGGCTTAAGCCCATCGTGGTCATTAACAAGGTTGATAAGCGCGATGCCCGCCCCGACGAGGTCTTGAACGAGACCTTCGACCTCATGGCCGAGCTGGGCGCTTCCGACGAGCAGCTCGATTTCCCCTACCTCTACGCCATCGGGCGCGAGGGCGCGGCCTGGCTGAAGGAGAAGAAGGACAACCTCGAGGACCTCTTCCAGGTCATCCTGACCCACATCCCCGCCCCCCGCATCGAGGAGGGCCCCTTCCAACTGCGCGTCGCCAACCTCGACTACTCCAACTTCCTGGGCAAGATCGCCCTGGGCAAAGTGCACCGCGGCACCGTGCGCAAGGGCCAGGTCATCACCATCGTGGGCGAGCACGGCAACCGCGACGCCAAGGTGGTGGCGGCCTTCACCCACCAGGGCCTCGAGCGGCTCGAGGTCGAGGAAGTCACCCCCGGCGACATCGTGGCCATCGCGGGCATGGAGGGCGTGGAGATCGGCGACACCCTCGCCGCCAAGGAGGCCCCCGAGGCCCTGCCCCGCCTGGCGGTGGACGAGCCCACCGTGAGCATCACCCTCACCCCCAACACCTCGCCCTTCGCGGGCAAAGAGGGCAAGTTCGTCACCAGCCGCCAGATCCGCGAGCGGCTTTTGAAGGAGCTCGAGACCAATGTGGCCTTGCGGGTCATTGAGGTCACGCCCGATACCTTCGAGCTGCACGGGCGCGGCGAGCTGCACCTGAGCGTGCTGCTGGAGACCATGCGCCGCGAGGGCTTCGAGTTCAGCGTGGGCCAGCCCAGCGTGCTGCTGAAGGAAGTGGACGGCCAGGTGCACGAGCCCTACGAGTACCTGGTAGTGGACGTGCCCGAGGCCAAGTTCGGCCCCGTGATGGAGGCGCTGGGCACCCGCAAGGCCCAGATGGTGCACATGGAGCAGGAGGGAGGGCGCGTGCGCGCTGAATTCACCGTCCCGGCCCGGGCCCTCTTCGGCTTCCGCACCCTCTTCCTCACCCTCACCGCCGGCGAGGGCGTGATGAGCCACAACTTCCACAGCTACGGGCCGCACGTGGGCGCGCTCGAGACCCGCACCACCGGCAGCGCGGTGGCCATGGAAGCGGGCGTGGCCTTCGCCTACAGCCTCCACCGCCTGCAAGAGCGCATCAGCTTCTTCATCGACCCCGGCACCGAGGTCTACGTGGGCATGATCGTGGGCGAGAACTCCCGCGAAAACGACCTCAACGTCAACGTCTGCATCAACAAGAAGCTCACCAACATCCGCGCCGCCGGCTCCGACGAGAACATCCGCCTGATCCCGCCCCGCAAGTTCACGCTCGAGGAGGCCCTGGAGTTCCTGGCCCCCGACGAACTGCTCGAGGTCACGCCCAAGAGCCTGCGGCTGCGCAAGCGGGTGCTCGACCCCAGCCAACGCAAGCGGGCCGAAGTGGTCTGATCGTCATAGCTCCAAGCCATCCGGGTCGGGCGGGTCCAGGGCGACCGCCAGCGTCCGCCTCAGCTCGGCGATTTTCTTCTTTTAAAGCCTGCCGACATGGTTAGCCTGCTCTTCTCGATGCGGGTCAGGTCGTTGCGGCGGGCTACTGGACCACCTCTTCCAGCAAGCGGCCATCGCGCACACGCAGGATGCGGTCGGCCTGCCGGGCGAGCTCGAGGTTGTGGGTCACCACGATGATGGTGCGTCCCTTGCGGGCTTGGGAGTAGATCAGCTCCATCACCCGCTCCCCCGAGGCCGAGTCGAGGTTGCCGGTGGGCTCGTCGGCGAAGAGGATGGGCGGGTCTAAGGCCAGCGCGCGGGCGATGGCCACCCGCTGCTGCTCACCCCCCGAGAGCCGGTGGGGAAGGTGCTTGAGGCGCTTTTCCAGCCCCACCTGCGCCAGCAGGAAGGCAGCACGCTCCTGGCGCTCTTTACGCTTGTGCCCGGCCAGCAGCATGGGGAAGGCCACGTTCTCGAGCGCGGTCAGGGTGGGGATGAGGTTCCACTGTTGGAACACGAAGCCCATCAGCCGCAGGCGCAGCCCGGCCCTCGAGCCCTCGTCCAGCCGCGACAGCACTACCTCCTTCCCCCCGTCCTGCACCCGTACTTCGCCCTCGGTGGGGGTGTCGAAGCCGGCCAGCAGGTTGAGCAGGGTGGTCTTGCCCGAGCCCGAAGGCCCCACGATGGCGGTGATGCCCGCTTTGAAGCGGTGGCTGAAGCGCTCCACGGCGGTCACGTCGATGTCACCCTGGTGAAAGCGTTTGGTCAGGTTGATGGCCTCGAGCACTGCGACCTCCTTAGATTCGGCCCAAAGCCTCGACCACCGAAATCCGGCTGGCGGTGCGGGCGGGCAGCGCCCCGGCCAGCAGGCCCAGCGCCAGCGCCACCAGCAGGGCGAAGAGGGCCAGGCGCGGCGTGACGGCGGAAAGGGCCAGCCCCACCTCCCGCACGGTGTACCAGTTGACCGCGAAGGAGGCTAACTGCCCCAGGACCAGCCCCAGCAGGCCCCCGCCTAGCCCCAGCAGCAGGGCTTCCAGCAGCACCAGCCCGAAGATGAAGCGCCGCCTGGCCCCGATGGCCCGCATCAGCCCGAACTCGCGGATGCGCTCGTAGACCGACATCATCACCGTGTTGGCCACCAGCAGCCCCCCCACGGTGAGGGCCACCAGGCTGATGCCGAAGCGCACCAGGTCGCTGATGCGCACCGCCCGCTCGGCGAAGCGCAGCACGTCACCCGAGGTCTGGGCGTCGATGCCCGGAATCTGGGCTTCGATAGCTTTGGCAACCGCTTCGGCGCGCCGGTCGTCGCGGATGGAGAGCAGGATGGAGGTGTAGTTCGGGGTGCCCAGCACCGTGCGAACGGCTTCGATGGGCACATAGACGACGCTGTCGGCGAGGCCTCCGGTCCGCTCGAGCACCCCCACCACCTCGAGCGAGACCTGCGGCGAGAGGCGGAGGGTCTTGCCCAGGCTGAGGTTGTTGCGCTGGGCGATGGTCCCGCCCACCACCGCTCCCCTGGCCCCTGGCAGCAACACGCCTTCGGCGACTTTCAGGTTGGGGTAGATGTCCTTGGGGCTGACCCCCTTGGGCAGGCCCTGAAAGGCGAAGCTACTGGTCGGGTCGAAGCCACCCCGCACGAAGACCGTGACAGGAATGATCTTGGTGATCCCTACCTCGTTTGCGATGGCCTCGAGCTTCTGCACCACGGCAGGCGGCAGCTCGGGGTAACCCGCACTGAACGCTTCCACCCCCTCGGGCAGGATCAAAAGCGCAGGACCCACGCTGGCAAGCTCGCTCCCCAGGGCCCTGCGCAAACCCTCACCGAAGGACATGAACAGCACCATGCTGGCCGTCGCCACCACGATGCCCAGCAGCGTCAGCAGGCTGCGCACGGGCCGCACGCGCAGGTTGCGATAGACCAGGGCCAGGACTTCCATGAGCCTGAGGATATCCGCTGAGGGGCGGGAAGGAAGGGTGCCAGGATGCAAAGGGGGTACGTCGTATGCAATGCGCGAGGCGCCGAAGGCCGATCCAGCCCTCGACGCCTCCTGGCTATCGCCCAGCGACGGCGCTAGGCTTTAGCCGTCTTGCGACGGGCCGCCTCGCGGGTCTTGTACCACACCACCAGCGCCGAGACCACGTAGATCGAGGAGTAGGTGCCCACCACGAAGCCCACCGTGATCGCCAACGAGAAGTCGCGCAGCACCGGGCCGCCCAGGAAGAGCAGCGCCAGGATGGGCAGCATGGTGGTGAGCGCGGTCATGATGGTGCGCGAGAGGGTCTGGTTGATGGAGGTGTTGACGATCTGGTAGTAGCTGACCCCGCGCATGAGCTTGAGGTTCTCGCGGATGCGGTCGGAGATGATCACCGAGTCGTTGAGCGAGAAACCGATGATGGTGAGCAAGGCGGCCACCGTGGGGATGGTGAACTCGAGCCCGAAGAGGCTGTACATCCCGGCCACGATGGCGATGTCGTGGCCCACGGCGATGAGGCTGGCCACCCCGAAGACCCAGTCGAAGCGGATAGCCACATAAACGAGGATCAGACCCAGCCCCACCAGCACCGCCCAGATGGTGTTGCGGCGCAGCTCGGAGCCGATGGCCGGGCCCACCGTCTCCGACTGGAGCACCTGGGCCTGGAGCTTCTGGGTGAAGGCCTGCTCGAGCGCGATGCGGTTTTGCTCGCTGAGTTGCTTGACCCGCACCGAGAACTCCTTGCCGGTGCTGGAGGAAACGCTGGTGACGATGGCCTCGGCTCCGCCTGCCCCTGCGATGCCGCTGGAGTCGAGGAAGGAGCGAATCTGCTCGGAGTTCACGCTCTGAGGGACCCGAATGGTGAAGGCGGTGCCCCCGGTGAAGTCGATGCCGAAGTTGAAGCCCTTCGTCAGCACCACCCCCCCGGCCAGCGCCGCCAGGATCAGGCTCACCAGCGTCACGTAGCGGGCGGGCTTCATGAAGTCGATCTTGGTGCCCCACAGCCAGTAGGGCGGGCGCACCTCGCGGATGGCGGCGATGCGCTCGAGCAGGTAGCGACCGAAGACCAAGTTGGAGAACACTGAAGCCACCACCCCCACCGCCAATGAGACCGCGAAGCCTTTGACGGGGCCGGTGGAGTACTGGTAGAGCGCCGCCGCCGCCAGCAGGTGGCAGATGTTGACGTCGAGGATGGTGATGATGGAGTGCGAGAAGCCGCCGGGGATGGCCTGGCGGAAGCGCTTGCCGTTCTTGAGCTCCTCCTTGATGCGCTCGAAGGAGAGCACGTTGCCGTCTACGGCGGCGCCCAGCGTCATGATCAGCGCCGCGATGCCCGGCAGGGTGAGGGTCACGCCCAGGCTGGTGAAGATGGCGAGGATGAGGACGGAGGTGTAGATCAGGCCCAGCGCGGCCACCAGGCCCATCCAGAAGCCGTAGTAGGCGAAGAGCAGGAGGAAGATGAGGACGGTGCCTACGATGGCCGCGCGGATGCCCGAGGCGATGGCGTCCTGGCCCAGCGTGGGGCCGATGGCGCGGGTCTCGGCGATGTTGAGCTTGACCGGTAGCGCGCCCGAGCGCAGCACCAGCGCGATGTCGGAGGCCTCCTCGAGGCCGGAGAGCCCGGTGATGATGGCGTTGCCGCCGGTGATGGCCTGGTTGATGTTGGGCGCGGTGTAGACCTTGTCGTCGAGCACGATGGCCAGCCGCCGCCCCACGTTCTGGCGGGTGATGTCGGCGAACTTCTGGGCGCCTTCGGGCTTGAAGGAGAGTTCGACGATGGGGCGACCGGTGCCGGGCTCGAAGCTGGCGCGGGCACTGGCGAGGTCAGAGCCCGAAAGCAGCGCCGGGCCGAGGTCGCTGAGCTTGATGAGGTTCTTCTCCAGCTCCTCGCGCTTGAGGCTGGGGTTGTTGCGAAGTTGCTCGTTGATCTCGGCTACAGTGGTGCCGCTGGCGCCCTGGTTGACGATGCGGAACTCGAGCTTGGCGGTCTGGCCGATGAGCCGGATGGCCTTCTCCTGGTCGCTCTGCTTGAGGCCGGGCAGCTCGAGCACCACGCGGTCGTTGCCCTGCACCGCCACCAGCGGCTCGGCCACGCCCAGCGCGTTGACGCGGTTCTCCAGCACGGTGCGGGCGGTGTCGAGGTCTTCCTTGGTGGGGTTGGCGATTTCGGTCTTGAGGGTGATGCGCAGGCCGCCCTGCAGGTCGAGGCCCAGGTTGATGCGGGGTTCACTGGCGGGAACCCAGGGCTTCCAGATGCCGATGACAGCGGCGATCAGCACCAGCAGCAAAAACACTCCGGTCCACAGGGGGTTGGCCTGCGGGGTAGGGTTGCGCGGCCTGTAGCTGGGCCGCATGGGTTGGGGTCGCATGCTTCAGTACTCCTTAAAGAGCGTCGGCGACGCGAATTGGGTCGAGGGTTTGTTCCGTGGGTTATCCTACAAAGCCATTGCGTTCGACGAGGGCTTCCCGGCATCCGGGGAGCCCTCGTCGGCTTGGGGTTGGGCAGCCCCCGAGTTGCAAACGCCCGTAGAGCAGGAACAGCCGCCCCTGGGCGCGGGGCCGGGCCGGACGTGGCCGGGGGGGGCCCAGGCGCAGTCGGGCCAGCCGGCAGCGCTCACCCCGACCCAGCACGAAAGGCAGCCAGCCCAACCAGCCTTGGGGGCTGGCTTTCTCCTGGAATTGCGGGCCGGGGTTGCTCGACCAGCTCGCCTGGATGGCCTTGGTGGGGGGGGTGAGCAGGATGAGGGGATCGGGGCCCAGGAGGAGAACCCCTAGGACCACCCAGCTGACCCAGCCCCTACCCATGCCCGTCAATCTTACCGAATCCCCGCGCCGGGCACGCCTCGCCCAAGCCTCACTCCTGCACCACCTCGACCCGCTGGCTGGCCTCGAGCACGTCGCCTTCCTGGAAGTCGCTGAAGCCCTCCAGCAGGATGCCGCACTCGAAGCCCTGCGCCACCTCGCGCACGTCGTCCTTGAGGCGCTTGAGGCTGTGAATCTTGCCCTTCCAGATCTCCTGCTTCTTGCGCAGCACCCTTATGTCGGCGTTGCGGGTGATCTTGCCGCTGGTGACCATGCAACCTGCCACCACCCCGCTGGAGAGCTTGAACACCGCGCGAACCTCGGCCTGGCCGAGGATTTCCTCCTTGTATACCGGCTCCCTCTGCCCGCGCACCATCTTGCGCACCTCGTCGATGAGCTCGTAGATGATGCGGAAGCTCTGAAGCGGCACGCCCTTCTGCTCGGCCATCTTCTTCACCGAACCCGCCGGGGTCACGCCGAAGGAGAGGATCGCGCCGTTGGCGGTCGAAGCCAGCAGCACGTCCGACTCGGAGGGGGCTCCCACCGCCGCGAGCAACAGGTTGATCTTCACTTCTTCGCTCTGCTCGCGGGAGAGGATCTGCTGGATGGCCTCGAGCGAGCCCTGGGTGTCGGCGCGCAGGATGAGGTTGATCTCTTTCTGTTCACTGCCCTGCATCTGGCGCAGCAGGTCGGCGATGTTGCGCGGGCGGCCCACCTCGGGAGCCACCTCGCGGGCCTCGCGCTCCAGCCGCCGCTCCTCGGTGATCTCCTTGGCGGCGACCTGGTCGGGCACCCACTCGAAGGCAGTCCCCGCCGAGGGCGGCTCGGAGAAGCCCAGCACCTGCACGGCGGTGGAGGGGCCGGTCTGGTTGCGCCGCACCCCTTCGGAGTCGGTCATGGCCCGGATCTTGCCCCAATGCTCCCCGGCCACCACGTAGTCGCCCACCTTGAGGGTTCCTTGCTGTACCAGCAGGCTGGCGAGCACCCCGGCCTGCTTGTCGATGCGCGACTCGAGCACCACCCCCGTCGCTTCGGCATTGGGGTCGGCCCGTAGGTCCTCGAGTTCGGCGGTGATGAGGATGGTCTCCAGCAAATCCTGTACGCCCTGCCCGGTCTTGGCCGAAATGGGCAGCACCTCGGCCTCGCCGCCGTAGGCCACGGGCACGATGCCCTCCTTCATCAGGCCCTGATAGACCTTCTCGAGGCTGGCCTGGGGCAGGTCCATCTTGTTGGCCGCGAAGATGAGCTTGGCCCCGGCGGCTTTGGCGTGGGCGATGGCCTCGCGGGTCTGGGGCATCACCCCGTCGTCGGCGGCCACCACGATGACGGCAATGTCGGCCACCTTGGCCCCGCGCTCGCGAATGCTGGTGAAGGCCTCGTGACCGGGGGTATCGATGAAGACCACGGTCCCCCCTTTGGTCTTGACCTCGAAGGCCCCCACGTGCTGGGTGATGCCGCCCGCTTCCTTCTCGGCGATGCGGCTCTTGCGCAGGTAGTCGAGGAGGCTGGTCTTGCCGTGGTCTACGTGGCCCATGATCACCACCACTGGCGCGCGGTGGGGGATGGCCTTCCTGGCTTCCTCGGCTTTCCTGGCTTCCTCGGCGAGGCGCTGCTCACCGATGAGTTCCTTGACCGCCGCGGCGGTCTCGTCCTCGAGGGTCGAGGCGTGGGACTTGTACTCCACCCCCATGCTGTCGAGGATTTCCAGCAGCTCCTCGTTGCTCATGCCCAGCTCTTTGGCAAGCTGGTAAATGCGTACTTTGGCCATTGACACCTCCAACAATGGTGCTTAGCTCGAGGGTTTCTCGGATACGGCGGGACCGAGCAGGGTGAAAAGCGCCTGGGAGAGCGTGGCGGCCTTCGCTCCGGCGAAGCGCCGCAGCTTTTTCTCAGCCCAGCACTCGGCCTCATCGGGACACACGTAAGCGCCGCGTCCGGGTTTCTTGCCGGTAGGATCGATCACCGGGCCTTCGGAAGTAAGCACGATGCGAAGCAGCTCCCGCTTGGGCCTGCGCCTGCGGCAGGCCACGCACATGCGCTCGGGAACGTGCTTGGGTTTCATGCTACACTCCGTCGAAGGTCGATAGCCGATAGCTAAAAGTTGCTAAACGCAAAACGCTAAACGCCAAAAACACCGACGTTTTGCGTCTTGCACCTTGCGTGCGTCGTATGACGTACGACCCGCTGGTGCTTGGCGTTTGGCCCTCAGCGTTGGACATTCTACTCGTCCGAGTCGGTGAACAGGCTCTCGAAACGGTTCTTGACTTTTGGGCTGACGCGCTCTTTTTCTTCCTTCTCGCTGGCGCGCAGCATGGCCGCGTCGAGGTCGGTGATCTCCTCGGCCTCTTCGAAGTCGATCTCGAAGCCGGTGAGCTTGCTGGCCAGGCGTACGTTCTGCCCGGCCTTGCCGATGGCCAGGGAGTGCTGGTCCTTCGAGACCACCACCCGCGCCCGCTTGCCCTCGAGGTCCACTTCGATGTTGCCCACCTGGGCGGGGGAGAGGGCGTTGCGGATGAACTCGCGCACGTTGGGCGACCACTGGATGATGTCCACCCGCTCGCGGCCCAGCTCCGAGCTCACGGCCTGGATGCGCTGGCCCTTGTGCCCGATGCACGCCCCGATGGGATCGACGTTGGGGTTGTGGCTCATCACGGCCACCTTGGAGCGGCTTCCGGGTTCGCGGGCTATGGCCTTGACCTCCACGATGCCCTCGGCGATCTCGGGTACTTCCTGGCGCAGCAGGTAGCGCAGCAACTCCTCGCTGGCGCGGCTGACGATCAGGCTAGCCCCCTTGGAGCCACGCTGCACCTGCTTGAGGTAGACCTTGATCCGGTTGCCCGGATGGTAGCGCTCGGTGGGGATCTGCTCCTTGAGGGGCATCAGGGCCTCGCCGCGGCCTAAGTCCACGTACACGCTGCCCCGGTTGTCCACCCGGGCCACGGTGCCGGTAATGACCTCGCCCTCCTTGTCCTTGTACTCGCTGTGCACCCGGTTGCGCTCGGCCTCTTTGAGGCGCTGGGTCAGCACCTGCTTGGCAGCCAGCACGGCGATGCGGGTGAACTCCTCGCGGTCGACGGGGAACTCCATCTCCTCGCCTACCTGCACGTCGGGATCGTAGGTGAGGGCGTCGGCGAGGGAGATCTCACGGTCGGGGTTTTCCACCTTCTCCACCACCGTGCGGATCTCGAGCACCTCCAGCTCCCCGCTCTGCGGGTCGAGGTTGACCTCCACCACGGGGCCTAGGCCCTCCTCCACGTCTTTTTGCTTGTAGCCCCGCTGGCGCAGGTAAGCCTGCCGCAGGGCATACTCGAAGGCCGCGATCAGCTCGTCGGCGGTCACGCCGCGCTCGACCGCTACCTGGGTCAGGGCTTCTACGAATTCTCGGTTCACTGTTCCTCCTTTGTCGTACGACTTGATTGCCTCTTGATTACCTCGGCGTATCCGGCCACTCGGCCAGATTGGCCTTAAAGCTGCCCAACTCGAGGCTTCTGGTCTCGCCGGACTCGAGCACGAAGTCCACTCGCCCCGGCTGGACTCCCTGGATGCGGGCGGTGAAGTTGCCCTGCTCGCTTTTGACCTTGACCTTGAGCCCCATGAAGCGCTCGAAGTGGCGGGCGGTGAGCAGCGGGCGCTCGGGGCCAGGGGACTCGACCTCCAGGCGATAGGCCCCCTCGATCAGGTCCCGGCGGTCGAGCTCGTCGCTCAGGACGTGGCTAGCACGCTCGAGGTCGGCCACGCTCACCGGATGCTCGTCCTTGCGCTCGAGGCGCACCAGAAGCACCCGGCTCCGGCCTGCCGACTTTAGGTTGGCCTCCAGCACGTCATATCCCAGGCGCTCCAACACCTCTTGGGCCAGTTGCTGCCAATCCACGGTTCAAACCCCCAATCCGAGCCTCGAAGACCTGTGCGCTCAGCTTGGAGATCCCTCCTTTCCTCACAACGGCTATGGACCTGAGATTCCACTTCCCCCAAGAAGAAGGGGTGGGCCCGAAACCCACCCCGAATTACCAGGGAGAACCGCTAAAACCAAGTTTAGCACTCCAGGCCACTTTAAACAAGCGCCCGCAGCAGCCAGAAAACTCCGAGCCCGAGGGCAATTGTGCCCCATACGGGCACTCCCCGATAGGCCGCCAGGCCCCCTGCCGCCACCGCGACCCAGTGTGGCCAGGTTGCCGGGTCAAGCCTCAGCCCACTGCCCACCAGCGCGGCGAAAGCGGCCACCGGGATCAGGGCCGCGACTCGCAGGGCCACCCCAAACACCCGCCGGGATCGGCGGGTGTTTTAACACGGCCTGGTTGGCTGTATGGGGTGTTCGTGGGAACCGCTCTAAGGGTTGTGCACCCAGCGTGACTTGGCGATGGCCTCGAGCAGTTCCTTCACACTAGGCACGTTGACATCACGGCCAGGGGTGCCCTGCACCGGCGAGGTCATGACTTCCCTGATCTCGTAGTTGGGCAGGTAGGCCAGGGCGGCCCGGCCCCCTTTGTCGTGCAGGGCGAACTGGACCAGTTCCCCTCGGTAGAGGGTGAGGAAGCCCGAGCGGTAGTCCTTGCCTATTGAGCCGACGAGATAGATGTTGAGGCTTTGCGAGGTTCGGACGGCTTCCTGAACCGTGTCAATGAGTTTTTGGACCGACATGAGACCTCCTGGGGTTTGCGGTGATGGGCAAATTCTAGACAGCTCGCCCCGCTCAAGGCGCTGCAAACGACCCGCCAGCCGGGCTATGTACTCGGTTCATCGCTCCGCGAGCTTCGCAGCACGCAAGCCCGTCGCCGTCGCCCCTGCGATACAATCCTGCCGTGGAACTTCTCAACCAGACCGAGGTGCGGGTGCTGGGGACGCTCATCGAGAAGCAGTTCGCCACCCCCGAGTACTACCCCCTGACCCTCAACGCCGTGCGGCTGGGGGCCAACCAGAAGCAGGGCCGCAACCCCGTCACCAACCTCAGCGACGCCGAAGTGCAAGAAGCCCTCGACACCCTCCAGATCAAGCGCCTGACCGCTTTGGTCAAGGAGTACGGCGCTCGCGCCCCCAAGTATCGCCAGTTCCTCGACCGCGAGTTCAAGCTCGAGCCCCCCGCCCTGGCGGTGTTGGCGGTGCTGATGCTGCGCGGCCCCCAGACGGTGGGCGAGTTGAGGGCCCGCACCGAGTCCATGCACAAATTCGCCTCCACCCAGGAGGTCGAGGCGGTCCTCAGCTTTCTGATGAACCTCGCCCCCAACCCCCTGGTGACGCGCCTCGAGCGCCAGAGCGGCGAGCGCGAGCCCCGCTACGCCCACCTGCTCTCGGGAACCCCGGCCCCGGTGGCGCGGGCGGAGGAGAAGAGCGAACTCGAGGCGAGAGTGGAGGCGCTCGAGGCCGAGATGCGCGAACTGCGGGCAGCGGTAGAGGGGTTGAAGCAGGCGCTGGGGGTTTGAGGGATGGTTGTCGGTAGCTGAACTCGAGCTGCCCTGCTTGAGCCTGAAGCTGAGCCTCGAGGAGGTTTACGCCGACGTAGACGTATCCGGCAACCGATTTTTGAAGGCGGGGAATTGCGACCTAACTTGGACTGAAGTCCAAATTTCACGGTGTGGGGGTTCTTGATCGCAGGGCATTTGCCCCCTATACTCTTAACCTAACGAGCGTTAGTTTGGGAGGTAGGCCCATGCCTGGAAAGTTCGGAAAACCCACGGACCCCGATTATGGCGAGCGCTTAGCCGAGTTTGAGGCCCGTATCGCGCGGGGGGAGAAGATCGAGCCGGGCGACTGGATGCCCGAGGAGTACCGCCGCCAGCTCGTGCGCATGATCTCGCAGCACGCGCACAGCGAGGTGGTGGGGATGCTGCCGGAAGGGGCCTGGATCACGCGGGCGCCCAGCCTCAAGCGCAAGATGATCCTCATCGCCAAGGTGCAGGACGAGGCCGGGCACGGGCAGTACCTCTACCACGCCGCCGAGACGCTGGGGGTCACGCGGGAGGAGATGCTGGAAGCCCTCCTCTCGGGCAAGGCCAAGTACTCCTCCATCTTCAACTACCCCACCCTCACCTGGGCCGACATCGGCACCATCGGCTGGCTGGTGGACGGGGCGGCCATCAAGAACCAGACCATGCTGGCGCAGTGCTCCTACGGGCCCTACAGCCGGGCCATGGTGCGCATCTGCGCCGAGGAGACCTTCCACCACAAGCAGGGCAAGGAGATGGTGATCCTCTATGCCAAGGGCACGCCCAAGCAGCGCGCCATGGCCCAGGACGCCATCAACCGCTGGTGGTGGCCCGCCTTAATGATGCTGGGCCCCCACGACTCCGACTCGCCCAACACGCCCACGCTGGTGAGGTGGGGCATCAAGACCAAGACCAACGACCAGGTGCGGCAAGAGTTCATCAACGAGCACGCGCCGGAGATCTTGGAGGCCGGCCTCACCCTCCCCGATCCCGACCTGCGCTACGACGAGGCCACGGGCAACTGGCTCCACGGGCCCATCAACTGGGACGAGTTCTGGGCCGTGGTGGGCGGCAACGGCCCCATGAACAAGGAGCGCCTCGAGGCGAGGCGCCGTGCCCACGCCGAAGGCGCCTGGGTACGTGAGGCGCTGGCGGCCTACGCGGCGAGGAGGCAGCAGACCGCGGTCGCGGTTTGAGAGGTTTTATGGACACACAGTGGCCCCGCTGGGAAGTCTTCAAGCAGGACACTCCTTCCAAGCCCCACCAGGCGGTGGGCTCGGTGCACGCCGCCGACCCCTTTCACGCGCTGCTCACCGCGCGTAACGTCTTCGCCCGCCGGCCCCAGGCGGTGAGCATGTGGGTCGCTCCTGCCTCGGCGATCCTCTCGGTGACGAAGGAAGAGCTTGCCGAGGGTCGGGAGTTGAAGCCCTCGACCTTCGACCTTAAACCCTCGACGTACTACGTCTTCCGCAAGACCTCCCACAAACGCTCGATGACCTTCGTGGACTACGTGGGCGAACTCGAGGCCCCCTCCCCCGAGGACGCGCTAAAGCTGGCCATAGAACGCTTCACCGACGCTCCTGCGCTGGCGTGGTGGGTGGTGCCGGCCTCGAGCGTGACCAAGAGCGAGGACAGCCCCGAAACCGTCGAGAGCTGGTTCGCCCCGGCCAAGGACAAGACCTACAAGCAGCAGTCGTACTACGGGCTGGTGGGGGCGCACGCTGGCAAGCACAAGCGCACACAGGGGGATGACGATGAATGAGCAGGTAAAACAGGCCCTCATTGCCAAGCTCACCGCTCTGGCCGATGACGAGCTGATCCTGGCTCACCGGGATAGCGAGTGGGTGGGACACGGGCCCATCCTCGAGGAGGACATCGCCCTGGCCAACATCGCCCAGGACGAGTTGGGGCACGCTACGCTCTGGTACGGCCTGCGCTCGACTCTCGACGGCTCAGACCCCGACCGGCTGGCCTTCTTACGCGACGCTGCGGAGTTTCACAACTGTGAACTGGTGGAGTTGCCCAAGGGGGACTGGGCCTTCACCCTGCTCAGGCAGTACCTCTTCGACGCCTACGAGGCGCTGTGGCTTTCGGCGGCGAAAGACAGCACCTACAAACCCCTGGCCGAGGTCGCTGCCAAGATCCTGCGCGAGGAGCGCTTCCACCTCCAGCACACCCAGGCCTGGGTCGAGCGGCTGGGGCTGGGCACCGAGGAGTCGAACCGGCGCATGCAGGCGGCTTTGGACGCGCAGTGGGGCTATGCCCAGCAACTCTTCGTGCCGCTGGAGGGCGAGGGGGTGCTGGTGGCCGAGGGCATCGTGCCGGATCTGGGCGGGCTCAAGCAAACCTGGCTCCTTCACACCACCCAGCACCTCCAGAACTCGGGCTTGAAGCTGCCCCTGCAACCCGGCTACCAGCCCACTTCCCGCCAGATGCACACCGAGCATCTGTGGTCGCTGTTGGCCGAGATGCAGTCCACCGCTCGCTGGGACGCGGAAGCGAAGGTGTGGTGAGAGGGGAGAAAAAGGTGAAAAGGGGAAAAGGTAAAAAGGGAAAGAGCCGGGCGATTGCTTTGGCTTTGTGCTTTTCGCCTTTTTCCCTTTTAGCCTTTTTACCCTCTTCTCCCGTCCCCTCGAGGTTCCTATGACCCCCCTTCCCAACGCTGAGCAGATCTGGCAGGCCCTCGCGCAGGTGCCCGACCCCGAAATCCCCGTCATCAACGTGGTGGAGATGGGGATCGTGCGGGACGTGCAGGTGGAGGGAGGGAAGGCGGTCGTGACCATGACGCCCACCTTCTCGGGATGCCCGGCGCTGTACGTGATCCGGGAGGGCCTCGAGCAGGCCGTGCGGGGGCTGGGCTTCGCCGAGGTCGAGGTCAGGACCGTGCTCTTCCCGCCGTGGTCCACCGACTGCATCACCCCGGAGGCCAAGGCCAAGCTCGAGCGCTACGGCATCGCCCCGCCGCGCCCGACGAGCGAATTCGGGCTGATCGAACTGGAGCTCGAGCTCGTGCGCTGCCCGCGCTGCGGCTCGCTCGACACGGCAGTGAAGAACACCTTCGGCCCCACGCTGTGCAAGAGCATCTACGTCTGCAACGTCTGCCGGGAGCCCTTCGAGAGCTTTAAGACGCTGTGACGTAGGGCTGGCCACCGGTTTTTCCGCTTGCGGGTCGCGCTCGAGGGGACACCCTGCCTGAGCTCAGGCCCGGATGCCGCCGGTGAGGAAGGCGCGGGGGTGGGCAGGGCCTTGATCCGGACGTTGCCCACCCTCAACTCCTCGCCGTCCTCGAGGAGCTGGTAGTAGCTGGCCTGGGCTAACCCCTCCTCGTAGATCTGTCGGGAGCACATTGTGCCTCCTGGCTGGAATCATATACCTATAGGGGGTATACTGTCGAATAGCCCCAGGGGGTATACTGAACCCCAGAGGGGAATAGGAGACAGGATGAGCCTTTTAGACGAAAAGATCCAGGCACAGGTCAGGGAGATTCTACAACCCATCGCCCGGCCTATCGAGCTGGTGGTCTTCACCAAGAGCGCGCTGGTGTTGCCCGGCCAGGATGAGCCCGGTTTGCAGCAGGAAACCGTGGAACTGCTCAAGGAGATCGCCAGCTTGAGCGACAAGATCACGGTGATCGAAAAATCCTTCAGCGACCCCGAGGCCCAGAGCCTGGGCCTGACCCACGCCCCCACCACGCTGCTGCGCGAGGCGGGCTCACAGCGCGGCAACATCCGCTTTGTGGGCATCCCCAGCGGCTATGAGTTCTCCACACTGCTCGAGACCCTCTTGATGCTGGGCACGGGTGAGAGCAAGCTCCCCGAGGCCGCCCGGCAGGAGCTGGCGAAGGTCAGCGAGCCGGTGCGGATGCAGAGCTTCGTGACCCCCACCTGCCCCTACTGCCCCCGCGCGGTGATGACAGCCTTCAAGTTCGCCTACCACAACCCCAACATCGTGGCCGAGGGGATCGAGGCCAGCGAGTTCCCCGTGCTCTCCAGCCGCTACAAGATTTCCGGCGTGCCCGACACCATCATTCACGGCCTCACCCAGCAGCGCGTGCTGGGCGGTCAGCCCGAGCGGGTCTTCCTCGAGGCCACCCTCAAGGCGGCGGGCGTAGGGGTCACGGCCTGAAGCCCGAGCAGGAGCGGCCCGTGAGCGAAGCCCTGATCCCGAGTCCGCCCGAGGCCGAGCGCCAGAAGCTCCTCCACCGCCTGCGCCGCCTGGAGGGCCAGGTGCGCGGGTTACAGCGCATGATCGAGGAAGGACGGCCCTGCCACGAGGTGCTGACCCTGCTGGCGGGGGTGCGTGGGGCGCTGGAGGGTATCGGGGAGATCGTGCTCGAGGAGTACCTGCTGGAGTGCCAGGCCGAGATGAGCCGGGGTGAGATCGACACCAAGGCCATCCTGGACGCGGTGCGGCTGTTGCGGTGAGGGGTCGTACGTTCTACGCAAAATGCCCTGGACCCTTGGCTCTCGACCCTCGACAGACCGCGCGCCACGGGCTTCCCGCTTACCGCTAAAGGCTGATAGCTGACGGCTCCCTCACTGCTCGGGCAGCTCGAAATAGCGCCGCAGCAGGTTGCGCACTTCGGGGGGTAGGGGTTCGGACTCGAGGTAGCGCTCCACCTGCCGCCGGACGCTTTGCGGGGGTTGACCGCCGCGCCAGGGATTGGGCAGGTTACGCACCTGGCCGCCGGGATTGTCCGAGCGCCGCAGCGGAGCCTCGCCGGAGAGAGGGGCGGTAAGGCCGGTGGCCTGTCCGAGGGTCCAGAGTCTAGGGTCGAGGAAGGCGTCTCGCGTCTTGCGTTTTGCGTACGACGTAGGACGTACGACGTAAGACCCTCACAGAGGATCA
>NZ_QWLA01000022.1 GCF_003574095.1 Calidithermus roseus
GGGGATTGGGGGCGTAGGTGAAGCTCACGCTGGCGCTGCCCTTGGCTCCGGTGGCGTCGTAGGCATGGACGGTGAGGGTGTTGGCACCCTCCGGGAAGCCGCTGAGGCTGAAGCTGAAGGGGAGGTTGGTCCCGCTGCCGTTGAGGCTCACGTTCTGCTCGGGGCCGCTGCCCAACTGGTAGGTCAGCTTGGTCACGCCGGCGTCGTCGCTGGCAGAGCCGCTGACGGTGAGGGTGGGGCTGCTGGTGGTGCTGCCGTTGGCCGGCTGGCTGAGGCTGACGGTGGGGGGGGTGTTGCTGCCGGAGCCGTAGTGGACGGTGATACGGGTCGAACCCCGGCCCCCGTCGGCGTCGTAGGCGAAGACGGTGATGGTGTTGGCCCCCGGCTTGAGGTAGCCGATGGTGCGGGCGAAGCTCACGCTGGTGCTGGGCTTGATGGCGATGACCTCCTCGGGCTCGTCGTTGAGTTGGAAGGTCAGTTTGCTCACCCCCCTGTCGTCGCTGGCGCTGCCCTTGATGCGCACGGTGGTGCTGCTGACGACAGTGCCGTCGGCGGGCTGGGTCAGCTTCACCGTGGGGACGGTGGAGCCCGAAGGGGGAGGCGGGCTGGAGCCGTAGTGGACGGTGAGGCTGCTGAGGCTGCGGTTGCCATTGCCGTCGTAGGCGATGAGACGGAGGGTGTTGGCGCCGGGGCTGAGGAAGCCGGCAGTGTGGTCGAAGCTCACACTCTTGCCGGGGGTGATGGCTATGGGCTCCTCGGGCTCGTTGTTGAGCTGGAAGGCCATGCGGGTGACGCTGACGTCGTCGCTGGCGGAGCCGATGAGCCGGACGGTGTTGGTCTGGGTGGTGCTGTCGGGGGCGGGGGAGGAGAGGGTGATGGTGGGAGCGGCGGTGGTGGCGGCGGCGTACTTGAACTCCAGCACCCGGGTGTTGGTGTTGCCGGCCTGGTCGGTGGCGATGAGGGTGAGGGTGTTCTTGCCGGGCTTGAGCTCTTGGAGGTTGAAGCCGAAGCGGAACTCGGCCAGGCCCTCCAGCGAGACCTCGCGCTCCTGGCCGTCGTTGAGGCGATAGGCGAGGCGGGCGGCTTGGTGGTTGTCGGCGACCTTGCCCGCGATCTGCCAGCCTTGGCCGGAGATGTGCGCGTCGGGGATGGGGTTGTAGAGGTTGATAGCGGGCTTGACGAAGTCCTCTGAGGTGCTGTTGCAGGCTGCCAGCAGGGTCAGCAGCCCCACTCCCAGTCCCAGTCCCAGTGCCCGCTTACGCCCGTGTGGTGGGGTGGAGGGTCGATACGTGTGCTTCATCTTGACCTCTTATTAGTTGGTGATTCCCTTGCTGCGTCCGAGCCTTACTGCGTCTTCGTAGTAGGGATATACGGAGTTGTTTTGGTTGGCGGCGACTCCGTAATATCGCAGGTCGAACCCGTCACCGGCGAAGCGCAACTCGGTGATTTGGCAGATTTTGCCCCCCGCTATGTCGGGGCGCACGAACTGGCGCACCGCGTCGGGGTCGGAGGGCTTGCGCAGCTCGAGCCCCAGCGGGTCGGTGTAGCCGTAGCCGTCGATTTTGCCGTCAGTGAGGTCTACGTCGCGGTTGTAGACCACGCAGAAGCCCCGACCCTCATCCCCCCCTGGGATGTTGAACCAGCGATCCATGCCCGCTCCTCCCACATCCGGCATGGAAGCGCAGGTGTGGTAGAGGTTGGGGTCGCCGCTCTCGAAGGGATTGCGTATGAGGGGCTGGGGAGCGCAGCGGCGGATCCAGTCCACCGTGATGTAGGAGCGGTTGCCGCTGGTGATAAGGGTGTTGAGGTCGACCGCGGCATAGGGGCCGTAGCCCTGCTGGTCGGTGAAAGGGAGGCCGCGGTGAGCCCCGTAGCGGTAGCGGGGGTTCTGCTCTGGCTTGGCCTTGGGGTGAATGATCTTGATGTTGTCGTGGGCGCTTTCGGCGTAGCCGGTGTTGGCCATCAGGTGCACGTCGGCCAGCAGCCTCGAGTTCTTATCGGCGATGGTGACGCCCCAGGTGTGGTGCTCGTTGACTGCGATGTTTTCGTGGGCGGTGGCTTGGTGGAAGTTCACCATCCAGGCGTTGCCTTCCCAATAGAAGCTGAAGTTTTTGTTGCCTTCGCGGTACTCCTCGAGGGGCTCGTGGCACGAGGTGCAGAAGGCGGTTTTGTTGGCTTTGTCCGCGACATAGCCATACCCCTGATTCAGGGCTGCCGCCGCTTCCTTGATGAGTTTCTCAATCTCGGGCAGGGGCCTGGAACCGTGCTCGTGGTCGAAGTAGCACCAGTACGTCGGGTCAATGGGGGGATGCCAGCCGTGGCGCCATACCCCCTCGGGGTCACGCACGTTGTAGGAGTCGTGGACCCAGGCCGGGCATTTTTGGTTGGGGATGGGCTCCTCGTAGCCCTGGGGATAGGCCGGGGGCTTGGAGGGTGTGCCGTTGGCCTCGGCCAGCAAGAAAGCGGGGGCGACGTTGCCGAACTTGCCAAAGCGGTGGAGGCCGGCGGGAAGCACCTTCACGTACACATCCACCCGCTGGGAGCCGGAGTCCGCATAGGAGGGGCTGCTGGTGAACGAGCCCTCCTTCACCCATCCCTGCTGTTGCATCCACGACGGCAGGGAGCCATAGAGGGCGATGCCCACCTTGGCGTCGCGGCGCAGGTAGAACTCGGTCTCGAGGTCCTGCTCTTCGTTGAGGGCCAGGTAGTCCCAACCGGCATAGGGGCCAGGATCCTGCACCACTTTGCGGGTAGGGTTGGCAAGGTCGAGCTTGGCCCCAGCCTGGAACTGGCGCGGCTTGTAGGCCATGTTCTGGCGGCTTCGCCAGGTGGTGGGGGGCTCGCTCGAGCAGGGCCCAATGCACGAATCGTACTGGGTGATGAGCACCCCCTCCCCGGTAGGAGGATTGGTGGGGGGATTGGTGGGCCCACCCTGCGGGCTGGTGTTACACGCGGCCAGCAGGGTTATGAGTAGCCCCAGTCCCAGCGATCCTGCACGTTTCCATGTGT
This sequence comes from Calidithermus roseus, assembly GCF_003574095.1. Lineage (GTDB taxonomy): Bacteria > Deinococcota > Deinococci > Deinococcales > Thermaceae > Calidithermus > Calidithermus roseus. The sequence continues at coordinate 3,010 of NZ_QWLA01000022.1, forward strand.
TGGAGGGTCGGTTTGCTCTTGTCATCTTGACCTTGAGAGGTAACGGAGCGTAACTCCGCCCGTTATTTATAGATGAGGGAACGAGCCTCCTCCTTTAGAGGGACTTAAAGCCGCATTTATCTTTCTCGTGGTTTGCGCAAAAAATTCACTCTGATGCCTAAGCTTGAGGCCAGCCCGATGACGACCTGAAGGGTAAAATCCATCAAGCCCATGACGACGGACCCTCCAGCCGATTTTTTGGTGTGTTAACTCCCCTTAATGCCGGCGAAAAGACCCGCTTCCACGACCCATAAATCCACCCCTGAAGTGATCCTTCAGGGGCAAAGCCGGGTTTGGCCGGATTTTTGAGGAGAAATTGAGATTTCCTTTAACATGCCCTCGCCAGCGTTGACCCTGGCACCCCGCGACCTTGAGTCCGTGGTGAAGGGTGACGGGAGGCTGTGGCAGATAGGGCCTAGGGTCGAGGAAAAGCCTTTGTCAGTTACGGCTGATCTTGCGGGTGAGAAAGTCCATGAGCACGTAGCGCCCGATGTTGGCCGGGGTGGTCAGGTAGGCCTTGCCGCGGGTGATCTGGGTGAGTTTCTTGACAAAAGCCAGCAACTCGGGCTCGCGGGCGAGCATGAAGGTGTGGATGGGGATGCCCTCCTTGCGCGCGAGCGTGGCTTCCTTGAGGGTTTCGGCCAGGATCACGGGGTCGAGGCCCCAGGCGTTCTTGTAGATCTGCCCCGAGGGCAGGGTAAGGGCGGAGGGCTTGCCATCGGTGATCATGATGATCTGCCGCATTTCCCCCCCCATCTTGCGCAGGAGCTTGCGGGCGAGCTTGATGCCCTCGGCGGTGTTGGTGTGGTAGGGCCCTACCTGCACCGTGGGCAGCCGACCCAATGGCACCTCTTCGGCGGAGTCGTGGAAGATGCCAAAGCGCACCTGGTCGCCGGGGTACTGGGTGCGGATGAGGTGGGAGAGCCCCAAGGCCACGCGCTTGGCCGGGGTGAAGCGGTCCTCGCCATAGAGGATCATGGAGTGCGAGCAATCTAAGAGCACCACGGTGTTCATGGCCGCGGTGTACTCGGCGAGCTCGATGATGAGGTCTTCTTCCTCGAGCTTCTCCATCCCCTTCATGGCCGCGCGCTTGAGGGTCTCGGAGACGTTGAGGTTGGGCTGGTCGCCGAACTCGTAGGGCTTGGTTTCGCCGCTGGCCTCCACGCCCGAGGCGTAGTGGCGGGTGGCGTGGGTGCCGGGGTTGTTCTTGCCCAGAGCCCCCATCAGCGAGCGCAGCGAACGCAGGCCCAGGAAGTCTACCGACTTGTTGGTCAGCTCGAGGCGGGTCTCCTGGGCCTCACCCTGCATCCCCTGCCCCTGGGCGGGATCGGTGGGGTCGTTGCCGCTCAGCCGGATGAAGCCCTCGTCCTGAAGGCGCTGGATGAGCTTCTGGAGTTCCTGGTAGAGTCGGGTGTTCTGCCGTTCGCGGGCGTTGCGGGCCTCCTGCAGCCACTCCTCGGGGATGCGGTCTTGCTCTAAGAGCGATTGCAGCAGCGCATCCATGAGGTCCTCGAGGGTAGGCTGGCGGTCGGGGTCGGGCTGGTAGCGGTTGTAGGGGTCGGAGAAGCCCGAGTCGAGGAGGAAGTCCTCGAGCATGTCCATGAGCTCGGAGCTCGTCAGGTCGTCGAGGCTGGCTTCGTATTTGCTGTAGCGAACCCTCATGCTGCCTCCGGTGGGGTCGAGGGTCTAGGGCTGCAAAAACACCTCGAGCACCGGCTCTTGACCCTTGAATCTCGACCCTAGACGCATTTAATTCCCACTTCCCCAACGCTCCCGCTCGCGTTCGACGGGGGCGCTGTAGCTCTCCTCACCCCGGGCAATCTTGCGCCGACCGGCCAGGCCCTCGAGGATGAATTCCCCCGCGGCTACGAGGGCTTCGGGGGTGTTGTGGCTTTCCAAGCGGCGGGCGGCGTCCAGCAGGCCCGGCACCTGCTCCATCTCCCTGAGGGCACCCCTGGCGTCTTCGGGCAGGGTCAGCAGGTTGCCCTGGGTGAAGTAATCGACGATCTCGTCGGTCTTGAGCCCCTTGGAGCGCTCGCCGTAGGCCATCCCGAAGGCTTTGAGCAGCAGGTCGCGGGCTACCCGCTCGGCCCCTTGCAGCTCGCCTTCGTACTCGAGCTCGATCTTGCCGGTGATGGCGGGCAGGGCGAAGTAGAGGTCCATGGGGCGGGCCACGGTGCGCTCGCCGTACTGCAGGGCGCGGCGCTCGGCGTTGGAGGCCACGAGCTCGAGCAGGCTGATGGACAGGCGCTGGGAAACCCCCGAGGTCTTGTCCACCCGCTTGTCCTCGCGCGCCATGAAGGCCACGGCCTCGCTGGCCTCGGCCACGTAGGCGGGGATGTAGAGCCCCTCTTCGCGGGCGGTCCAAGCTTCTTGCTGGGTGATGGCTAAGCCCTCGTCGAGGGTCCTGGGGTAGTGGGTGCGAATTTCCGAGCCGATGCGGTCTTTGAGGGGGGTGACGATCTTGCCGCGGGCGGTGTAGTCCTGGGGGTTGGCGGTGAAGGCGATCCACACGTCGAGCTGCAACCGCACCGGGTATCCCCGGATTTGTACGTCGCCCTCCTGCAGGATGTTGAACAGCGCCACCTGCACCTTGGGGGCGAGGTCGGCGACCTCGTTGATGCCGAAGATGCCCCGGTTGGCGCGGGGCAACAGACCGTAGTGCACGGCCTCGAGGTCCGAAAGGCCCGTTCCGCGTTTGGCGGCCTTGATAGGGTCGATGTCGCCCAGCAGGTCGGCCACGGTGGTGTCGGGGGTGGCCAGCTTCTCCACGTAGCGCTCGTCACGCGGAACCCACACGATGGGGGCGTCGTCCCCGGCTTCGGCGAGCAGGCGCTTGGCCTCGGCGGAAAGGGGTCTGAGGGGGTTGTCGCGCAGGTCGGTGGGCAGGGCGGGAATCTCCTCGTCGAGGAGTTCGGTCATCTGGCGCAGGATGCGGCTTTTGGCCTGCCCCCGCAGCCCCAGCAGGATGAAGTTGTGGCGGGCCAGCACCGCGTTGATGAGCGCGGGGATCACCGAGTCGTCATAGCCCTGGATGCCGGGGAACAGCCGCTCGCCCGAGCGCAGCTTGGCGATGAGGTTTTCACGGGCCTCGTCCTTGACGCTACGCCCGAGTTTCGCCATGGGGTACGAGCGCTTCAGCTCACCTAGGGTTGTGGCCTTCATGCAGGAAGTGTACGCCTCGAGCCCCCGAATATATGTGGATTGGCTTTCAAGTCTTCTTTATCGGCCCCCAGATGTATTGACCACCCAAATTGCTGTTTGCCGCGAGGTTTTCACCTGACGCGACTCAGTCGCTCAGCTCGGCGATCAGGGCCGCGACCAGCCGCCCCGGACCGTGAACCCCCCGGACCATGACCTGCCCGATGTCCGCCGACTTGCTGGGGCCCGAGTGCAGCCCGATGGCCGAGGGCAGGTCGCCTTTTAGGGCCTGGAGGGCCTCGAGCAGCGTGGCGTAGAGGGTCTCCTCGGGCACGAACACCAGGTGGGTGGGCGGGAGCAGTTGGGTGCGCCGCCCCTCGCGGCTGGAGAGCAACACCGTTCCGGTCTCGGCCACGGCCCCGATGGCCCAGGAGATGCCCAGCGGGGCCTCCTCGGGCGGTAGGGCGGGCAGGGCGGGGTAGAGCACCGGCGGGACCATCCGGCTCACCGCCGCGCCGCTGAAGCTTTGGGCGAAGCCCTCGAGCCACTCCCGCGACCCCTTGAGGTCGGGCAGGCGCACCACCTCGCCCCCGTTGCCGCTGAGCCGCTCGGTGAAGAGGGCGACGGCTTCCTCGCGGGAGAGGCTGGGCAGGGTGAGGGGGTCAGGCAGGACGGGGCTGGGGCGGTGCTCAAGGGCCCGACGCACGCAGGAGAGGATGCGCTCTTTCACAGCCCCTCCTCCCACAACTCCCTGAAGCTCTTTGAGCTGGGTTTGAGCCCGGCCCGGCCCTCTACCCAGGCCTGGAGCACCGGGACTACCGTGTTGTCGAGGGCTTTCTCGGGCAGGAGGCGTAGGGCTTTGGAGGCCAGGCGGTAGGCCCAGGGCTGGGTCATGGCCAGGGCGTAGCCCTTGATGGCGGCTTTCTCGAAGCGGGGGGTGAGGCCCTCCTCCACGGCGCGGTGGCGCCAGGTGAGGAGCAGCTTGGGGATGGGGATGCGCACCGGGCAGGCCTGGAAGCAGGCCCCGCACAGCGAGGAGGCGTAGGGGAGGGGCTTGGTGTTCTCCAGGCCCACCAGCCCGGGGCTCAGCACCGCGCCGATGGGGCCGGAGTAGACGTAGCCGTAGGCGTGGCCGCCGGTCTGGCGGTAGACCGGGCAGGCGTTGAGGCAGGCCGCGCAGCGCACGCAGCGCAGGGTTTCCCAGGCTTCGTCGTCGGCCAGGACGCTGCTGCGCCCGTTGTCCACGAAGACGACGTGGACCTCCTCGGGGCCGTCGATCTCGTCGGGGCGGCGGGGGCCCTGGATCAGCGAGACGAAGGTGCCCAAGCGCTGGCCGGTGGCAGCGCGGGCGGTGAGCGAGAGAAACACCGAGAGGTCGGAGAAGCGGGGCAGGAGCTTCTCGATGCCCACCAGCGCGAGGTGGAGGCGGGGGGCGGAGGTGGAGAGGCGGATGTTGCCCTCGTTTTCGATGAGCACCAGCGTCCCGGTCTCGGCCACCACGAAGTTGGCCCCGCTGATGCCCAAGTCGGCCTCGAGGAAGCCCTGCCGCAGCAGCTTGCGGGCCGCCGCCGCTAGGGTGTCGGGCGCAGCGTCGAGGGGGGTGCCGAAGCGCTCGTGGAAGAGCCGGCGGATTTGCTCGAGGCTCAGGTGGATGGCCGGGCCGACGATGTGGCTGGGGGGCTGCTCCAGGAGCTGGATGATGTACTCACCCAGGTCGGTCTCGAGCACGTTCACGCCCAGGCCCTCGAGCAGCGGGTTGATGCCCAGCTCCTCCGAGATCATGGTCTTGGCCTTGACTGCGCGCCTGACGCCCTTCTCGCGCACCAGCGCGGCCACGATGCGCTGGGCGGCTTCGGCGTCCTCGGCCCAGTGCACCCGAACGCCGCTTCGCTCGAGGGCTGTGGCGGCTTGCTCGAGGTAGTGCTCGAGGTTCATCAGCACGTGGTTCTTGACGTCTTCCGCGAAGTGGCGCCACTGCTCGGAATCCACCTCGGCGTAGGCTGCGCGGCGCTTGGCGTCGAAGTTGAGGGTGGCCCCCGTCACCGACTCGCGCACGTGGGGCTCTTCCCGGATGACCCGTGCCGATTCCTTGGGGTATTCGTTGGCTCTAACCCGCATGGGGATTCTCCTCGCGCGTCTGGCCTTTTGCCATTTGCGTCCCGCGGCTTTGCGTCGCTTCCCACAGCACCGCGGCCAGTGGTTTGACGGGGAGAGGCAGTCGGTGGTTTTGGATGCGGCCCGACAGGTGCAGCAGGCAGCCTCCATCAGCGCTGGTGAGCACGTCGATCTCGGGCAGGGTCGAGAGCTTGCGGTCGGCCATGCCCAGCGACACCTCGGGCAGCTTGACCGAGAACAGCCCGCCGAAGCCGCAGCACTCGGTGGCGGCGGGCCAGTCGACGATCTCGGCCCCGGCGTTGCGCAGTAGGGCGATGGGCTCGTCCTTGATGCCCAGTTCGCGCAGGGCGTGGCAGCCGTGATGGTAGGCGATGCGCTGCCCGGCGAGGCCCTGGCCCAGGCGGGTGATGCCCAGCACCTTGACGATGAACTCGGCCAGTTCGTAGCTCTTGCCGCTGAGGCTGCTGGCTCTGGCGAACATCCTGGGGTTATCGCGGTAGAGCTCGGGGTAGAAGGCCCGCAGCATGGTGGTGCAGGAGCCCGAGGGCAGCACCACGTAGTCGGCGTTTTCGAACACCCCCAGGGTGTGCTCGGCCATCTGGCGGGCCTCGCTCCAGTAGCCCGCGTTGTAGGCGGGCTGGCCACAGCAGGTCTGGGCTGGGGGGAATGCTACCGTGCAACCGAGGCTGCGCAGCAGCCGGACTGCCGCCACCCCTGCTTCGGCATAGAACTGGTCGACCAGGCAGGTCACGAACAGCGCCACTTTCATGTCGAGCCTTAGTCTCGAGTCGGGAGCGGGGCTTTGTCAAATGCCCGTGGGGTGGAGGATGCCCCAAGAACGTGCTGCTCGAGCCCCCGAAGCGCTAAGCTGTAAGCGAGCGGTTCACCATGAGCAGCAGGCGACCAGCTTAACGATTGAGGCCCTTGGGAAGCGCACGAAGCGCTTGAAGTTAATCCGGCTTGGCTCGAGCTCTCATGCCCCAGGGGGGCGAATTCGATAGCATCCCGCCGAGCACCGCCCATCGCCTATTGTCCGAAGAGACTTATGAGCGTGCACGTCAAGAAGGCTGAACCCGGTGGCGACGAAGGTCGTCCGGGGAAGAGTCCTCACGCTGCCTGGCTCGACGAGCGCGTACCGCCGGGAGCCCGCAACGGAGAGATCGCCGCCGAACTGGCCAGCCGCCTGCACACTTGGGCCAAGCAGGGGCAGCATGGCCGGGTGGGGTTGGGCTCGGGCTTCGTGCTGCGTCGCGATCCCGACCGGGTGCGGGGACCGGACATCTGGTTCGTGCAGCGCGAGCGGGTACCCAAGGAGGGCGTGCCCCAGGGCTTCTGGGAGATCGCTCCCGACCTCGCGGTGGAAGTGGTGGCCCCCAGTGCCACGGTCGAGGAGATCAAGGAGCGCCTGGAGGACTACTTCGCTGCCGGGACCCGGCTGGTATGGCTGATCTACCCGCGCTTCCACCAGGTCGAGGCCCACATGCCGGACGGGCTGATGAAGACCTACCGCGACGGGGACACCCTCGAGGCCCCCCAGGTGCTCCACGGCTTCAATTGCAAGGTCGCCGAGCTGTTCTTCGGTTAAGCATTTGATTTGCCCCCACCTGGGGTACTTAGCGCTCCACAAAGCCTTGCCACAGCGCCTGAAGTGGGCTTTGGTGCATCTGACGCAATCGCTTCACGCAGCGCTGTTACAATGCCGCAGTATGGGCCGGAAACCCCTGCCCAGCCGCAGGAGGAGAAGCGTGCACGTTGAGAAGATCGTCGGCTGGGAAAGCTACCCCAAGGGCAGAGGGCACACCGTCAGCGGGGACGTGCGGGTGTTTCGGAAGCTGCACAGCCCCCAACTGGGCAACTACCGGGATATCCTGGTCTATCTGCCTCCGTCCTATGCGGCCTCGCAAAAGCGCTACCCGGTGTTGTACATGCACGATGGGCAAAATATCTTCGACGAGGCCACGAGCTACGTGGGCGAGTGGCACGTCGACGAGATCATGGAGGATCTGGCGAAAGAGGGCCTCGAGGCCCTCGTCGTGGGCATTCCCAATGCCGGGGTCAGGCGTTTGGACGAATACAGCCCCTTCGAGGACTCCGAGTACGGCGGCGGTGAGGGCGAAGCCTACCTGCGCTTCCTGCTCGAGGCCGTCAAGCCCCTCATCGACCGCGACTTCCGCACCCTGCCCCGACGCGAGCACACCTTCGTGATGGGCTCGTCCATGGGCGGCCTCATCAGCCTCTATGCCTTTTTCCGCCATCCCGAGGTCTTCGGCGGAGCCGGGGTGATGAGTCCGTCGCTGTGGTTTGGTGATCGGAGGGTGTTCGATTATGTCGAAGCGACCCCCTTCGTGCCGGGCCGGCTCTACATGGACGTAGGCTACAAGGAGTCTACCCTCTCCCATGTCAGCTCCAGGCGCTACCTGGCCGACGTGCGCCGCATGCACCGCATCCTGCTGCGCAAGGGCTACAAGGAGGGCGACTACCTCTACCTCGAGGACAAGCGGGGCGTGCACAACGAGGCCGACTGGGCCCGCCGCCTGCCTGGGGCGTTGCGCTTCCTGCTGGGGGCGGGTTGAATGCTGATGGCTGGACGCCGGGTGCGGGTCGTACGTCCTACGCCGCACGCAAAACGCAAGATGCTTTGGCCCTTGGCCTTAGACCCTCGACAAGCCACGGGCCACGTGCCTATCGCTGAGGGCTGTCACCCTTACTACTCCGCTTCCTCCTCCCCGTCCGCCAATAGTGGCAGGTACACCGCGAAGCGGGTTTTGCCCGGCTGAGAGGAAACCAGGATGCGGCCCCCGTGAGCCTCGGCGATCTGTTTGGCGATGGCCAGGCCCAGCCCCGTGCCGCCCTGGGGGCCTCGAGCGAAGCGCTGGAACAGGCGGGGCAGCACCTCGGGCGGGATGCCCGGCCCATCGTCGGTGACCGAGAAAGCGGCCCACTTTTGAGCTTGCAGTGCTCCCGCTACCGCCGTGTTAGCGGGGGGAGCCTCGTCCACCCAGGTGCGCACCCGCACCCCCTGGGGCCGCCCGGCGGCCCGGACCGCGTTGGCGATGAGGTTGCGGGCGAGTTGCAGCAGGCGGTCGGGGTCGCCCAGCACCTCGGGGGGATTGGGCGGCAGGAACAGCGTCACGCCTGGGTACTCGCCCACCGCCTGGCTCAGCAACTCGCCCAGCGGGACGATGTGGGGGTTGACCGTGCGCTCGGCCTCGCCCCTGGCCAGCGAGAGCAGGTCGCCGACCAGCCTCGAGAGGTGCTCGGCGGTTCGGCGGGCCCGCAACAGGGCCTCGGAGTCGCCGGGGTTGCGCGAGAGCCGGTCCAGGTTGCCGTTGAGGGCGGTGAGGGGGGTTCGCAGCTCGTGGGAAACCTCGGCCAGGAAAGCCCGCTCACGGCTCTGGGCCTCGCGCAGGGCTTCCAGCAAGGAGTTGACTCGTTCGATGATCTGGCCCAACTCGTCGGAAGGCCCGTTGTAGGGCAGGGGGGTCAGGTTGTTGGGGCCTCGAGTGCGCACCGCCCAGGCGGCCCGTTGCAAAGGGGCCAGCGCCACCCCGCCCGACACCGCCATCAGCAGTGCGCCTATGGGCAGCAGCAGGAACAGCGTTTGCAGTAGCGAGCGGGCCACGCCCCGCGAGATGTTCTCGATGAAGGTGGTGTCCTGGCTGACCGCGAAGACGCCCACCTGCTGGGTGCGGATGTAGGCGGCGCGGAAGGTGGGAGCCCGGTAGATGCGAGGAGCCATCCCGGCCTGCAACACCACCTCTTTGGGCAACTGCTGGGACTTGTCGGTGATCTCGTAGGGCTCCCCTGCCTCCGCGCCCTCCAGCTTGTAGATGGTGATCAGGGCGCCGCCCGACTCCGCCGAGACCCCGCCGGGGTTGGGGCTGTCGTAGAGTTCTCCCAGGCGCTGGGCGTCGTGTAGCAGGGTTTGCTCGACTTGCCGGTACAACCCCTGACGCACCGCGTATGTCGTCACCCCCACCGCCAGCAGCAGCAGCACGCCCCAGATGACGGTGTAGGCCAGGATCAGGCGAAGGCGGAAGGTCATGAGGGGTCAACGCCGATGGCCAAAGTGCGCCGAACGCCCAAAACCGCGATCCCACGGCGTCTTGCGTCTTGCGTTTGGCCTTTTGTGCTCGGCATTTGGCGCTTGCTTACTCCTTGTCGCGTTGCCGCAGCGCGTATCCTACGCCGCGGACCGTGCGCAGATAGCCGTAGGCCCCGGCTTCGCGCAGCTTGGAGCGCAGGTTGGCTACGTGCACGTCGACCACGTTGGAGTCGCGCTCTAAGGGCCGGCCCCACAGGTGCTCCTCGATCTCCACCCGGCTGAAGACCTTACCAGGACGCGTGCACAGCAGGGAGAGCAGCTCGAACTCCTTGGGCGAGAGCCTCATCTCGTGGCCGTCGAAGTTGACCTGGCGTTTGGCCAGGTGCACCTCGAGCCCCCCCACCCGGATCTGCTCCCCGCCCTCGCGGTGACGAAGCTGCACCTGGATGCGCGCGAGCAGCTCGGCGGGGTGGAAAGGCTTGACGATGTAGTCGTCGGCTCCGCCCGACAGCAAGCTCACTTTGCGCTCCACCGAGTCGGCGGCGGTCAGCACGATGATGGGTACTTCGGTGCTCGAGCGGATGCGCCGGGCTACTTCAGCCCCGTCCAAATCCGGCAACCCCAGGTCCAGGATCACCAGGTCCGGGGGGGCCTCGCGCAGCCGCACCAGTCCAGCCATGCCTCCGTTGGCCCAGTCCACGTTGAAACCCGCCTCGCCCAGCTCGAGCTGCAGGAGACGGGCGATTTCAGGGTCGTCCTCGATGAGCAAAATCTGTTTCATCGCACCTCCGGCAATACCCTGCCACCGGACAGCTCCAGGCGATAGGTGCGGGTCAGCAACTCGTTGAGGCTTAATTTATTCTCTCTGACCTGCAGCCACACATCGCCCCTGGAAGCACTGAGCCCATTGTACACGTGAATCCTGCCGGGTGTCCGAATAATCACCCGCAACTCCTTGGATACCGTGATCGGTGTGGGTTTGGAGGGGGCTACCAGGCGACGCTGGCGCACCTGATACACCGCATAGACCCTGCGGTAGTCGGGGGAGGTCAGCCGCAACTCGCTGCCGTGGGGAATCCAGGGCAGTTGGGGCAGGGGAGCCAGCGCCAGGGTCAGGCCGAGGATCCAGCCAAGCACGCCCCATAGTCTGGGGAGTGGGGATTCGGGCTGAATGGGAGGGGGGTGAAGGCGCCCTTAACTTGCCCAAAAGCTCGAGCCAGACTCAACCCGCCTCCACCGTGGCCACGTCCTGGCCCTGCTTGAGGGTCAGGATCAACTGCTCGATGAAGGGGCCGATCCTGTCCCGCACCTCGCGGAAGGCTCTGGGCTCGTCCACCGCTGCGGCAGGATCGGGGAAGGAGTGGTGCAGGCGGGTGGTTTTGGCCGGGTAGACCGGGCAGTTCTCGGCTGCCGAGTCGCAGACGGTGAGCACGTAGTCGAAGTTCCAGGGGTCGGGCACCTCGAAGAGGGTCTTGGAGTGGTGGGTGGAGATGTCGATGCCCCGCTCGGCCATGGCCGCGATGGCGTGAGGGTTGACCTGGGTGGCTTTGGTGCCCGCGCTGTGGACCTCGAGGTCCAGGCCGTGCTTCTGGGCGTAGTAGCGGGCCCAGCCCTCGGCCATCTGGCTGCGGGCGGAGTTGGCAGTGCAGAGAATGAGCAGCCTCATCCTGCCCCAATTTACCCCCCTTTGAGTCAGCTCAGGGTCAGGTGCAGGGCGGCAGCGGTGGCCGGGCAGGCCCCCCTGAACTCCTCCGAGGCATGCAGGGCGGTGGGCAGCTGCGAGCGTTCCACCCGGACAAAGCCGAAGCGGGGGAAGTAGTCCTCGGCAGTGGTCGTCAGCAGCGAGAGGCTCTTTAGCCCGCGCCGGCGGGCCTGCTCGAGCGCAGCCCGCACCAGCCCTCCCGCGATGCCCCGCGAGCGGTAATCCGGATGCACTGCCACCGAGCGCAGCAGCCCAGCCTGATCCCAGACCTCGAGCCCCGCGCAGCCCACCAGCTTCTCGTCGTCGAACTCCAGCAGGAAGCTCTCGAGATGCTGGGCCACCCCCTCCAAGGGCAGCCCGACCTGCCGGAGTAGCTCGAGTACCTGCGGCAAACCCTCAGTCCTGGCCTGTCTCACGATCGAACCTCCCTGAGCTGTTGCCCCGTCAGTCGAACCTGCCGTACGCACAAGGCCGCCAGCAGCGAAGCGGCGACCAGAATCCCCAGCACCGCGTCGTAGCCGCCCGCGACCCCGTGCAGCAGCCCCGCGCCGATGGGCCCGAGGCTCTGGGTGAGCGAGACCACTAGGCTGATGCCCCCGTTGATGCGCCCGTAGCTCTCAGGGCCGTAGAGTTCGGCGACGAGCCCGGCCCTGGCCAGAGTGCCCGCGCCGTTGCTCATGCCGTAAAGCAGCACGAAGGCCCACACCCCCAGCCCGCCGGGGACCAGCAGCAGGGCCAGCGAGCCCAGAGCCTGGCAGAGCATCACGCCCAGCGTGGCGCTGTAGAGCGACCAACGCTGGCTGCCGGGCAGGAAGAAGGCCCGCCCCAGCAATTGCACCAGCCCGATTGAGCCTACCGCCGCCGCCGTGAAGGCCGGGCTATAGCCGCGCTCGAGCAGCAGCGGCACCCCGTGTGCCCCGATGGCGGCGGTGGTCAGCCGCAAGAGGGTGAAGGCGGCGGCCAGCCACCAGAAAGTCGCACCCGCGAAGGCAGCCCGAGCGCCCACGCTGGCTTCGGGAGGCTGGACGGCGGGGTCGGCCTCGCCGTCGGGCCACTGGCCCAAGTCCTGCGGGCGGCGGCGCACAACGGTGTGCAGGGGCAGGGTGAGCAGCCCGAAGATCAGGGCCAGGACCACCAGGGCGCTGCGCCAGCCCAGGCTCTCGACCAGCAGCGTTTCCAGCGGCACAAAGAGGGTGCTGGCCAGCCCGGCCACCATGGTGATGACGAAGGTGGCTCGGTGGCGCCAGCGGCGAAACCATACCGCAACCACCGTGAAGGCCACCTCGTAGAGCACCATGGCCATCGCCAGGCCCATCCCCACCCACACCCCGTAGAAGGCGCCAAGGCCGTGCACCTGCGACCAGGCCAGCAGCATCAGGCTGCCCAGCAACGAGCCCAGCAGGAGCAGGCCCCTTGCTCCCCGATGGTCCACCCAGTAGCCCACCGGGATCGCCATCAGCCCCGAGATCAACAGCCCCAGCGAGTAGGCCCCCGAGGTCTGGGCCCGACTCCAACCCAGCTCGGCCTCCATCGGCTTGACCAGCACGCCGAAGCCGTAGTAGAGGATGCCGTAAGAAATGGTCGTGGTCAGGGCCAGGGCCCAGACGATCCTCCAGCCGTAGAAGCGCCTGGGAGCCGCGTGGGGGAGCATGGGAGTGTTATACCCCAACTCAGCAGCAGCCTCGAGCCGCCACTGGGAATTCCTGGCCCCTCGCCCCGGCCTCCACGGCAGGCCCACAGCACCCCCCCGCCCTGGCCCGGTCGGTGGCCTTGCAGGTCACGCCGGGAGGGGTCAGGCGCACCACCAACTCCTCGCCCTCGGCTTCGATCTGCCCTACGTGGTAGTGAACCGCTGGCATGGCGGCGTTGCCGTACTCGAAGCGCACCTCCGCCTCGCCCTGCACTGCCACCGAGGCCGCTACCCGGTTGTAGATGCTCAAAAACTTCTTCACCGGCATGAACTTGGGCTTGTCCTTGGGGCTGGGGTCCATCAGCTGCACCACCGTCTCGCGCCAGGCGTTGGCCTGCCCACCGCAGTCCATGCTCTCGTAAGTAACGTTCATGATCTCGGTGACGTGGTAGCCGGGGGCTACCCGCCGGCCCTCGGCGTACTCGAAGACCAAGCCTTTGTCGGGGTGCTGGGCGAGCTTTTGTAAAAACTCCTGGGTGTTCATCACGACCTTCCTCCTTCTCAGGCCACGCAGCACGCGGCCTCAACGCAACACGTACCTCTAGTCAGCGTGGACTGGACTCGAGCCCTCGTAAAGGACAGCTTCCCCAGCAGCACCGCCCAGAACCCCTTTTCCGGGCGCGGTACGCCGCGCAAGCGGCAGACCTCCGCACACAGCTCCCGTTGCCGCTCCCTGGCCAACATCCACATCGTTTGCTCGTGCATACGCTTCCTCCTCAGATTGAAACATCGAAATCTGTCGATGTGTTTGAGTAAAAAAACTCACCCCCCGATGCGGGGCAAGAAAGCCCGCAACAAGGCAAAGCCTTTGGGGTCGATGCGGTAGTACATCCACCTGCCACGCTTTTCTCCGATCACCAGCTTGGCCGAGATCAGACACTTCATGTGGTGGCTGACGGTGGGCTGGGAGAGCCCGGTGACGGCCTCGAGGTCGCAGGCGCAGATCCCGCCCTCGGGGCCGCAGCAAGGCCCGGTATCGTGGCTGGCCAGATAGGCCAGAATCTTGAGCCGAGCCGGGTCGCTGAGGGCCTTGAAGACCCAGGCCGCCGCCTCGAGGTTAGCTTCCGAGGTGGGGGCGGGCTCGAGTTCGATCACCGGGGGCACCGTGCTCACAGCCACAGCCTAAACAATACATTGATAAATGTCAATATGTTGGGCCATCCCGGTTGCCTAGCGATTCCGGCCTGAGGTTGGGGCTTTTGCGTGGGGTTTGTAGGGGTCATGGTCGATATCTTTGAGTACACTCGGAGATGGCGTGGGTAAGCGCAAGAACAAAAACTCCTTACACTCCCCTGACCCAAAAGCGAAAGACTCCGGGGCGATGAGGCCCAGGAACAAGGGGAACCTCGAGATCCGGGGGGTGCACATAAGCCAGGAGGCTTCCTGGCTCTCCTTCAACCGGCGGGTCTTGTTGCAGACCCTGCGCCCGGACTTTCCCTTGCTCGAGCGGCTGCGCTTCTTGGGCATCTGGGCTAGCAACACCGACGAATTTTTCGCCGCGCGCGTCTCGCGGGCCTTTCTCGAGGAGCGCGGTTCGCCGGGCTACCTGGCCCTCATGCAAGAAGCCCTCAGCCAGGCGCAGGAGGCCGGTCGTCTTTACCGCGAGTTCCTGCGTGAGCTCACCGGGCTGGGGATTTACGTGCTCGAGCCCATCCAGCTCACCAAGGCCGAACAGCAGTACTTCGGGGCTTACCTGGCCGAGGAGGTGGCCCCCCGCACCGACCTGATCCCCCCCGAAGCCATCGCCGACCTCTCGCCCAGGGCGCTCTACTTCGCCGCCGGAGACGGCCTGATGCACCACCTCATCCGCCTGCCCGACAGCCTGCCCCGCCTGCTGCCCATTCCCGGGCGCGAGGGCAGCTACGTGCGGCTGGGGGCGCTCATCCGCATGCGCTCCGACCTCTTCGTGCCCACCAAGAGCCAGCTTTTCGAGTTCCGCCTGATCCGGCTGGCCCAGCTCGAGCGCTCCCGCGCCGACTGGGACGAACTGCCCGAGGCGCTGGAGGCGAGGTTGGACGGCCGGGTGAGCCACCTCGAGCTCGAAGAAGACTTCCCCCAGTCGTGGGCCGAAACTATCCGGGTGGCCTTAGGTCTGGAACCGGAGGAGGTGTTCCGGCTCTCTCTGCCGCTGGATCTGCGCTTCGTGAGCACCGTGGTGGAGCGGGGCCCGGCCAGCGCCCGCTTCTCAGCCAGTAAAACCCTCAAGGCCAAGGGCTTTCTCAAGGATCCCTGGGGTTATCTGGAGCGGCGCGACCTGGTGCTCTACCACCCCTTCGAGGACTATGGCCAGGTCGAGGCGTTTGCTCTCGCCGCCGCCCAGGATCCCAAGGTGGAGGCCATTCGCGCCACCCTCTACCGCATCGGGCAGGACAACGGCATCGCCGAGGCCCTGATCCAGGCCGCCAGGGCCGGCAAGGACGTGGCGGTGCTGCTGGAGGGCCGGGCCCGCTTCGACGAACTGGCCAACCTCGAGTGGAGCCTGCGTTTCCAAGGCGCGGGGGTGCGGGTGCTGCCCTTGCCGACCAGAAAAGTCCACGCCAAGGCCCTCTACGTGCGGCGGAACGGGCAGAGTTACGTCCACCTGGGCACCGGCAACTACAACTCGCTCAACGGGCGCTTCTACACCGACCTATCCCTCTTCACCGCCGAACCCCGCATCAACCAGGACGTGGCCACGTTCTTTGAGGCCCTCGAGCACGACCATGTCCCCCGCCTCGCGGTTTTGCGCACCGCCGAGGGCATCCGCGACACCCTGCGCGAAGCCATCGAGGGCGAGGCCCACAAAAAGGGCGAGATCATCCTCAAGTGCAATCACCTCACCGATCCCCCCCTTTTGGCAGCCCTCGAGGAAGCCCTGCGCAAGGGGGCCAGGGTCCACCTGATCGTGCGCTCGACCCTCACCGCGCTGTGGCCGGAAGTTAAAGCCCGCAGTCTGGTGGGGCGCTACCTCGAGCACGCCCGCATCGCCGCCTTCAAAAACAAGGGCAAGTGGCGCGTCTGGGCGGGCAGCGCCGACCTCATGCCCCGCAACCTCGACCGCCGCTACGAGCTGTTCTTCCCCATCCAGAGCCACCGCGCCAAAAGCAAGGTGCTCGAGCTCCTGCAAGCCCAGCTCTGCGACGACCGCAACACCTTCCTCCTCGACCCCGAGGGCCAGGAGGCGCTGTGGGGGGGCAAGCACGACGGGCAGAAGTTGCCTTGAAGGATCTATCGACTATCGGCGAGTTCTTCAGTAGACGGAAGTCTTATGATTTGAGCCATGCAGCGTATCGGCATCGTGGATTTGGGTTCTAACACCAGTCGATTGGTGGTCTACCTTTTCGAACCCGGCAAGCATTTCCGGCTGATCGATGAGATTCGCGAATCGGTGCGGTTGGGGGAGGGGCTGGCTGGCAACAACCGCCTGAGCGAGGAGGGCATGGAGCGGGCCTTCTCGGCCCTCAAGCTCTACGCCGATTTTGCCGAGGCCACCGAACTCGAGGAGATGCGCGTCGTCGCCACCAGCGCTGCGCGCGACGCGGAGAACGGGCCCGAATTCCTGCGCCGGGCGCGCGAGCTGGGTCTCAACGTCCGCATCCTCTCGGGAGAGGACGAGGCCCGCTACGGGGTGATGGCTGTTGCCAACAGCTTCGCCCTCGAGGAGGCCTGGGTGATGGATCTGGGCGGGGGCAGCGCCCAGCTCTCGCGCATGAAGAAGCGCTGCTTCAGCTTCGGCCAGGCTTACCCGCTGGGGTCGGTGCGACTGACCGAGCTGTTTTTGAAGTCCGACCCGCCCAGGAAGGGGGAAGTCGAAGACCTCGAGCGCTTCGTGAAGAAGGAGATGCGCGAGGCGCTGAGGCTGGTGCGCGATGAGCCGCTGCCCCTGGTGGCGATGGGGGGCACGGTGCGCAACCTGGCCAAGATGGTGCAGAAACAGCAGGACTACCCGCTGGACCTGGTGCACGGCTACTGGCTCGAGCGCTCCGCTTTGGAGGAGTTGCTCGAACGCCTGCTGAAGATGCCCCTGTCCGAGCGGCGCGAGCTCGAGGGCCTGCAGAGCGACCGCGCCGACATCATCGTGGCCGGAGGGCTGGTCTACCGCACGGTGCTGCGCGAGGGCGGGCTCAGGGGGCTGTGGGTCTCGGGGCAGGGGGTGCGCGAAGGGGTGTTCTACGAGGAGTTTTCCCCCGCCCCCCACCTCCTGAGCGACGTGCGCGGCTTCAGCGTGCGCAACCTCTTCGCCCGCTACCCCCAGGACTTCGGGCACACCGCGCGGGTGCGCCACCTCTGCCGCCAGCTCTTCCGCGCCCTGGGGCCTCTGCACGGCTATGGCCCCGAGGAGGAACGCCTGCTCGACGAGGCAGCCCTGCTGCACGACATCGGCATGAGCGTGGCCTACTACGACCACCACAAGCACGGGGAGTACCTGGTCATGGGCGCGGCCATCCCTGGCATGACCCACCGCGAGCAGGCCTTGCTGGGCCTGCTGGTGCGCCACCACCGCAAGGGCGAGCCCAGGGTGGGCATCTACAAGAGCCTGCTCGAGGACGGCGATGCCCGCCGCCTGCTGCGCCTGACGGCCATTTTGCGCCTGGCGGAGTACCTCGAGCGCTCCCGCGCAGGCCGGGTGGGGGGGGTGGAGGTGGGGCTCGAGGGCCAGCGGGTGCGGCTGGGCCTACAGGCCGAAGAGGAACCCTGGGTCGAGATGGCCGAGGCTGGCAAGCAGGCCAAGCTCTTCAGGCAAGCGTTTGGGCGGGAGCTGGTGGTGGAGTGGGTGAGGTGAGGATGGAGGTCTTCCTGGTGCGCCACGCCATCGCCGCGAATGCCCTCCCTGGCCAGAGCGACGACGCCCGGCCCCTCACGCCGGAGGGGGTCGAACGCTTCAGGCTCATGGTCAGGGCCCTGAAAAAGCTGGGCGTCGGCTTCGATCGCCTCTACTTCAGCCCCAAGCTGCGGGCGGTGCAGACTGCCGAGTTGCTGAGGCCGCTGTTGCAGGGGGAGGCCGAGGTGACTCCTCATCTGGCTGAAGCCCCCTCGAGCGCGCTGCTCGAGCAGCTTCGGGGGGAGTCGGTGGCCCTGGTGGGGCATGAGCCCTGGATGGGCGAGCTGGTAGCCTGGCTGCTGACCGGAGAGCGGCTGGGCGAGCGCTTCCCCTTCAAGAAGGGCGGGGTGGCCCACCTCGAGGGCCGCCCCGAACCCGGTGGGATGCGCCTGCTGGCCTTTTTGCCCCCGGCCATCGGGAGAAAGCTGTGATCGACCCGCAGCCCTGGCTCACTCACTTGCGCGTTCACCTGCTCATCGCCCGCGAGGGTTCCGACCCCGAGGGAGTGCATCAGGTGCGGGTGGCCGGTCGGCGCTTGCGGGTGTGGCTCGAGCTGGCGGGCATGAGCTTACTCGAGGACGACCTGGCCTGGTTGGTGCAGGTAGCCGGCCAGGTGCGCGACCTCGAGGTTCTGCTGAGCGACGAGCAGCCCGAAGCCTTCGCTAAGTGGCTCCGAAAGGAACTCAAAGCCGCTCGAGCTACCTTCGTTCCCACGCTCGATTCCCCCCGGATGGCGGGGCTGCTGTGGGCCTTATCGAGCCTGCCTCCCATCCCCCTCTCCCAGGCCCAAGCCCGCCTCTCCCGCTTCGAACGCCGCCTCCGGCGCCGGGCCGCCACCTGGGCCCAGGAGGACACCCTCGAGGCCCTGCACGGCGTGCGCAGAGCCCTGCGCCGCCTGCGCTACGCCAGGGAGTGGTTGGGACACGACACCGACGACCTCAAGCGCCTCCAGGATGCCCTGGGCCAGGTCGGCGACCTGAGCTTCACCCTGACCTACCTCCAGCGTTTCGAGCAACAGGGGGGGAAGGTCGCCTCGAGCCACAGGCGGCGGCTCGAGGGCCGCCTGCAACAGGCTATCGAGCAGGCGAGGCAGAGTTGGCGGGAATGGACTGGGGATCTTTAGCCTTGGGTGCTCGACGTACAACCCCAGACATGCTTCTTGCTGACGATCCCCTCTCCGCTCACCAACTTTCCGTGAAGCGATAGAGCCTGCCCTCGAGGCTGGCGACGTAGAGCGAAGCGCGGTAGGGGAGTGGGGGGATCTGCACGGGGCCCAGGCCGCTGGCCTCGAAGATCAGCCTGCCGCTGCTGGCCTCGAGCGCCAACACCCGGCCCTCCTCGGTGGCGGCGAAGACGTGGCCCCCGGCCAGCGAGAGCCCCGCCGTGATCTTGCCCGCCGGGTAACTCCAGCACTCCTCGCCGCTGTGGAGATCCACAGCGATGAGCCTGCCGCCCCAGCTGCTGAGGTAGGCCCGCTGGTGGTCGAGGGCGGGCGGTCCCCAGATCTCGCCCTCGAGTTCGAAGCTCCACAGCACCTCGCGCCCCAGCGGATCGAAGGCGTGGACTTCTCCCGCCCAGGTGGGAATCAGCAGGATGCCCCTGGCGGCGGGGAGGCTGGCGTGGACCGGGCCGGTCTCGACCTTGTAGCGCAGGTGGCCGCTGAGGGGGTCGAGGGCGTAGAGCCAGCCGTCCTCGGCGGCGGCGAACAAGAGCCCGCGGTAGAGGGTGGGGGAGGCCGAGAGGTGGCCGCCGGCCTGGAAGGCCCAGATCAGGCTTCCCTTCTCGTCGATGCAGTGCAAAAAGCCGTCGCGTCCGGCCAGGTAGATGCGCCCGCCCAGGACCAGGGGGGCGGCGGTGATCTCGGCACGGGTGGGGAAGCTCCAGGCCAGGCGTCCGGACAGCTCGAGCGCGCTCAGCGTGCCGTCCCAGGCCCCGGCGTAGAGCCGCCCGTGGCCAAAGGCCGGGGGGGCGCTCACCTCGTCGGCGAGGGGGAAGCGCTGCACCCGGCCCTCGGCCAGGTCGAAGCGGGCCACTCCACGTCCGGACCCGACCCACAACCGGCCTTCCCAGGCCACCAGCTCGCCCGGCCAGGCCACCTCTCCTCCTAAGTCGTAGCTTCCGGCGATCTCGAGCCGCCCCGGCTCGGCGGGACCACCGGGATAGTGGCCACTACGGCTAAGACCGCCCCTGGGGGTGGCGCTGAGGTGTTCGCGGTACTCGCGCAGCACCTCGCCCAGGGTGTGGGCCGCGGCGGCGGCGGAGGGCCTGGGACCGGAGTCCTTGTGCAGCAGGCTCTGGGAGAGCCTCGAGACCGAAGGCGGCACGGCGGGGTTGACCTCGAGCAGCGGCCTGGGGTTTTCGTAGACGTGCTGGTACAGCACCGACTGGTCGTTCTCGCCCTCGAAGGGTGGCTTGCCGCCGAGGGTGCGGTAGAGCACGGCGCCGAAGCTGTAGAGGTCGGCCTTGGGGCTCAGCGGCAGCCCTTTGGCCTGTTCGGGGGCCATGTACTGCGGAGTGCCCAGGGTGTAGCCGGTGCGGGTGAGGTGGCGGCTCTCCTGGATTAAGTAGGCCAGGCCGAAGTCCATCACCTTGGGGTGGCCTTCGGCGGTGAGCAGGATGTTGCGGGGGGTCAGGTCGCGGTGGATCACCCCGCGCTCATGTAGGTGGGCGAGGGCCTCGAGCACCTTCTGTGCCGCCTCCAGCAGCCGCAGGCCCTCCAGCCCGTCCTCGAAGGGGCCCAGTTGATCGAAAGTGCCGCCCTGCACCAACTCCATCACGAAGAAGGTGCGGCCCTCCTCCTGCCCCAGGTCGTAGACCTGGACCACGCCGGGATGCGAGAGCTTGGAGAGAGCCCTGGCTTCCTGAAAAAAGCGCTGGCGCTCGGCAGGATGCACGTAGGCGTGCAGCATCTTCACCGCTACCTGCCGCCCCACGCGCTCATCGGTAGCCCGCCACACCTCGGCCATGCCTCCCTCGCCCAGGGGAGCCTCGAGCCTGTAGCGACCCGCCAGCTTCACAGGGGCAATATATCCCATGCGGGAGGGCGTAGTTGAGAGATGGCTCGTAGCTTGCAGCCCGTGCTCAAAACCCAACCACAAGGCCACAAGCTATGAGCTGTCTTTTCGCGTTTCGCGTTTAGAGTCTTGCGTACGACGTAGGACGTAGGACGTACGATCATCGATCACCGGCCCCCTCAGCGGCGCTTGGAACCTACGCAGGCGCAGGGCGTTGGAGAGCACGAACACCGAGGACAGGCCCATGGCCGCGCCCGCCAGCACCGGCGAGAGCAGCCAGCCGGTGAGGGGGTAGAGCACGCCCGCGGCCACCGGGATCAGCACGATGTTGTAGGCGAAAGCCCAGAACAGGTTGAGCTTGATGTTGCGCAACGTCGAGCGTGAGAGCGCGATGGCATTGGGCACTCCGCGCAGGTCGCCCGACATCAGGATCACGTCGGCGGTCTCGATGGCTACGTCGGTGCCGGTGCCGATGGCGAGGCCCACGTCGGCCTGAGCCAGCGCAGGGGCGTCGTTGATGCCGTCGCCCACGAAGGCGACGCGGTAGCCCTTGTCCTGGAGTTGCTTCACCGCATCGGCCTTGCCATCGGGCAGGACTTCGGCCAGCACCTCGTCGATGCCCAGTTGCCGGGCGATAGCCTGTGCGGTGCGGGCGTTGTCGCCGGTGATCATCGCCACCTTGAAGCCCTGGCGGTGCAGCGCGGCGATGGCCTCGGGGGTTCCTTCCTTGATGGGGTCGGAAACCGCGACGATGGCCGCCAACTTCCCGTTGATCGCGGCGTAGAGCGGGGTCTTGCCCTCATCGGCCAGGCGCTGGGCCTCAGCAGCGAAGGGGCTCACGTCGAGGCCCAGCCGCGCCATGTAGCGGTCGGCCCCCACCTCCACGCGGTAAATCCCGACCTGAGCGCTCACCCCGAAGCCGGGGAGGGCCTCGAAGCCCTGAGGCTCCACGAGTTCGAGCCCCCTGGCCTCGGCTGCCCTCACGATCGCGCGGGCGATGGGGTGCTCGGATTTCTGCTCGAGGGAGGCAATCAGGCGGAGCACTTCGGCCTCCTCGAAACCCTCCTCGGTCCGCAAATCGGTGAGCTCCGGCTTGCCCTTGGTGAGAGTGCCGGTCTTGTCGAGGGCGATCACCTGGGCTTGTTGCAGGGTTTGCAGGGCCTCGCCCTTGCGGAAGAGCACCCCCATCTCGGCGGCCTTGCCGCTACCTACCATGATGCTCACCGGAGTGGCCAGGCCCATCGCGCAGGGACAGGCGATGATCAGCACCGCCACGGTGTTGACCAGGGCCAGGGTGAGGGCGTTTTCCCCGCCGAGGAGCAGCCAGGTGAGGGCGGTGAGCAGGGCGATCCCCAGCACGATGGGGGTGAACACCGCCACCACCCGGTCGGCCAGGTTCTGGATGGGCGGCTTGGAGCTCTGGGCACTCTCGACCAGCTTGATGATCTGCGCGAGCACGGTATCCGCGCCCACAGCGGTGGCCCGGAAGGTGAAGGCCCCGGTCTGGTTGACGGTCCCCCCAATGACCTTGACCCCCTCGGATTTGAGCACGGGGATGGGTTCGCCGGTGATCATGGACTCATCGACGTAGCTCTGGCCCGAGAGCACCACCCCGTCCACCGGCACTCGCTCGCCGGGCCTCACCGAGATGACGTCACCCGGCAGCACCTCGTCGACGGGGATTTCCCGCTCGCCTATGCCCTCGATGATCCTCGCCGTCTTGGCCTGCAAGGAGAGCAGCCGCTTCATGGCCTCGGAGGTGCGGCCCTTGGCCAGGGCCTCGAGGTACTTACCCAGGAGGATCAGCGTGATCACCACCCCCGCCGCCTCGAAGTAGGCGTGGCGGGCCTGAGGGGGGAAGACGCTGGGGAAGAGGACCACGCCCAGGCTGTAGAAGTAGGCCGCGCTGGTGCCGATCATCACCAGGCTGTTCATGTCGGGCGAAAGAGAGCGCAGGCTCTTCCAACCGTGGCGGTAGAAGCGCAGGCCGGGGCCGAACTGCACGGGGGTCGCCAGGGCCAGCATCACCCAGTTCAACGTGCTCATGACGCCATGCCCGAAGGTGGCCATCAGCCACTCCTCGACCGCCGGAAACAGCATGGGCAGCATGGCGGTGAGGAGCAGGGGGAGAGCGAATACCGCCGAGATGAGCACCGAGCGGCGCAGGCTGGCGATCTCCCGGGCGCGGGCTTCGCGCTCGAGGTCGGCGCGGTCTTGACCCACCCCCGCCTCGAGCACGCCGTAGCCTGCGTCGCGGATAGCCCGCTTGAACTGGGCCAGGCCCGTGCTGGCTGGAAGGAACTTGACCCTAGCCCGTTCGGTGGCGAGGTTGACGCTGGCCTCGAGCACCCCGTCGAGCTTCTTCAAGGCCCGCTCCACCCGCCCCACGCAGGCCGCGCAAGTCATGCCCGTGACGCCGAATTCAACCTCGGCTACCACGGGGGTGTAGCCTACCTCCCTGACCTTCTCCACGAGGGCCTCCGGGGTAGTCTTCTCGGGGTCGTAGACGACGCTGGCGCTCTCGGTAGCCAGGTTGACCGAGGCCGATTCGACCCCTTCGACCTTCTTCAGCCCGCGCTCCACCCGATTGACACAGGCCGCGCAGGTCATGCCCTCGACACCGATGTGCAGCTCTTTGGTCATTCGCTCCACCACATCCAAACCGAGCGTTTAGCGGTACTTCAGCACTTCCATCAACTCCGCTACGAGCTTGTCGGCATCGCCCCGCTGGGCCGCGCTGGCGACGTGGTGCTCGAGGTGGCTCTTCAAGACCAGGTCGCCCACCTTGTCCAAAGCACCCTGCACGGCCTTGATCTGCTTGAGCACGTCCACGCAGTAGGGCTCGCCCTCGAGCATCTTCAAAATGCCCTCCAGGTGCCCCTTGGCTGAGAGCAGCCGGTTGCGGGCGTCTTCGCGCGCCCTGGGCTCGAGGTGCAGGGTGTGTTCGGTGATAGGGTTCACATTCGCCCCCTGGGCATCGGCCCGGCTCACTGCCGGACCGACGCGCCGTAGCCTTCTTCCTGCACTGCGGCGATGAGCGCTTCCACGGGAGCACTGCCCTCGACGATGGCCTTTCCCTCCTGGAGGAAAACCTCCACCTTCTCCACGCCCTGCACGCTCTTGAGGGCTTCCTCGACGCTCATCTTGCAGTGGCCGCAGCTCATGCCTTCAACCTTGAGTTCGGTGGTCATCCTTTGCCTCCATTCCCTCCTGGGGAGGGGTACAGCCCTAGCTTAGGCTCCCTGCCGGATGAAGTCAACCCCACCCTAGGAGGGGTGGGGTCAAGTCACGGTACTTCGTCCTCAAAGGGATTTCAGCCACTCCCGATACTGCTCAATCTCCCTGGCCTGCACGTCGATCACGCCCTGGGCGAAGCGCTTGAGTTCCGCCCTGGCAGCCTTTCTCAGGGCCAGCTCGGACATGTCGATGGCGTCTTGGTGATGGGGGATCATACCCTCGAGGAAGGCCCGGTCTGGGCTTTGGCCTTTCATGCCCGTCATGGCAGTGTTCATCATGGTCTTCATGTCGTCGCGCATCATGCCCATGTACAGCTTGGAGGGAGCCACCCCGTACCAGCCCCTGAGCCAGGTGGTGAGCTGGGCGACTTCCCGGTTCTGCACGGCGATGATGTCCTGGGCAGCTCTGCGGACACGCGCATCCTTCGACACCTCGAGGATGGCCTGGGCCATCTCCACCGCACCCTTGTGGTGCTCGATCATCATCGACATGTAGGCGATGTCGAAGTCCTTACCCGAGAGCTTCTCGAGCGCGCCCATGCTCTTCATGGGCATCCCGCTGTGCTGCGCGTAGTCGGTTTGAGCCAGGGCCAGCCCCAGCGCGAGTGTAAGTGCCACGATTCTTTGCATCATCTCTCCTACCTCCATGCAAGATGGTGGGGGGCTTGTGTTAAGCCCGTATAAAGCGTCGCCGGGAACCCATACCCAGCAGCAGGGCGTTCGCAGTAGTCCGGACCATGCAAAAGGTCAACCCCCCGCCGGCTTTTCCTGCTGGCGGGGAAGGCAAAGGTGGGCTTAGGGCTTCAGGGCTTCGGCAATCGCGGTAAGTAACTCTTCCTTGCGCTCGTAGGAAGGCCGCAGAAAGACCAGCGTGGCGTTTGTCCAGTCTTGCACGGCGGCGATTTCGGTTTCGTCGGGTAGCTTGAGGTGTGGGTAGGCCCCATACTCCACGTACATGCCAAAGTGCTCGGCCACGGCCTCCAGAGCCAGCACGGTATCCCAGTCAAAACGGATCACGAAAGGCATCAGGAAGGCGGGCTTTCCGCAGCTTCCGCCCAGCCCCACCATGGGGAAACCCGCGATGCTCGGGGTCTGGTATTTGCGCCGGCAGCGCTCGAGAAAGGCCTCACGGTCGCGCACGAGGTCCTTGCTGGCCTTGAGGCTGGCGACGTACTGGCCCAGCGAAGGTTCGGTGGCTTCCACGGTTTCTCCTCGAGAGACAATCCTAACCCCTCCCGACCGCGGAACATATCCCCGGCTCGGTATGCACGTTTGCTACTCTCCCAGGAAAATCCCGTGCCAGGTGTGTATCCAGACCTCACCGGTATAGGCGCTCACCGAGAGCATGCCCTCGATCTCCTTGCGGCCAAAGTCAAAGGTGTAGTAACCGCCGAATGCCTGGCCCTCCATGACCCTGGCCCCCGGCAGGTAGCCCTTGAGGAACTGCTCGGCCAGCTTCTGCGCCGCAGCCTTGTCGTAGCGTGCAGCGGCTGGAGGCTGGCCCTGCATCATGCCACCCCCACCCATCATGCCGTAGCCCATGCCCAAGCGGGTGTTCCACATCATGTTGGGGCCGGGCTCGAGGTAGATGTTGCCAGTGTAGCGGTCGGCCAGGATCTCCACCAGGCCGTTGCCCCTGGCATCGACCACCTGGGCGTAGTAGTTCTCGCTGAAGCTCATGAAGTCTTTGAGCCTGGCTTCGGGGCTAAAGCGTTTGGCGAAGGCCTCGAGCCGGGCCCTGGCTTCGGCTGGGGAGATGGGCTGGGCCTGGGCGGGGTAGACGCTCATCATGCCCATTCCCATCCCCCCGCCCATCATCATTCCAGGGCCGTACCCATATCCGTAGCCCTGCATCATGCCCCCATAGCCTGGATTGCCCCACATGCCCTGGGTAAGGGCCACCCCCACCACGGCCAGGCCTGTGATGCCCAACCACAGCAGTCCGCGTTTCACGGCATACCTCCTTTTACTCCTCCAGGTCGCGCTTCATCCGCTCGAAGCTCTCCTTGTCGAGCTCCCCCCTGGCGTAGCGCTCCCGCAGGATGTCCAGCGCGCGGTCCCGCCCCTCGCTCGAGGGCGGGCGGGAGAGCGCCCGCACCAGCAAGTAGACCAGTAGCACCAAGACAATCAGCTCGAGCAGCATCCCGAGCCAACCCCAGCCGCCCATCATTCCGTAACCGTAAGGCCACCAACCCATCATCTCGACCTCCAGCTATATCCTAGGGCGGTATTGTTAAGCTGGCGTAAAACCTCGCTGGGATGTGACGGGAAGGTGGTTATTTGAGGTGGCGATCGAAGAAGGCCACCGATTTGCCCATGGCGGTGGCGAAGCTCTGGCTGAGGTTGTGGTTGTTGCCGGGGTAGAGGTAGAGCTCGTGGGTTTGCCCGGCTGCCTTGAGCTGGGCCGAAAGCCGCTGGGAAAAGCTCACCGGGACCACGCTGTCGGCCAGCCCGTGGTGGATCTGGATGGGCGAGACTCCCTGGCTTAGGTAGCTGTTGGCCGAGATGGCGTTCCAGAAAGCCGGGTTGCTCTCGGGGGTGCCGTGCTGGCGGATGAACTCCTCGCGCCGGCGGCGGGCTTGCGAGGGGATGGCACCCGGGCGGCTGGGCCGCCGCCAACCGCCTAGGATGTCGCTGTAGGGAGCCACTACTCCGGCCCAGATCACCCCGGCCCGGATGCGCCGGTCGATCACCATAGCCCGCAGGGTCAGGTAGCCCCCCATCGAGTGCCCCCACATGCCTATGCGTTCGGGGTTGACTTCCCCAAATCGGCGCAGCGAGGCATAGGCGTTGAGCACGTCGATGGTGTAATCCGGCGACCAGTAGGCCCCGCTGGGCTCGCCCTCGGAGTTGCCGTGGCCGCGCAGATCGGTCTTGAACACCACGTAGCCCTGCCGGGCGAAGCCGTCGACGTAGGCCACATAGCGCTCGGTGGTGCGGTACTGCTCGGGTGGGATGTAACCGTGCACGAAGACTATGCCCGGCCAGCCTCCTTGGGGCTTCTTCCCGGTGGGGACGGTGAGCAACCCGTAAATCTTGAGCCCCTCCGAGCGGTAAGAGGCGATGTAGCGCTGATAGTTGGAGCCGGGGGCCAGGCGCTGCTCGAGGACGATGGCAGAGCCGGGGTAGCTGCCCCGCCGCATGGCCTCGATGGACATGGGGTGCTCGAGGGGACTGGCTTGGGCCAGGGCTGTGCTGAGAGCCAGAGCGGCCATCGCCGGAAGGAACCGATTGAGGTTCATGGACCAAAATTAAACTCAGAAGGCAGCCTCGAGTAGAAGCCGCCTTACCAAGGCGAAGCGGGAAGGGTGAACCAGAAGGTGCTGCCCTTGCCTACTTCGCTCTGCAGGCCCATCTCCCCGCCCATGGCCTCGACTAGGCCCCGCGCGACCGTGAGGCCCACCCCGCTCCCGCCGTCCTGGCGGCTGCGGGCCGAATCCAGCCGGTAAAAGCGCTCGAAGACCCGTGCCTGCTGTTCGGGGGGAATGCCGCAGCCCGTATCCCGAACACCAAAACGCACCATTCCCCTCACGGGCTCGGCGCTCAACGTCACCTTCCCCCCACGGGGGGTATGGCGCAGGGCGTTGGAGAGCAGGTTGGACAACACCTGCTGGAGGCGCTCGGGGTCGGCCCAGACGGGGGGCGATTGTGGGGGGAGTTCTAGCTCCAGGGCCACCCCCTGTTCGCTGAAGGCCAGCGCGAAGCGTTCGGCGGCCTGGGTCAGGGCGTCTTTGGGGTTGAGGGTTTGCGGGTAGATCTCCACCGCGCCCGCCTCGACCCTCGAGACCAGTGACAGGTCCTCGACCAGGCGGCGCATGGCCCGGACCTCGTGGGCGATGCGCTGGGCGACCTGCTCGGGTGGCAGGACCCCATCGGCCAGGGCTTCGGCATAACCCTGCAGGCCGGCGAGTGGAGTGCGCAACTCGTGAGCCACGGAGCTGATGAGTTCGATTCGTCCTTGTTCGACCTTCTCCAGCGCCTCGGCCATGCGGTTGAAGTCCTGGGCCAGCGAAGCCAGCTCGTCGTTCCCCTGAACCTTCAGGCGGTTGCGGTAATGCCCCTGGGCGATGTTCCGGCTGCCGTGGGCCAGCAGCCGCACACTCTGGCTCACCCGCCTCGAGACCACCCAGGCCGTGCCCGCCGCCAGCAACCCGGCCAGCGGGAGCGAGGCCAGCCAGGCGGTGGTGAGGGTTGAGCGCAGGCCGCGCTCGAGGTCGGCGTGAAGGTCGTGGCCTTGCGGCCCGATGGCCGCCACCATCCGCTCGATGTGGCGCTGGTAGAAGCGCGGAGCCAGCCACTCGGCGAAGCCCAGCAGGGCCACCAGCGCTACCAGCGCCGCCAGCAGGTGGGTCAGGAACAGCCGCGTGAACATCACTCCTCCCGGAAGCGGTACCCTACCCCGCGCACGGTCTCGATGTAGCGGGGGTTGTCGCCGTCCTCACCCAGCTTCTTGCGCAGGCCTGCGATGTGCACGTCCACCACGCGGTCTACCCCAGGGAAACCCCCGCCCCAGACGCGCTCCAGCAAGCGGTCCCGGCTCCACACTAGGCCGGGATGCTGGGCCAGGGTGAGCAGGAGGTCGAACTCCAGCCGCGACAGGGGCAGGACTTCGCCACCCAGCCGGGCGATGCGCTCGGCGGGCCTCAGGGCCAGGTCGCCAAACACCAGCTCGTCCTTCAGCCCGCCGCGGCGCAGCAGGGCCCGCACCCGCGCCACCACCTCGCGGGGGCTGAAGGGCTTGACCACGTAGTCGTCGGCCCCGCTGTCGAGGCCCTGGATGCGCTCTTCCTCCTCGCCCTTGGCCGTGAGCATGAGGATGGGCATGTCCGGGTAGTTGCGGCGCACCTCCCGGGCTACCTCGAGCCCTCCGACCCTGGGCAGCATCAGGTCGAGGATGAGCACGTCGGCACTGCCGAGGCGGGCCAGCGCCTCGGCGCCGTCGCGCGCCTCGAGGACCTCGTGCCCCTCCTGGCGCAGGTAGGCCCCTAGCACCTCGTGGATGGAAGGGTCGTCGTCAACGAGCAGCACCCGAGCCATGTTCTCCCTCAGCTTACCCGTGGCTCTGCCCTGCTTCAGCCCGCGGAAGGGGGTTCACCAAGGGATGGCTGGCCTTCAGTGCCGGTGCCCGGCTGAGGGGGGCGGCTTTAGCGGCGTTCCCCCGCGTTCGGCCAGCAGTTGCTCCATCAGCGCGATCTCGAGGATCTGGCTCCTGGCCATGGCCAGGAGCAGCTTGCGCGGCAGCTCGCCCTGCACTTTTGGCAGGGCTTCGGTGATCATGGGGATGGCCCCTTGGTGGTGGCGGATCATGAGCTGGAGGAAGCGTACCTCGGCCTCGCGGCCCGACTTCCGCGCCAGGTCGTCTATCTCGGCCCTGCTGGCCATGCCCATCGCCGCCAGCATGGCCGCCTCAAAACGGGCCGAGCGGCTGAAAGGCCGCTCCCACGGAGGCAGCCAGGCGTTCATCTGGCCGATCTGGGCCTCCTGGGTGAGGTAGATGTCGCGGGCCAGGGTTTGCAGGTTGGGGTCGGAGGTGCGGGCCTCGAGCAGCCGGGCCAGTTCGACGGCCTGGGCGTGGTGGGGGATCATGTGTCGGGCGAAGGCGGCCTCGGGACCGGAGCGCCAGGTGCTCAGGGCCCAGACCCCGGTGGCGAGCAACGCCAGTGCCAGTAGCAGCGCGAGGTTGCGGAGAGTCATGCCCTAACGAACCGGGTTCTCCGGCCCCCGACCCCGGTAGGCGTCGATGAAGGCAGCCGCGGCGGCGGCGTCCCAGTTCTCCAGCCGCAGTAGCTTGGTCCAGGCGGTGAGTTCGATGGTCTGTCCGAGCCCTTGCTTGGGCACCACCACCAGCCCGTCCCACTGGCCCCGGTAGCGGCTGGCCCAGGCCCGCAGGGTCTTGAGCGCCTCCTCCGAGGGCTGGTCGTAGTAGATCACCACGTTGCCGTGCTCGAGGGAATGCACCAGCTTTTCCCTGGGCTCGCTGCGGCTGTAGAAGCCCGGCTCGGTCCAGTTGAACCAGTGGGTGCCCGAGGTGGGCGGGTCGGTGGCGTAGCTCAACGAGGTGCCAATATTGGCGTGGCTGCGCCCATAATCGGGCTGGCTCTGCACCTGGGCCAAAGCCGGTTTGCCTTGCTCGATGAGGCTCTCGAGGCTGGGCACCCCCTGCTGGCTCTGCCAGCGCATAAAGCCCCAGCCCGCCACCGCCAGCACGATGACCCCGCCGATCACCCAAGGCCAGGGGCTGGGCTTGGCTTTGGATGCATATTTCATGGCCTGTTTTCTCGCGCTCTTTCCCATACGCCCATCCAAACTACCCCATTCTGGATGAGAGCAATTGGGACTTCAGCTTGTCTTCAGCTTGGACCTGGTATGGGCTTAAGGCTGCGTGAGCATTCTTGGAGGCGGAGGTAAGAGCGATGAAGCATAAGTATCTGGCCGGTCTGACCCTGACCCTTCTGCTGGCGGCTTGCGGAACCCAGAATCCCGGCTCTGGCGGCCTGAGCCAGCAAGACGCCAGGGCCCTCTCCGAGGTGGCGGCTGGAGACCTCGCCCTCGACGGCGGCCTGCTGGCCGATGCCCGTGGAAGCACGAGCCTTCAAGCAGCAGCCCTCTCCGAGGGCGCGTTCAACGCCATCGGCTACAACCTGCCCCGCCGGATCATCCACCTGCTCAACGCCCTGGGCGCCTACCTACCCCCTGTTGGCTCGGGCGAGTGCAGCGTGACGGTGAGCCCTCCCAACTTCGTGGATGCCGACGACGACGGTGTGCCCGCCAGCATCACCGTGACCTTCGATTGCGCCGGAACCCGCGCGGGCGGCGCCAGCTACACCACCGAGGGCAGCGTGAGCCTCAGCGACACTAACGATGCCTTGCCCCTGAGCGGCTATAGCGTCAGCTTCAATGGTTTTCACACCGTCGTGACCCGCGACGACGGCACCGTCATCGATCGCAGCCTCGAGGGCAGCTTCACCCTTGACAAGAGCGACGCTAGCCTCTACACCATCGCCAAGAACTACAGCCAGGCCGTGAGCGTTACCACCGGCGGCAACACCTACGACGGTAGCGCCCGGTTAGAGGTCGAAAAGACCTACGCTCCCGAGCTCCCCGATACCCCCTGGGCTAAGGGCACCATCACCATCGCCCAGGACAACCCCGGCAGCCTGACCTGGGAGCGCGGCGGCAGGGTGCGCAACCTGATCTGGTACACCGATCCCACCCTTCACTGGAACCGCGCCGACTGCGCCAGCCCTGCCCGCCTGCTCAACTACGACAGCGGAGCCAAGGTGTGGGTCTATACCCGCCCCAACGGCGAGCAGGACACCCTGCGTCTCGAGTTCACCGGCTGCGGTGAGTTTACGGTGACGCTCAACGGCGGGGCGGTGGAGTGAAGGGCGTCGATAGGTAGCCAAACGCAAAATGCTGTGGGTAGGTCGGGTCCGAGACCCGGCCCTTTTCCCGCTCACCGTTCTGTTTTCAGGGCCTTCCTTGGCCTGAGCAACTGGGGAAGCTGGCTCACCAGCGTCGCGCCCAGGATTAAGAACCCCCCCACCAGCCCCTGCACGCCCAAGCGCTCGCCCAGCAGGAAGTAGGCGAAGATGGCGGCATAGACGGGCTCGAGGGTGAAGGCGATGGCGGCTTCGGGGGCGGGGACGGTGCGCTGCCCTAGCGCCTGCAGCCAGATGCACAGGGCGGTGGCGACCAGCCCCAGGTAGAGCATCTGGGCATAGGGAAAGCCTGAAGCGCTCCAACCGGGGCCTTCCCAGGCGACCCACAGCCCCGACAGCAGGGCCACGCCCAGCATCTGTACGCCGGTGATGGGCAGCGTGGGATAGCTGCGCACCGCCACGAAGTGCTCGAGGCGCCAGATGTAAAAGGTATAGGCCAGCGCGGTTCCCAGCGTCCACACGTCGCCCAGGTTCGGTGGGGAGCCGTCGTAGGATAAAAGCCCCACGCCCGCGATCGCCATCATCGCCGCCGCCCACACCGGCAGGCGCAATTTGTGTCCGATGAGCCCGAGAAACATCGGCAGAATCACCACGTAGAGCGTGGTGATGAAGGCGCTGCGGCTGGCGGTGGTGTACTCCAGTCCGATGGCCTGGGTGGCGTAGCCCAGCCATAGGTAAAAGCCCAGCTCGAGCCCCGCCCGCCATACCCTGCGCTCCAGCCGCAGCAAAAAAGGCACGAAGCACAGCGCCGCCACCGCAAAGCGGGCCAGGGTGATCTGCGAAGCGCTGAGCGACTCCAGCGATTGCTTGATTACGACGAAGGTGGTGCCCCACAGCAGCGTGGCGACGTTGAGGTAGAGCAGTCCCAGCAGGTGATCGCGGCGCACGAATCAGAGTCTACCGGGTCGGAGGGTCACCCTCACAATAACTTCCCGATGGATCACCCGCCTCAGCATGCGCTTGAGCAAGCGGCTGAAGACGAGGGGGAAAGGGTAGTCAAGCCAGATGGCGGTGTCGGTGCGAGAGAGCAGGATGTCGCGGATGGCGCTGTAGTTGCCCTCCGTGACCCAACGGGGCCCTTCGGTGGCCTTTTCGACCCTGGCCCGGAACTCGAGCTCGGGCGTGGGTATCCAGCCGGGGTTCCAGTGCAGGGCGTCGGTCTCGAAGTAGGGCAGGCCCAGATGCTCGCTGAGCCGCCTGGCCAGGGTGCTTTTGCCGCTGCCGGTGGTTCCGAATACGACGATCCGCTCCAAAGGCATAGAACTTCAGAATACAACGTGGGAAGGGGCAAAGGTCGATGGGCAAGCGGTGACGAGCCAAGAATCCCACGCACTTCCTGCCACGCCCCGCCACGGCGTGGGAGTGTCAACGGAAACCCACCAAGGTGTAGCTTGGAATCTGCCGGGCAAACTCGGGAGAAACCCGAGCCCCTTCTCTTCAGCAGCCAAGCCCACTGCTCAGTGCCACTCGATGAGGGGGACGCCCAAAATAAGCAGTTCCCACCAGCGTAGCCGCATTTTGAACCATGAACGCCAGACCATGCTTCGTAATAATACAGAATTGATCCTGGATGTGCAATTCCATAGTTACTATGGACGCTGTCTATATAGACAGCCTGCCGTCTGCTCGAGCGCCCTCGAGTTCGCCTGAGAATGGACGCGGCACTCACTTGCCGAAGCGCCGTTCGCGACCCTGGTAAGCCCGGATGGCCCGCAGGAAATCCACCCGGCGGAAAGCGGGCCAGAAGGCGTCGAAGAAGTAGTACTCGCTGTAGGCGGCCTGCCACAGCAGGAAGCCTGAGAGCCGGATCTCGCCCGAGGTGCGGATGATGAAGTCGGGGTCGGGGACGCCGGCGGTGTAAAGCCGCTCGGAGATGTGCTCCATGTCGAGTTCGGCGGCGAGTTCCTCGGGGCTTTTGCCGGTGCGGGCGGCCTCGAGCAGCAGGCTCTTGACCGCGTCCACGATTTCCTCGCGCCCACCATAGCCCATGGCGATGTTGAGCAGCATGCCCTCGTGGTGCTTGGTGGCCTCCTCGAGCTCCTCCAGCGCCTGCAACACCTTCGGGGGGAAGCGGTCGTGGCGCCCGATGACCTTCACCCGCACCTCGTTGGCGTGGATGCGCGGGTCCTGGGCCATGCGCCTGGCCTCCTTGACGAAGAGGTTCATGAGGGTCTCGACCTCGAGCTGCGAGCGGTTGAAGTTGTCGGTTGAGAAGACCCAGATGGTGACGGTGGGGATCTTGAGCTCCAAGCACCACTCCAGCACCTCGTAGGCCTTCTGCACGCCGAATTCGTGGCCCTCGTGGCCGGCGAGGCCCAGCTCGCGGGCGAAGCGTCGGTTGCCGTCCAAAATCATGCCCAGGTGGCGGGGCACGTGGCCCTGGCGCACCTCGGCCTCCAATCGTTTCTCGTACCACCAGTACAACGGCTTGAGGGCCACGCGCAGCACGTTGATGAGCTGCTGCCGCGCCGAGTTTTTGCGGGGAATTGCGGAGGTGTCTACTGCCATGCGTGAACCTCGAGGCTCAATCCAAAGCCCATTCTAGTGCCCAGACCCTGCCTGGTTCGTTCGATTTCAATGGCCCACTTGGTCCGACAATTTTCCCTTGACCGCGTACATCTCGCGGTCGGCGTGGCGGTACAGTGCGTCGGCGTCGGTGCCGTCGCGGGGGTAGAGGGCCAGGCCGATGGAAGCGGTGACCTCGAGGGCCCGGTTGCCGATGCGCACGCTGGTGTTGACCTCTGCTCCCAGCTTGCGGGCGATGCGCTCGGCCATCTCCACCGAGGGTAGGTCGGCCAGGATGACACCGAACTCGTCGCCGCCCAGCCGGGCCACGGTGTCGCTGGGGCGCACGGCGCTGGC
This sequence comes from Calidithermus roseus, assembly GCF_003574095.1. Taxonomy (GTDB): domain Bacteria; phylum Deinococcota; class Deinococci; order Deinococcales; family Thermaceae; genus Calidithermus; species Calidithermus roseus. The sequence continues at coordinate 37,097 of NZ_QWLA01000022.1, forward strand.
GAGCTGGCGGGCCACGCTGCGCAATAGCTCGTCGCCGGTGGCGTGGCTGAAGGTGTCGTTGACTTTCTTGAAGTTGTCGAGGTCGATGTAGAGCACGCCCACCAAGCGGCCCTTCTCCTCGGCCCGCTGCATGGCCTGGGCCAGACGCTGCTGGTAGAGCATGCGGTTGGGCAGCTTGGTGAGGGGGTCGTGGGTGGCTTGGTACTCCAGCTGCTCGATGAGTCCCTGGCGGTCCACGGCGATGGCGGCGAGGTCGGCGACGATGTGGGCGGCGCGCACGTCGGGCTCGAGGGGGGTCGGGCTCAGCACGGTAAGCGCGCCCAGCACGTTGTCCTTGGAGATCACCGGCAGCGTCAGGGCGCTGCGGTATCCCGCGCGCAGCAGGGTCTGGCGCGTGGCAGCCTTCAGGCGCTGGTTTTGCTCGAGGTCGTCTAGCACCGAGGCTTCGCCCTCCTGCACCCGGTAGCCCAGCGGCCCCATGGTGCCGCCTTCGAAGAGCTTGCGGAGGGTCTCGGGCAGGTTGGCACTGGCGGCGAAGCGCACTCGGCCACTCTTGAGCACCTGGATGGCGCAGGCGACTTCGGGGAGTTGGGAGGCCAGCATCTCCATGAGCACCTCGAGGATGTCCTCCAGCTCGGCCCCTCGGGCGATGAGCTCCAGGGCCAGGTTGCGGTCGCGCTCCAGACGCACCGCGCGCTTGTGGTCGGTCACGTCCACGATCAGGCCGCGCAGCCGCACGGTGCCGTCCACCTCCCGCAGGGCCGAGATGCGGTCTTGGAACCAGTGCAGCCGCCCGTCCCTGTCGAGGGCGCGGTACTCGACCTCGGCGGTCTCGAGGGTGATGGCCAGAGTACGCAGCCGCTGGGCCACCTGCTCGAAGTCGCTGGGGTAGAGCACCCTGGGCCACACGCTCTTCTCGCGCGGGCCCAGAAACTCGCTCATGCCATAGCCCAGCACCCGCTCGATCTGGCGGCTGACGAAGGTGAAGACGAGGCTATCCTTGTGGAACTCGGCCTCCCACACCACGCCCTCGAGGCTGTTGACCAGCTCCTGGTAGAGCGTGCGCGACTTGCGCAGCTCTTCCTCGGCCCGCTGGCGTTCGGCCAGCTCGCTCTTGAGCTGGTCGAAGAGGTGGGCGTTTTCCAGCAGGGGCGAGGCGGCCCTGGAGACCGCCTCCACCAGCGCGATCTCGTTGCGTCCGAACCGACGCGGCTCGTAGCTGTCGAGGCCCAGCGTGCCCACCACCCGCTCCCCGGCCAGGATGGGCACGATCAGCATCGAGACCACACCAAAGTGCTTGGCGGCCTCGCGGCCCGCGCCCATGCGGGGGTCATTCTGCGCGTCGAGCACGGCTATGGGCTTGCGGGTCTTGATGACCTTCTGGGTAATGACGTTGCCCTTGAGGGGGATGCGCTCGTTGAGGCCGGTGCGGTGCTCGAGGCCAAACTCGGCCACCACCGTGAGGTAGTGTCCATCCTCCGACATGCGGGCAAAGCCCGCGTGCTGCACGCCCACCACCGCCACCAGCTCGCTGCAAATGACGTTGAGCACCGTCAGGGGCTCGAGGGGGGCCCCCGAGGTGGCCACGATCTGCTTGAGCATGGTGGCCTCGCGCAGTCGGCGCTCGAGTTCGCTCTTGCTGAGGGCAGTGATGGGGGTCGGGCGAGGTCGGGCTTTCATAGCGCGTGGTGGGTTCTGCTTATCGAGATCATACCCTTTTTGCATCCCTCACCTTGGTTTGGTGGAAAAACGGGAAAATTTCGCAAGACGCAGGGGTGATCGGAGCCGCTGACCAAACCCCGCCAAAGGCGATAGGCTTGAAGCCGTGCGTCTGGTCGAACGAACGCCTGAAGTCAACCTCGAGACCCTGCTCGCCCACTTCGTGCCGCCGCCACGCTACAGCGGGGCCACTTTCGATTCCTACCACCCCGACCCCCGCTTTTCCTCACAGGCCACCGCCAAGGAGCGCCTGGGTCGCTGGGTGCGGGACCGTCCCCAGGGCTTTTTCCGCAAGAAATTGCCCGATCCGAGGGGAATTTACCTCGATGGGGGCTTCGGAGTGGGCAAGACCCACTTGCTGGTAGCCGCCTACTGGCAAGCCCCCGAGCCCAAGGCCTACCTCTCCTTCGAGGAACTCACCTACGCCGTGGGCCTGATGGGCATGGCCCAGGCGGTCGAGCGCTTCGGGGGCCTGGCCTACCTCTTCATCGACGAGTTCGAGCTCGACGACCCCGGCAACGCCCAGATGGTCACCAACCTGCTGGGCCAGACCATGGAAAAGGGCCTGCGCGTGGCGGCTACCTCCAACACCCAGCCCAGCGCCTTGGGCCAGGGCCGCTTCAACGCCGAGCAGTTCCGCATTCAGATCCAGAGCCTGGCCCGCCGCTTCGCGGTGGAGAGCATCGACGGGGAGGACTATCGGCACCGCGACTTCCAGCACCCCCCGCTGCCTTTAGACGCCGAGGAACTCGAGGAGCTCTATCACGAGGAGACTCGAGCGGCCAGCTACGACTCCTTCGCCGAACTCTTCTACCTGCTGCGCGGCCTGCACCCTATCCGCTACCGTTACCTCTTCGAGTCGCTCGAGGTCGTCTACCTCGAGGGCTTGGCCCCCATCCCCGACCTCAACGACGCGCTGCGCTTCGTGCACTTCATCGACAAACTCTACGACCGCGGCCTGCAGCTTCGGGCCTCGGGGGTGCCGCTGGAGCAGATCTTCCTCGAGAGCTACCGCCACGGGGCCTTCGCCAAGAAGTTTGGCCGCTGCTTGTCGAGGCTATCGGAGTTGCTCAGCCAGCGCTGAGGCATCCGGTAGCTCGACGCCGCTCCCGCCGTACACGTATGCTCGGGCCATGAAGATCACCACCATCGTCCTCGACTCCGTGGGCCTGGGTTACCTTCCCGACGCCTCGCGCTTTGACGACGAGGGGGCCGACACCCTCGACCACACCGTGCTCAAGACCGGCGTGGAACTGCCCAACCTGGCCGCGCTGGGCCTGGGCCACGTGCCGGGGGTTCACACTTTGCCCAAGGTCGAGCGGCCCAGAGGGGCCTTTGGCCGCATGCGGGAGGTCAACCCCGGCAAGGATACCTCGACGGGGCACTGGGAGTTCGTGGGCATCCAACTCGAGCACCCCTTCCAGGTTTTTCCACAGGGTTTTCCACAGGACTTCCTGCAGCGCTACGCCGAGCGCATCGGCGTGGGGGGCTGGCTCTTGAACCGGCCCTACTCCGGCACCGACGCCATCCGCGACTACGGCGACGAGCACCTGAAGACCGGCTTTCCCATCGTCTATACCTCCGCCGACTCGGTGTTCCAGGTGGCGGCCCACGTCGGCAAGGTGCCCCTCCAGACCCTCTACGAGTGGTGCCGCGTGGCCCGCGAGATGCTGGTGGGCCCGCTGGCCGTCGCCCGCGTGATCGCCCGCCCCTTCGAGGGCGAGCCCGGCCACTACGCCCGCCGCGAGGACCTGCGCAAGGACTTCGCCCTCGAGCCCCCTCCCAACGTCCTCGATGTGCTCAAGGGGGCCGGGCTCGAGGTGGTGGGGGTGGGCAAGATCCCCGACATCTACGCCCACCGCGGCTTCACCCGCGAGGTGAAGTCGAAGGATAACGCCGACGGGATTGCCCGCACGCTGGGGCTCATGCGACAGGACTTCTCCGGCTTGGTCTTCACCAACCTCGTCGACTTCGACGCCAAGTTCGGCCACCGCCGCAACCCCGAGGGCTACGCCGCCGCCCTGCGCGACTTCGACACCGCCCTCCCCGGCATCCTGGCCGGGCTGGGGCCAGACGATTACCTCTTCATCGTCTCCGACCACGGCAACGACCCCACCTGGCGCGGCACCGACCACACCCGCGAGTACGGCATGCTCCTGGCGGTAGGGCCGGGCCTGGCCGGGCGGGACCTGGGCACCCGCGAGACCTTCGCCGACCTGGCGGCGACGTGGGCAGGGTTGTTCGGGCTCGAGTGGGGAGGGCCGGGGAGGCGGATCGTGTGAACGCCGACGGCCGAACGCTGAACGCGGGTCGTACGTCCTACGTCGTACGTAAGACGCGTCGAGGGCCAGGGAGGGGTTACCACACGCCACGAGCCTCCCGCGGACGGCTGAAGGATGAAAGCTGACCGCTGCCGGCTTTTCCCTTCACCTCACCACGATGTTGAGCAGCTTCCCGGGTACGTAGATCTCCTTCACCACCTGCTTCCCGTTGATGTGCACCTGCACGTTGGGGATCTCGCGGGCGATGCGCTTGATCTCGTCCTCGCTGGCCTGCGCGGGGACGGTGGCCTTGCCGCGCACCTTGCCCGAGACCTGCACCACCAGCTCGAAGGCGTCGGCGACGAGGGCGTCCTCGTCCACGGTGGGCCAGCGGGCCTCGAAGACCGAGGAGTTGTGGAACTGGTGCCACAGCTCCTCAGCGATGTGGGGGGCGAAGGGGGCCAGGAGCTGGATGTAGTTGAGCGTGGCCAGGCGGAACACGGGGGAGACCGGGTTTTCCTTGCGGTAGTCGTACATCGCGTTCAGGAGCTCCATCAAGGCGGCCACGGCGGTGTTGAAGCGCAGCGCTTCGATGTCCTCGCCCACCTTCTTGATGCTCTGGTGCAGCTTCTGGTAGAGGGCCTTGTCGGCGGCGCTCAAGGCTTTGGGGTCGTGCACGTCGCCCTGGGCCTTGAGCTCGGCCAGGTTCTCGGCCACCAGGCGCCAGACCCGGTTGAGGTAGCGCCAGGCGCCCTGCACGCCCTCCTCGGTCCAGATCATCTCGTTCTCGGGCGGGGCGGCGAAGAGGATGGTGATGCGGGCGATGTCGGCACCCTGCTCCTTCACGAAGGGCCCCACCATCACGCCATTGCCCAGGCTCTTGGACATGGTGGCGGGCTTCCAGAAGTGGATGCTGCCGTCGTCGTGAGTGCGCAGCTCGGCTCCGCTCTTCTTGGCTTCCTCTATGCTGAGGGTCTCGGGGAGGTCGAGTTTGACCCGGCGGTCGTGGGTCAGAAAGCGGATTTCCTCGCCGCTGACCTCTACGGGGCCCACGTCGGTCCAGCCCTGCACCATGCCCTGAGTGAAGAGGCCATCGAAGGGCTCTTCGACCTCCACCATGCCGATATCGTGCAGGAACTTGGTGAAGAAGCGGGCGTAGAGCAGGTGCAAAATGGCGTGCTCGATGCCGCCGATGTACTGGTCTACCGGCATCCAGAAGTTGGCCTTCTGGGGGTCGAAGGGCAGGTTCTCGTTGTGGGGGTCGGCGTAGCGCAGGAAGTACCACGACGAGTCGATGAAGGTGTCCATGGTGTCGGTGTCGCGCCGGGCCTTTTGCCCGCACTTGGGGCAGTCCACCTCGTAGAACTCAGGGTGGGCGGCCAGCGGGCTCTTGCCCTTGGGCCGGATGTCCTCCACGTCCTTGAGGGTGGGCAACTCGACGGGCAACTGCTCGTAGGGCACCGGGACGATGCCGCAGCTATCGCAGTGGATCATGGGGATGGGGGTGCCCCAGTAGCGCTGGCGGCTGATGAGCCAGTCGCGCAACCGGTAGTTGACCTTGCCCTCCCCGATGCCCTTTTCCTCCATCCAGGCGATGATCTTCTTCTTAGCCTCCTCGACGGAGAGCCCGTTGAGGAAGTCGGAGTTGATGGCCGGGCCGTCCTCGGTGTAGGCCTTGCCTTGCCAGCCGGCGGGGGGCTCTACGGTACGGATGATCTCGAGCCCGAACTTCTCGGCGAACTCCCAGTCGCGCTCGTCCTGGCCCGGCACCGCCATGATCGCGCCGGTGCCGTAGCCCGAGAGCACGTAGTCGGCGACCCAGATGGGGATCTCCTTGCCGTTGGCCGGGTTGATGGCGTAGGCCCCGGTCCACACCCCGCTCTTCTCGCGGTCCTCGCGCTGGCGCTCGACCTCGCTCTTCATCTTGGCCGCAGCGACGTAAGCTTCCACTGCCTCTTTCTGCTCGGGGGTGGTGATCTGGGCGACGAGCTCGTGCTCGGGGGCCAGCACCATGAAGGTGGCCCCGAAGATGGTATCGGGGCGGGTGGAGAAGACCCGGATCTTCGCGTCGTGACCCTTGACCTGGAAGTCGAACTCTGCCCCGGTGCTCTTACCGATCCAGGCCCGCTGCATGGCCTTGACCTTCTCGGGCCAACGGGGGAGCTTATCGAGGTCATTCAGCAGCCGCTCGGCGTAGTCGGTGATCTTGAGGTACCACTGCTCGAGCTCGCGCTTCTCGACTAAAGCCCCCGAGCGCCAGCCGCGCCCGTCGATGACCTGCTCGTTGGCCAGCACGCTCTGCTCGACCGGATCCCAGTTGACCAGGCTCTTCTTGCGGTAGGCCAAGCCCCGCTCGTACATCTTGAGGAAGATCCACTGGTTCCACTTGTAGTACTCGGGTGTGCAGGTGGTGACCTCGCGGCTCCAGTCGTACTGGATGCCCATGAGGGCCAGCGACTCCTTCGACTGCCTGATGTTGCCATAGGTCCAGTCGGCAGGGCTGACGCCGTATTTGAGCGCGGCGTTCTCGGCGGGCAGGCCAAAGGCGTCCCAGCCGAAGGGATGCAGCACCGAGTAGCCCTGTTGGGTGCGGAAGCGGGCCAGCACGTCGCCCATGGTGTAGTTTTTGAGGTGGCCCATGTGCAAGTCGCCCGAGGGGTAGGGGAACATCACCAGGATATAGCTCTTGTTGGCGCCGCCCTCCTGCGCCTTGAGCAGGCCGGTCTGCTGCCAGTACTTCTGCCACTTGGGCTCGAGTTCGTGCGGGTTGTATTTGTCCATGCTCATCTTTACCTGTTCCTCGTTCTTACAGTAGGGGTTCTTGAATCGGACGGTTGCCGTGCATCGTCGTTGGGACGCTCGCTGGCCCATGGCCCGATTTGGGGTACTAAAAATCCCCCTTCGACGTGAAGGGGGAGGCCGGACACCTGGCTTCTTAGCAGGGGCCTCCCAATTGCCCTAGTAGCCGTCCGGCAAACCTCATGGGTTCATGATAACACGCTTTGCCGCCGGGAGGCCCCAGAAGCGCAAGCCCGGGTGTGTCCCAAAAACAACCCAATAGCCTAGACTGAGGCATGAGCCCACTACAAGAGCGGTTGATGGCGCTGATTGGGGAAGCGGAAGCGAAGGGTAAGGGGATGAAACTGGCCCAGCTGGAGCAG
>NZ_QWLA01000023.1 GCF_003574095.1 Calidithermus roseus
CCGAACTCTCCCCACCTGGAGGGGGGCATGGCCGGGTGACCGCTGCTCTCTGGAACGGTCCTCGTAAATCGGCATGGGCCGAGTTTACGAAGTGAGTCCAGGGTGAAGCAAGGGTTTGAGGCTTAATGTTCTGTGCTGGGGCTTGCGGAAGACCAGGTCAGCCTCGAGCCGGATCTCGTTACTTTCACTTCAGCCCCTTGGGCTCAGCGCTTGCTCAACAGGGCAACCAGGTCGGTGAGGGTCTTCCTGGCAGGGTCCTCCTTGAAGGGGTTGAAGGGCTTGCCCTGCTGGATGGCCTGGAAGAGGCCGCCGCCTCGAGGCCCCCCCTGCCCGCCGGGGCCGCCCGGCCCCTGCAGGTTGTTGCCTTGCCCACCCTGGCCGCCGTTCTCCCGCCGCTGGCGCAGCTCCTGCTGCCGCTTGAGCTGGGTCTGGTCCATCCACTTGAGCTGGGCGGGGGTGAGGATGTTGTCCTCGATGTTGGCGAGGATCTTGCCGGCGTCGGCGGGCTTGAGGTCGGCGCGGGTCTGCAGGTCCTTGAGGATGGGCAGGAGCTTCTGGGCCTGGGCCTTGCTGAAGGAGAGGTTTTTCTGCTTGTCGAGATCGAGCATCAGCCGCAGGCTGTTCTGCAGCTCGAAGACCGGGCGGTACTGCTCGAGGCGCTTGCGTAGCTCAGGGTTGGGCTGTTGCCCACCAGGCCCCTGCTGGTTGGTGATGATCTCCTGGGCCAGCGCCAGCGAGCAGAGCAGAGCTAAAGCTGTTGCGAGGATCGTTCTTGCCATAAGGGCTCCTTGGATCGAAAGTCTGCGAGGTACTTCAAGCCGTCGTATCGGAGTGGCTCACTCGTACCTGAGCGATTCCACCGGGTCGAGCCGGGCGGCCTGCAGCGCGGGGTAGTAGCCGAAGAACACGCCCACCATCACCGAGAAGGCGAAGGCCAGGGCCATGCTGCTGGTCGAGAAGATCGGGGTGATGCTGAGCAGGTTGCCCACGCTGCGCGCCAGTCCCAGGCCCAGCAGGATGCCCAGTACGCCGCCCCCCACCGAAAGCACCACCGACTCCACCAGGAACTGGGTGAGGATGTCGCGGGGCTTGGCCCCCAGCGCCTTGCGGATGCCGATCTCGCGGGTGCGCTCGGTGACCGAGACCAGCATGATGTTCATGATCCCGATGCCCCCTACCAGCAGGCTGATCCCCGCCACCCCGCCCAGGAAGAGGGTGAGGGTCTGGGTGACCTGGTTTACCGAGGCCAGGGCGTCGGCCTGGTTCTGCACGCTGAAGTCGTACTCGTCGGGGTTGGTGAGCTTGTGCCGCGCAGCCATGAACTCGGTGATCTGGTTTTGCAGGTCCTTGAGGGTGTCCTTGCTCAGGCCCTGTACGTAGACCTGGCTCACCGTGGGCTCGCCCCGGTTGTTGCTGCGGCCCAGGCGCTGGATGTAAGTGCTCAGGGGCACCAAGACCTGGGAGTTGGGGCTGGCAAAGCCCGAGTCGCCCTTGTCGGGGAGCACCCCCACCACGGTGAAGGAGATGCCGGCGATCTTGATCTTCTGGCCCAGCGCCTCGCTGCCTTCGAAGAGATCCTGGGCCACCTGGTAGCCCAGCACCGCCACCCGCTTGCGGGCCTGGTTGTCGGCCTCGGTGAAGAAGCTGCCCTGCTCGGGCTGGGCGTTGCGCACGCTGGCGTAGGCGGGCCAGGTGCCGATGACGGTGGCGTTGGTGTTGTTGGCCCCGAACTTGACCTGGTGGTTGCCCTGGGCGACGGGGGCCACCCCGGCGATTTGGGTGGCGAACTGCTCCTGCAGGGCCTGGGCGTCTTTGACGGTGATGGTCTGGGGCCCGCCGAAGCGTACCAGCCCGGGCGGGCCACCCCCGCGCCCGCCGGAGACGGTGAGCAGGTTGGTGCCCAGGCTCTCCAGCGAGCGGGTGATGTTGGCGGTGGAGCCTTGGCCCACCCCGGTCAGCGCGATCACCGCCGCTACCCCGATGATCACCCCCAGCGCGGTGAGCGCCGAGCGCAAGGGGTTGCCCAGGATGGCCCTCCAGGCGATGGCCACCACCTGCAGCGGGTTCATGCCCGCCAGGCTCGAGCGCCGGTGGGGCTTGTCCTTGGGAAAGGCCCTGGCGGGGATCATGCTACGCCTCCTACGGGCCGCCTGCGGTGCGGATTGGGGCCGTCCGACTCGACGAGCCCGTCACGGATGCGCACGATGCGCCCGGTGTAGTCGGCGATGTCGGCCTCGTGGGTGACGATGATGACCGTGGTGCCCTCGTCGTTGAGCTCCTGGAAGAGGCTCATGACCTCGGTGGCGGTGCGAGAGTCGAGGTTGCCGGTAGGCTCGTCGGCCAGCAGGATCGAGGGGCGCATGGTGAGGGCGCGGGCCACCGCCACGCGCTGCTTCTGCCCCCCTGAGAGCTGGGAGGGCAGGTTCTTTTCCTTGCCCGCCAGACCCACCCGGCGCAACACCTCCAGCGCTCGCTCGCGCCGCTCGTGGGCGGGAACGCCGGCGTAAGTCAGGGGCACCTCGACGTTCTCGAGCACGCTGAGCCGGGGCAGCAGGTGGAAGGCCTGGAACACGAAGCCGATCTCCCGGTTGCGCGCCTCGGCCCGCTGGTTCTCGCTCAGCGTCGTTACGTCCTGCCCGGCCAGGAGGTAGGTCCCCGCGGTGGGGCGGTCGAGCAGGCCGATGAGCTGCATCAAGGTGGTCTTGCCCGAGCCCGAAGGCCCCATCAAAGCCACCATCTCTCCCTGGACGATCTCGAGCGAGACCCCCTTGAGGGCCTCGAACTCCACCTCGCCCATGTGGTAGACCTTGCGGATGCCCGAAAGCTGCACCACCGGCGTCATCGCCCACCCCCTGCCGGGATGCGCACCGGCAGCCCGATGCCCCCGCCCTGACGCTGCTGGCTGGAACTGCTCGAGCCGCTCGAGCTGCGCGTGGGCAGCACCACCTGCTGGCCGGGCTCGAGGCCCTCGGTGATGACCTGACTCACCCCGTCGTCGGGACCCAGTACCACCCGCACCGTCTCCTGGGTGCCGTCGGGCTGGAGCACCTCGACGTAGCTGCGGCCCCGCACGGTCTGTACGGCCCGCTTGGGGATGACGAGGGCGTCGGGGATCTCCTGGATGAGGATCTCGCCCTCGGCGGTCATGCCGGGCTTGAGCTTGTGCTGGGGGTTGGGGATGTTGACCGTCACGTAGAACACCGCGATGTTGGAGACCACGGTAGCCTGGGGCGAGATGTTGGTCACCACGCCCTGGAAGGTTTCGTCGCTGAAGGCGTCGAGGGTGACCTCGACTTTTTGCCCCACCTGCACCTTGGAGATCTCGCTCTCGTCGACTTGCACCGGCAGGTTGACGCTGGAGATGTCGATGAGGGTGAGCAGGGCCGAGCTGTTGCTGTTGGTGGCCCCCACCCCCACGCTGCCCACCTGCCCGTTGACCTCCGCCACCACCCCGCTGAAGGGCGCGTAGATCTTGGTGGCGGCCAGGTTCTCCTGGGCTGTCCTGACCTCGAGCTGGGCCTGCTGCACGGCGAGCTGGGCGTTCTTCAGGTCCTGGGCGTTGGAACTGGCCTTGAGGCTGAGGGACTGGCGGGCGGTCTCGAGATTGACCCGTGCGGTCTGGAGGCTGGCCTGGGCCTTGGCATAGGCGTCTTTGGCCTGCTGCAGGCTTTGCAGGCTGGTGCCGCCGATGTCGTAGAGCTTCTGGGTGGCCTCGAGGTCGTCACGGGCGCTCTGCAGGTCGCGGCTCGCGTTGGCGTAGGCCACTTCGGCGCTGGCCACGCTCTGGCGGCCCGTGGCCTCGGTGCTGGCCTGGCTAGCGCGCAGGGCCTCGAGGTTGGCCTGGGCCTTTTGCAGCGCGAGCTGGGCGTTCTCGAGGGTGCGCTGGTAATCGGTGGGGTCGAGCCGGGCGATGAGCTGGCCTTTCTGCACCCACTCGCCCACCTTGGGCAACTGGAGCACGACGCCGTTGACCTCGGGCTTGACCTCGAGGGTCTGGGCGGCCTCGAGGGTGCCCGGCCCCGACACCGAGACCCGGAAGGCGGAGCGGGCAACGGTGGCGGTCTCGTTCGTGGGAGCCGTCTGGGTATTGGTGGTGCGGGAGCGCAGCAGCCACCATCCGGCCAGGGCCAGCGCGGCCAGCGTCAGCACAAAAACCGGCCACAGGCGCGTAATGCGGGGTTTAGGGCGGGCATTCGTCATGGGTTTCATCCTGAAATGCCCGCCCGAAGGTTCGGTGTATGCATTGCGTAGATTTTGTGAAGATCACCCGCGGGTGGGGTGACTCAGTCGCCTGTCCCGCCGAGGGCGGGCACGGCGTGGGGTGGGCCGGTGCGACCCCGCTCAAACAGGTAGAAGGTCGCGGGAACGACGAAGAAGGTTAGGATAGCCGAGAGCAGGATACCGCCCAGCATCACCACCCCCAGCCCCTGGCCGAACTCCGACCCCGCTCCCCCGCCCAGGATCAGCGGGAAGCTGATGACCAGTACGGTGAGGGTGGTCATGACGATGGGCCGGAAGCGCAGGGCGGCAGCTTCGACCAGGGCTTCCTTCAAGGACATGCGGCCCATGCGCTCGACCACAAAGTCCAAGTAGAGGATGGCGTTCTTGGCCGAGAGTCCGATCAGGAGCAGGAAGCCCAGCAGGCTGAAGATGTCGAGCTGCCTGCCAAAGAAATAGATGAACCACAGGGCCCCGGTGATGGCGAAGGGCACCGGCAGCAGCAGGTACAAGGGGTAGCGGAAAGAGTTGAATTGTGCCCCCATCACCAGGTAGGCCAGCAGCAGGGCCAGGCCGAAGACCTGGGGGCCCAGGATGCTCAATTGCCTCGACAGCGCGGCTTGGCCGAAAGCGTTGCTCTCGGAGAGCGTTACCTGGTTGTCGAGGATGCCGGCCTGGGTGAGTTGCCGGTGCAGTTCGTCCTCGAAAACCGCCGCCGGAGGGGCTCCTGGAGCCGGGTTGATGGAGAGCTGGGCGGTGTAGAGCCGGTTGGTGCGGCTGATGGTGAGGGGGGCCTGGCTCTGCACGATGCTGCCGAGCTGTCCCACGGTGAGGTTGGTTTGCAGGGTAGGGGAGTAGATGGGCAGTGACAAGAGCGACTGAGCGTCGGCCAGGTAGACCGGGTTGACCCGGACCTCCAGCGGGTAGCTCAGGCCGCCGATTTCGACCGTGCCCGCTCGCGAGCCGCTAGCGAAGGTCTGAAGGGCTTGGGCCACGCTGCTGGCGGTGATGCCGGTGCCTGCCATGCGGCTGGGGTCGGGTACGAAGTTGTTCTGCGGGTTGGTCTGGCCTAAGTCGCTGTTGACGCTGAGGACCTTGGGATCGGATTGCAGCAACTGGATGGCCTGGTTGATGCGGGTGTTGAGCAACTCGTAGCTGGGCGAGGCCAGGTTGAAGTTGAGCGCGGTGCCCTGGCCCCGGAAGCCCCCGCCCCCGCTGATGAAGACCCGCGCCGAGGGCTGGTCGGCGATGAGGGACTGCATGGCGCGCTGGAGCTGGGGGATGAGGGTAAACACGCTGGGGCGCTCCTCGACGGGCTTGAGCTGCACCACCAGCCGGGCGTTGGTGTTGCCCACTGTGGTCTGAACGCTCACCACCTCTGGGCGGGCCAGCAGGAAGGCCTCGAGGCGGGCCGCGACGGGGTTGGTGCCGCTGAGGGTGGTGCCGCTGGGCATCCGCAGGTTCACGTTGATGAAGCCGCTGTCGGTTTGCGGCACGAAGTTGAAGGGGATGCGGGGGGCGATGAGGAGGAGGGTCAGCCCGAAGAAGGCCAGGGCTCCGCCCAGCACCCAGGGGCTGTGAGCCAGCAGCCGCTCCACGCTGCGGGCGTAGGCCTCGCGTGTATAGGTAAGCGCAGCCTCGGTCAGGCCGTGCAGGGTGGTGGTGAGGGCTTCCAGGAAGCTCAGCAGCGCGCGCCCCAGGTAATAGGCCAGGCCCAGGGCCAGGGGGTAGAGCAGCAGGGCCGGCAGGTACACCGGCGGCTGGGTGCGCCACAGCACGACGGCCAGCGTCACCCCCAACAGGATGGCCCAGGGCTTGCGTAAGGAGGCCAGACCCCAGGCCACAGCCTGGCGCACCTCGAGCACGCTGCGACCAAAGTCTCGCCAGGAGAGAGGGTGGGCGTCGGGGGTATAGGCCATGCGCACGGTGAGGAAGAGCAGCGCCTCGAGCCACGACATCAGCACCGCCGCCGAGAGCCCCAGGGCGAACTGCTGGATGAAGCGCCCGGCGAAGCCGCCGATGAAACTCACCGGGATCAGCACTGCCAGGATCGACAAGGAGGCCGCTGCCACCGCGCTGAAGACCTCGCTGGCGCCCTTGAGCACCGCCTCCATGCGCCCCAGGCCCTCCTCGCGGTAGCGTTCGACGTTCTCGGCTACCACGATGGAGTCGTCCACCACGATGCCGATGGCCACGATCATCGCCAGCAGCGAGACCAGGTTGAAGGTGAAGCCCAGCAGGCTGTAGAGGATGGGGGCTGCGGCCAGCGAGATGGGAATGGCCAGGATCACCGTGAAGGCGGTGTTGAGCCGGCCTAAAAACAGCAGCACCACGATGCCTACCACCACGGCGGTGATGAGCAACTCGTGGTAGGTGTTCTCCACCGAGGCCGCGATGGGCAGAGTGGTGTTGTTGGAGAAGGTGACCTTGTAGCCTGCGGGAAGCTGGGTTTGCTCGATGAGCCGCCGGACTGCCTCAGCCACCGCCACGGCGTTGGAGCCCGAGGTCTGCTGCACCGAGACCAGCACCGCCGGCTGCTGGTTGACCCGCACGTAGTTATCGACGCTGTACTTCTCCTGCACGCTGCCCAGGTCGCCCACCCTAACTCCCCGGCTGCTGTCGACGAGGATCTGGCTGACTTGCTCCAGGCTGCTGGGAACGCTGCGGGTGGCGAAGTTGAGGGCATCGCCGCCCTGGCTGAGCGTGCCGATGGGTTGGTCTACTGAGGCGCTATTGATGGCCTGCGTGACCTGCTGGGGGGTGAGGTTGTAGTAGGCGAGTCGGCTGGGGTCTAAGAGCACTTGGAACTCGCGGCTAGGTCCGCCGGTCAGGCTCACGTTGGCCACGCCCGAGATGCGCTGGAGGGCGGGCACCAGGATGTTTTGGGCGTACTCGTAGACCTCTTCCAGGCTAGCTCCGCCCCCGATGAGGCTGAACTCGAGGATGGGCTGGGCGTTGGGGTCGAAGGACTGCACGCTGGGCGGGTTCACCCCGTTGGGCAGGCGGCGCACTGCCGCCGAGACCTGGGCTGCGACCTGGTTGGCGGCGCTCTTTTGGTCGGTGTCGGGGCCGAAGCTGACCACCACCCGGCTGCTACCGGCGCTGCTGGAGGAGCTGATGCTGCTGATGCCCGAGAGGCTCGAGACCGCCCCCTCGATGACCTGCGTAACCTGCTGGTCCACTGCGGCGGGGGTGGCCCCAGGGTATTGGGTGCTGATGAAGACCACCGGCACGTTGGGGGTGGGCAGGAGGTCCACGCCCAGGGCGCGGGTGGCCAGGTAGCCAAACAGCACCACTCCCACGAAGATTCCGATGGAGAGCACATAGCGGGCGACCGAGAAGCCCACCATCGGGTTCACCCGGTCGAAGAGCTGGGTCTGAAGCCGACGCAGGCGGTTCATGGCCTCCCTCCCGCAGGGGGGGCTCCGCCCGGCCCGGAGGGAGCCAGCCCTCCGGGCCGCACCCGCTCCTGGTCGTTGCCTTGCCGGAAGCGTTGCCCCTGGGGGCTCGAGCCATCCTGGGCCTGGTCCTGGCTCACCACCGCCGATCCATCCAGCAGGCCCGGCGGTGGGTTGACGATGACCTCGAGGCCACCCTCGAGGCCCCGCACCGCCGCGGTGCTTCCAGCCTGAGCCAGCACGGTTACGTCCTGGACCCTGGCCCTGCCCTCACTCACGACGTAGACGTAGCTGCGTGCGCCGTCGTTTTGCAAAGCGGCGATGGGGAGCAAAGTACCCTGGGCCAGCCGCACGGAGTAAGTCAGGCTGCCCACCACCCCGGCGGGGGGGGTGGCCGTGCCCACGAAGCGGGCGGTGAGGCTCACGCTCTGGCTGACCGGGGCCGCCGGACGCTGGTTGAGTTTGACTTCGAAGCTCTGGCTGCCGGTGCTAAAGGGCAGCACCTGCCCTGGCGAAAGCGAGGGCGCGTCGCCCGGGGGAACGCTGAAGCGCACCTGCCGCGTCGTGCTCACGAGCGTGAAGACCTGGCTGCTGGGGCTCACCGCCTCGCCCGGAGCCACCGCGATGGCCGCGACCTGCCCGTCGAAGGGGGCGCGGATGGTGGCGTTGCTCAGGTTGAGCTGGGCCAGGCGAAGCTGGTTCTGGGCCTGGGCTACGGCCAGGCGAAGCTGGGCTAGGTTTTCCTGGCCGGCCCTCTGGTTTTGCTCGAGGGCTGCCTGAGCCGCTGCTAGGTTGGCCCGCGCGGTGCTGAGCTGGCTCCTGACACTTTGCAACTCGCTCTCCGACATGCCCCCGAGCCGGTGCACCTCCTGCGCTGCGGCATAGCTGGCCTGGGCCGCCGCCAGGCTGGCCTGGGCCGCTTGAAGCTGCTGCTTGAGCCTGAGTTCGGCCTCGCGGGTGGCGCTGGTCTGGCTGCTCAGGCTGATGCGGGCGTTTTGCAGCGCCAACTCGGCGTTGTGTACCGCGATGCGAAGCTGGGAGTCCTCGAGCTGGACCACGGCCTGATTGGCCCTGACCTCATCCCCCACCTGAACCAGCACCCGCGCCACCGTGCCACTGTTCCGGGCAGCGACTTGGCTCTGCTGCACCGGCACTACCGTGCCAGCGGCCTGGCGCTGGGCGATGAGTGTACCGGTGCGGGTCATGGTGGTTTGCACGGGGATCACGGCTCCGCTCCCGCCCTGTCCCTGGTTGCGGAAACCCTGCCCCGTCGCCCCCCCACGGTTCCCGAAGTTCTGCCCTATTCCCCCACCGCGGTTGCCCTGAAAGCCTGCGGCGGGGCTGTTTGAGCCCGCCGCAGGGGTGCTGGAGCTTTCGGGAAGCGAACTGCTACGCAGGAGGTATCCGGCCACGCCCCCGCTCAACACCAGCGCGATAACCGTGATCCATTGCCTTAGCCGCATTCCACCGTCCCCCCTTTTTGCTGCTCTTGCAGCAGTGTAGCTGCCCTGGCGCTTTCGTTGCTGAGCTAGGGCGTGCTGGCTGCCCTGACCAGGCCAGTGAAGTCCTGGCCTGCCGCCACGGAAAAAGCCGCCAGGGCCTTCCAGTAGCTGTTTTGCGCCTGAATCAGGCTGTACTGGGCGCTCTTGAGCGAGACTTGATCGGTCTGCAACTGTAGCGCCGAGGTGGTTCCGGCTTTGAGGGCGGCCTGGCTTTGCTCCACGACCTTCTGAGCATTGGCCACCGTGGCCTGGGCGATGGCGATGGCCTTGTAGGCGTTCTGGGCGGCCTGGTAGGTGTTGGTCAGGCTGGTGAGGGCGTTCTGCTGGGCGATTTGCAGCGAGCGCTGGTTGTTGAGCAGGGTGGTTTTGGCCGACTCGAGGTTCACCGCCGGGGTGTAGTCGTTATCGGAGAGCTTGACGTTGAGCTGGGCCAGCTCCACGGCCTGCTGAGCCTGCACCACATTAGCCAGGCGGGTGAAGAGGTCCTTGCTAAGCGCGTTGATGTCGGCCTGCAGGACGGGAGGAGCGGGGGGCGGAGCGATGCTGAGGTTGCCCAGGTCGCTCACCCCCAGCAAGGTGGCCAGCTGGGCCGAGAGAATGGGGATCTGGGCCTGGGCATTGGTGAGCGACTGCCTCGAGCTGTCGAGGGTGGTCTGGGCGCGGGCTACGTCCAGGGCGGTGGCGTTACCTGCGGCCTGGCGGGCCTTGGCCACGTCGAGGTTGCGCTGGTTGAGGGCGACTTGGGCCTGGTACAGCTCCACGTTCTGCAAGCCCTCGTAAAGCCCCACGTAGGCGTTGACCACGTTCTGCATCACGCTCAGGCGGGTGGCCTCGAGGTTCACCCTGGCTAACTCGGCGTTTTGCTCGGCCTGGGTGCGGGCGACGATTAGGGTGCTGGGGTCGGCCTTGAGGGCGTTGAGCTGCAGGAGGGCGTTCTGCAGGGTGGCTTGGGCGCTTTGCAGCGAGGGGCCCTGAGCGTAGGCTTGTTGCAGGGCCTGGACCAGGGAGAGAGAGTTCTGGGCGAGGGCGGGCGAGAGCAAGGCGAGGAAGACGACAGACAGGGTTCGCATCATGGGTTGCCTCCGTGGGGGCTGGCGAGGGCGGTGAGGTCGGCGCCGAGGGCGCTGTGCAGGTTGAGCCAGGCCAGGTAGGCCTGGGCGGTGGTGGCCTCGAGGTTGTTCTGGGCCTGCTGGCGACCTACCTGGGCGCTCTGCACCTCGAGGGCGGTGCCGGTGCCGGCTTTGAGGCGGGCCTCGGCGGTTTCCAGGTTCTTGGCGGCGCTGCTCAGGGCGCCCTGGGCCAGGCTGACCTTGGCCAGGGCACTCTGGGCCGCCAGGTACTTCTGCCGCACGTCCAATTCCGCCGACCTCCGCGCGCTCTGCAGGGAGAGCTGGGCCAGTTCCAAGGCGGTCTGGGCATTGCTGAGCTGGGCATCGGAACTGGGCGCGAGGACGGGTAGGGCCAGCGAAAGCCCCAGGTTCCAACTGCTCACCGAGGTGCCCGTGGACGTGGCGCTGGAGACGAGGGGGATGGAGGTGCCCAGGCTGGCAGAGCCGCTCTTGAAGTTCAGCCCCGCCGTGACCGAGGTGCTCCCACCCCCGCTGCTCCCCGAAGCGCCGTTGCTGTAGCTGAGGCTGAGAGAGGCGTCGGGCAGCCAGCGGTCGCGCTGGGCGCTGGCCAGGCTGGCCTGGGCGTCCTGCAGCCTGGAGAGGGCGGCGAGCACGTCGGAACGGCGGCTCATGGCCTGCTCGATCAGGCTCTCCAGGGGGGTGCTGGGCAGGGTAGGGGCGCTGGGGGCGGTGCTCAGGCTGCTCAGGGCCGCGGGGGCCAGGCCCAGGGTGCTGGCGAGGGCCTGGCGGGCGATCTCGAGGTTGCCGCTGGCGCTGGCAGCGTCGAGCCGGGCGCTGTCGAGGTCCTGCTGGGCGCTGAGGAAGTCGGTGAAGCTGGCCTGGCCAGCCTGGTAGCGGGCCTGGGCCACGCGCAGCTGGTTCTCCCGCAGGCGCAGGGTAGCCTGGGCCAAGGCCTCGGCCTGCTGGGCTTGGCGCAAGGCAAAGTACTGGGAGGTGAGGTTGATGACCAGGGAGTTGCGGCTGTCGCGCCGCGTGAGGGCAGCGCGCTCCAGGGCCCGCTGGGCGCTGGCGATGCTGTCGTAGGCACTCGACCAGGGTAGCACCGTCATAGAGGCGCTGGCTCCTAGGCTGAGGTTCTGGCCGGAGGTGGAGGAGGACGCACTCTGGCTGCCCCCCAGGCTGTAGCTGCCGCTACCCGTCACCTTCAGTCCCACCGCAGCCTGGGCCGCCTCCAGCGAGCGCAGTGCGCTTTCGTATGCCAGCTCGGCGTTCTGCCACTCCACCGTGCGGGGTAATGCTGCCAGGGCAGCCTCCAGGCTCAGGCCCTGTGCCTGGCCCAGGCTGGATGCACCCCACAGCACCCCCAACACTCCAATCCACGATCTTCGCATGATGTTTCTTCTCCTTAACCTCTGGACGCTCATCTGACCAAAGCTTCGGCACCGGCGGTGTAGCACGGGTGTACAGATTGTGTAGATCGTGTGAAGACCGACTTCTATGCAGAGTCTTCACCAAAACTACCCATAGCTTCACACACCCTTCGGCGCTCCTACACCAAAGGATGGCAACCTCTTGAACCGGGAGGCCAGAAGGCTTCTCGACACCAAGGAGGTTTTTATGTGGAAGACGTTCGCAACCCTTGCAATTTTGGCCCTCGCTTCGCTCAGCCTGGCTCAGAGTTCACTGTATAACCCTCTCGCGGTGGATCCCGGAGCTACTATCAGTGTCCAGGCCGGACAAACCATCTATGTACAGCTCGGCCAGTCGCCTGAGGATTGGGGTCTGAGCCGGAGTGTCACCGCCGGTACTGCAGATCGGCTCGACTCGATGGAGTGGTTCAGCGTCTCGAGCGATGGGCTGCCCGCGGGTTGGCAGGTCCGGCTCGCCAGCGTGAAGCCCGTCCTGGTGAGCGAGGATGCGCAGACCCCCAAGATGACCGACCAGAAGACCGAGATCGTCGAGAGCTCCTTCGTCAACACCTACAGCATCCAGGTTCCAGCAGGCATCCCTGAGGGCACCTATACCCTCAACATCAACGTCATCAGCAATGTCAACGGCGAGGCCTACTCCTTCCCCCTCACCCTCACCGTCAGCTAGAGCCGTACGCCCATCCTCGAGCCTCCACAAAGCCCCCACGGGGGCTCTTTCGTCGTCTACACACGGCCTTCACAATTTCCACTCCCGCCCTTCACCGCCTGGGGCCAAGCTGAGTTATGATGCCGGACACTGCGGATAAACTGAACCTGATGGCACTGGTACTGGTGGTCGAGGACGAACCTGAGATCGCGGAGATCCTCGAGGGCTACCTGCGCCGCGACGGTTACCGCACCGAGCGGGCCGCCGATGGCCGCAGCGCCCTCAACCTCTATCGTGCGGCCAAGCCCGACCTGATCCTGCTCGACATCCAGATCCCCGAGCTCGACGGCCTCGAGGTGCTGCGCCGGGTGCGCTCCGACGGCAACACCCCCGTGATCATGGTCACCGCCCGCGCCGAGGACCTCGACAAGCTGTTGGGCCTGGAGCTGGGAGCCGACGACTACATCACCAAGCCCTTCAGCCCGCGCGAGGTGGTGGCGCGGGTCAAGGCGGTGCTGCGGCGCGCTCACCCCTCCGAAGGGCCCAAGCCCGTGCTCCGGGCGGGGTTGCTCGAGGTTGACCTCGAGCAGGTGGTGGCGCGGGTGGACGGGGTGAGGCTCGAGCTCACCCCCACCGAGTTTCGTCTGCTGGAGACGCTGGCGCGCTCGCCGGGCCGTGCCTTCAGCCGCGCCGAACTGCTCGAGGCCGCCCACCCCGACTCCGACGCGCTGGAGCGGGTGGTGGACGTGCACATGAAGAACCTGCGCAAGAAGCTGGAGGCCGCGGGAGTCCCCAACCTGCTGGAAACCGTGCGGGGGGTGGGCTACCGGCTTTGGGTACCGACATGAAGCTGTGGAACCGTCTCGAGGTGCGCCTGGCGCTGCTGATGGCGGCGGTGGCCGTGGTCACCAACCTCATCACCTTCGGCCTCACCGCCTACCAGGGGCAGAAGGAGTTCCGCTACCTCTCGCCGAGCATCAAGGCCTTTTTGCAGAACCCCGACACGGCGCCTTTGCCCTTTGACCTCTCGAGGGAGATCAACCGGCAGCTCACCAGTGCTGATCGGGTCATCATCCGGGCTCTGAGCGACGGAGGGGTTCAGGGGGAGCGGATAGTGGTGTTGCAGGCCATGGAGGGTGGCAACGTGCTCATCAGCCAGGAGTTCACCCTACGTCCGCCGGCGCCTGGCTTCCGGCGCGGAGCCGGCTTCCTGGAACGCCTGCAACGGAGCCTGACCTGGGCCACGCTGGCTTCGGTGGGACTGGGCATCCTCATGGCCTTTGCCTTCGCCCGCCGCCTGGCTCGCCCGCTGGAAGCCATCTCCCAGGGGGCCAACCGTCTGGCCCAGGGTGAACTGACCGTGCGCATCCCCACCCCCAAGGGCAACGACGAGGTTTCGCAACTCGCGCGCAACTTCAACGCCATGGCCCAGTCGCTCGAACGGCTGGAGAAGGAGCGCAGGGCCATGATCGCCGACATCGCCCACGAGCTGCGCACCCCGCTCACCGTGATGCAGGGTCGCCTCGAGGCCATCCAGGACGGGGTGATCCGGCTGGATGACTCCGAGATCGCCCGCCTGCACCACCAGACCCGGCTGCTTTCGCGCCTGGTCGAGGATTTGCGCACGCTCTCGCTCGTCGACGCCGGGCGGCTCGCCCTCGAGCGCCAGCCCCTCGAGCTGCGCGAGCTGCTGGCTTCGGCGGCCCAGAGCTTCCGCCCCCGCGCCGAAGCCCGCCAGGCGCGGCTCGAACTCGACCTTCCCCACCAGCCCATCTCTCTCAGCGCCGATCCCGACCGCCTGGCGCAGGTAGTGGGTAACCTCCTCACCAATGCCCTCAATCACACCCCTGCGCACGGGCGCATCGTGATTTCGGCAGGCCAGGAAGACGGGCACGCCTGGTTCAGCGTGGCCGACACCGGTCCCGGCATCCCCGAAGAGGCCCTGCCCAAGATCTTCGACCGCTTTTACCGCGTCGAGCAAAGCCGTAACCGCCAGACCGGGGGCACCGGCCTTGGCCTGTCCATCGTGCGAGCGTTGGTGGAGCTGCACGGTGGGCGGGTGAGCGCGAGCAACCGCCCCGAAGGGGGTGCGGTGTTCCGGGTGGAGCTGCCGATGGGGGTGTAATGCGTCGAGGGTCAGGGATCGTAACCCCGATCAGGTAGGATGCTTCCATGAAACACGCCGTGCTTTTCGACGTGGGCGATACCCTCATCCTCGGGCATCCCAAGCTCTGGCTGTGGCCGCTGTTGCACGAGCGGGGGCTGGCCGAGAAGGCCGATACTTCCAGGCTCATGGAAGCCGTGATGGCTGCATACACGGTTTACAACCAGCGGCACATGCAGGCCACCACCGTCGAGACGGCCTTGCCCGTCTGGGCCGAGTTTCACCGCACCTTGCTCTCGGGCATCGGTCTGGGCGAGCACGCTGGGGAGATCTCGAGCTTCCTGCGCGAGAACTGGCGGAACCCCAAAGTGTGGCCGCTCACGCCGGGAGCCAAGGAGGTGCTGGGCGAGCTGAAGAGGCGCGGCTACAAGCTGGGGGTAGTCTCCAACTGGGATGCGCTGCTGCCGGGGGTGCTCGAGGCTACCGGGTTGGCCCCCTACTTCGACTTCGTGGCCGCTTCGGCGCTGGTGGGCGTGGCCAAGCCCGATCCCCGCATCTTCCGGGTGGCCCTGGAGGGCCTGGGGGTCGAACCCCACGAGGCTTTGCACGTCGGGGATTCACCCGATGATTTAGGCGGGGCCGCCGCCGCCGGGGTGGAAGCCCTCCTCTTCGACCCCTACCGCCGCAATCCCCAGGCCCTGCACGAACTCTCGGGCGTGCTCGAGCGGATTGATCCTTGAGGCGTTAGGCTAGTGCCCATGAGCGTTCGTAGAGCCATCTGGGGGGACAAATTCGAGGCCATCGAGCACAGCCTCAGCGAGGTGGACGCCGACCTCTACGGTTACATCCGCGACTTTGCCTATGAAGAAGTGCTGGGCAGGGACGGGCTCGATCTCAAGACCCGCGAACTGCTGGCGATCACCAGCCTCATCGCCCTGGGTTCGCCCAAGGAACTCGCCACCCACCTCGAGGGTGCCCTGCTCAACGGCGCCACCGAGCAGGAGATCCGCGAGACCATCATCCAGTCGGCGCTCTTCGTGGGCTTTCCCAACGCGCTGGGGGCCATGAAGATGTTTCACGCCCTGCTGCGCAAACGGAGCGAGGCATGATCGTCTGCTCCGACGTGCTGCTCTTCGACCGGCCCAACGGGCGGCTGGGGATGGGGCGCAAGAAGCGCGGGGTGGAGGTAGGCAAGATCCAGGGCTACGGCGGCAAGCTCGCGCCGGGGGAGACCCTGGCCCAGTGCGCCCTCCGGGAGCTGCTGGAGGAGGCGGGTGTGCGGGCCAAAGAGCAAAACCTCTGGTACGTGGCCCACCTGACCTTCGAGTTCCCCCACAAGCCCGAGTGGAGCCAGGTCGTGCACGTCTTCCGCCTGGAGCACTGGGAGGGAGAGCCCCAGGAGACCGAGGAGATGGCCCCGGTGTGGTGCGACCTGCGAGCCCTGCCCTACCAGGAGATGTGGGACGACGCGCGCTACTGGATGCCCAGGGTGCTCGAGGGCCGCAAGGTGCGCATGCGCTTCGTCTACGGCGAGGACAACCAGACGGTGGCCCGCGCCGAGCACGAGGAATGGCCCTCGTGAACCCTGCGCCGCGCTCGAGCCTCGACTGCGACGCCATAGTGCACCGTGTGAAGGAATTGTTGGAGAAACCGATTTGACTTACACCCCCGCTCGTGCTACTGTTGCGGTGTCCCCAAAAAATCCGGTTGGGTTTTCTAGGGTCGTAAGGAGAAGTTTCATGAACAAAGGCACCGTCAAGTGGTTCAACGCGGAAAAGGGTTACGGATTCATTGCTCAGGAGGGTGGCCCCGACGTATTCGTGCACTACTCGGCCATTCAGACCGATGGCTTCCGCACCCTCAACGAAGGCGATGTGGTCCAGTTCGAGATCGAGCCGGGCCGCAACGGCAAGGGCCCCCAGGCCAAGAACGTTCGCAAGGCCTAACACCTCGCAAACAACTGCCCCCCGCTCAGCGGGGGGTGTTTTTGTTGTTGGTCGATGGTCGAGAGCGGGGGAAGGATCCCCTCGAGCCACCGGCCTCCCTCTCGCTTCCCGCCTTCAAAGCGCCAGCATCCTCGCCAGCTCGTACTTGCGCCGATTGATGTCCTTGCGCTTCTCGACGGCTTCCTTGAAGGGGGTGAGCCGGATTTCGTCGTTGACCAGGCCAATTCCCACCCCACTGGCCCCGGATAGCAGGGCCTCCACGCAGGCGGCGCCCAGGCGGCTGGCGAGCACGCGGTCGATGGCGGTGGGGCTGCCGCCGCGCTGGATGTGGCCCAGGATGGTCACGCGACCCTCTATGCCGCAGCACAGCTTCACGTCGCGGGCCAGGGCCTCGGCCCCGCCCTCGTAGCCGCCCTCGGCCACCACCACGATGGAAGAGCGCTTGCCCTTGCTGGCGGAATCGGTGATCACCTGGGCGCACATGCTGGCGGTGGTGGGGTCTTCGGGGAGCACGATCACCTCGGCGCCCCCAGCGATGCCGACCTCGAGCGCGATGAACCCGGCGTGCCGCCCCATCACTTCGATGAAGAACACCCGCTCGTGGCTGGCGGCGGTGTCGCGGATGCGGTCGATGGCGTCGAGGGCGGTGTTGACGGCGGTGTCGAAGCCGATGGTGTAGTCGGTGCCGTAGAGGTCGTTGTCGATGGTGCCCGGTGCGCCCACGATGGAGATGCGGTGCTCCTCGGCTAGCTTCAAAGCGCCCCGGTAGCTGCCGTCGCCGCCGATGCAGACCACACCGTCAATGCGGGCGTCCTTGAGGTTTCGCGCGGCTTTGGCCCGGCCCTCCTCGGTCGTGAACTCCTTGCTGCGGGCCGTGAGCAGCACGGTGCCACCGCGCTGAAGGGTGTTGGCCACGTCACGCGGCCCCAGCACGGTGAAGTCGCCGTCGATCATGCCCTGATAGCCGCGCCGGATGCCCACGATCTCCAGCCCATGCGCCGTGCCGGTTCGCACCACCGCCCGAATGGCCGCATTCATGCCAGGGGCGTCACCGCCGCTGGTAAACACACCGATTCGCTTCATCATTCAACCTCACCAGTTTCACGCTCGAGCCCGACGTTGACGCACTGTTCCGGCGTTCGTTGGCAGGACGCCGCCTTCAAGCCGGAGCGTCATGAGCCAAAGTATAAGCCTGGTTGCGGGGTATGCCAGCCTCGACCAGGGCCCTGACCAGGGCTTTGCCACGCAGACCCTGGGCGCGCAGGCGCTCGAGCAGCTCCTGGACGTCTGGCGTGGGGGGCTCGAGGTCCGGCCTTGGGGCGAGCACCAGCACGAACTCCCCCCTGGGCTGGTCGAAGTGGGCCAGGGCCTCGCCCAGGCTGCCGCGAAAGACCTCCTCGTGCAGCTTGGAAAGCTCGCGGGCCACGGCGACGGGGTGGTCGGGGCCGTAAAGCTGGATCAGGTCCCTCAGGGTCTCCCGCAGGCGGTGGGGGGCTTCGTAGAGCACCACCGTGCGGCCCGTGGCGATGCCCTTTAGGCGCTCGCGCCGCTCGGAGGCTTTCTGCGGCAAAAAGCCCTCGAAGGCGAAGCGGGCGGTGGGCAGCCCCGAGGCTACCAGCGCCACGATCAGCGCGGTGGGGCCGGGCAGTACCTCGACCTGCCAGCCTTCCTTCAGCCCCAGCGCCACCAGTTCTGCGCCGGGGTCGGAGATGCCGGGAGTCCCGGCGTCGGTGGCGTAGGCCACGTAGCTGTAGCCCGCCAGCAGTTCCCTGGCCCGCCCCACGGTGTGCTGGTCGAGCCGCAGGGTGGGCTTGGAAATGCCATAGTGCCTGAGCAGGATGCCGGTGCGCCGGGTGTCCTCGCAGGCCACCACCTCGGCCTCCTTGAGCACCCGCAAGGCCCGCAGGGTGATGTCCTCGAGGTTGCCGATGGGGGTGGGGACGAGCACCAGGCGCACGGGGATTAGTGTAAGCCAAGGTCGAGGGCCCCAATGCGGGTCGTACGTCGTACGCAAAACGCAAGACGCAAGACGCTTTGGCCCTGGACCCTCGACGGCGGCGGCTGACGGCTTAAAGCTTTTTGCCTCCCATTTCCCTAAAATCTCCCCATGGCCCGCAACGCTTACGGCTGGCTTTACGACAAGATATACAGCTTCAAGGACTATGCCCACGAAGCGGCGCTCATCCGCGAGATCATCCACTCGCGCAACCCAGGGGCCAGCAGCTTGCTGGACGTGGCCTGCGGCACGGGGAAGCACCTCGATTACCTCAAGGCTTATTACCAGGTGGTGGGCACCGACCTCGACGAGGGGCAGCTCGAGGAGGCCCGTAAGCGCCACCCTGACGTGGCGTTTTACCAGGCCGACATGCGCGATTTCGACCTCGGCCAGCGCTTCGACGCCGTGACCTGCCTGTTCAGCGCCATCGGTCACACGGGGGGTGTGGAGGGGCTGGGCCGGGCGGTGGCCTCGATGGCTCGGCACCTCGAGCCCGGCGGGGTCTTGCTGATCGAACCCTGGCTCTCCCCCGAGGTCTGGCAGAACGGTCGCCCGCACGCGGTCTTCGTGGACGAGCCCGAGCTCAAGGTGGTCCGCATGAACACGAGCCGCCAGGAAGGGCGGCAGAGCGTGCTCGAGTTTCACTACCTGCTGGCCCGTCCCCAGGGCGTGGAGTACTTCACCGAGGAACTGCGGCTGTTCTTGTTCACCCACGAGGAATACATGGACGCCTTCCGGCAGGCTGGGCTGAGCGTCGAGTTCGACCCCCAGGGCCTTACCGGGCGTGGGCTGTACGTGGGTTTGAGGTCTTAGCCCAGCCGGCTTCTGCCGGGGGCCGGAGCGTTACGCGCCCGCCGCCGCTGTGGGTGACGGCGGGCAACGGGGAGCCGGAGGGATTTTGAGCGAATTTCCGAGGTGGGGCTTGCATAAAGTGCGGGGGATTATGCTACACTCTTTCCATTGAAACACTCCGAAAGGAGGTGACCGCGATGATGACGATCCACTGCATCCTTCACCAAGCAGCCATTGACTCCGTCAGCGTGGTCTGCCTCCGTGCCATTATGTCGGCAACATAGACAGAAGCGATGGTCTGTCCGGGGGCACACCAGAGGCCCCCGGACTTCTCTTTGCCATCCCCAATTCGAGGTTGACTCAATGCTCCACAACTCCCAAAGCTGGCTGGACGATGAACTCGAGGCCGACTCGAGCTTCGAGGAAGACCCTCAACCGCAGCAGTACTTCAGCTTGCGAGCTCACCGCCTCGCCCGCAAGCCCCCGCGCCGCCGCTCGGTCAAGAAGCTCCTGGAAGAGGGGCTGAAGGACCCCAAAGCCCCCAAGTTCAGTGACCCCGGCCTGCAGGAGCTCTACGAAAAGCAGCTCTTCAGCGAACTGCTGTGGGAGTTGCGCAGCGGCAAGGAGGCCACGGTCTACGTGGTGCGGGCTACCGAGAAGTCCTGGCCCGATAACCCCGAGGCCCTGCTGGCGGTCAAGCTCTACGTCGATAGCCGGGTGCGCTCGCTCAAGAACGACGCCCTGTACCGTCAGGGCCGCTTGGTCAGCGACCAGCGCATGAAGAAAGCCATCGACCAGCGCTCGGACTACGGCATCAGCGCCCAGAACATCCTGTGGGTGGAGGAGGAGTACCGCCAGCTTCACGCCCTGCACCAACTGGGCGTGCCGGTGCCCAGGCCCGTCGCCCACGCGGGCAATGCGATCCTGATGGAGTTCGTGGGCGATGAGGACGGCCCCGCCCCGCGTCTGTCGGAGGCGGGCCTGAGCCGGGAGGAGGCCCAGGAGGCGCTCGAGCAGGCCGTCCACAACCTGGGCCTGATCCTCTCGGCAGGCAAGATCCACGGCGACTACTCGACCTTCAACCTGCTGTGGCACGAGGGCCGGGTGGTGGTCATCGACTTTCCGCAGATGGTGGAGTGGGACAAAAACCCCCTGGCCATGGAGATCCTCGAGCGCGACGTACGGGGGTTGTGTCGCACTTTTGGCCATCTGGGGATCCATCCAAAGCCCGAGGCGGTGATACGGCGGGTCTGGCAAATTGCGCATGCCAACCCCACCCGCTACACCCCGATGGAGGTGAGTTATTTGTGAACATCCGGCCTTTCGATTACAGCGACGGCGACTATGAACTCTACGTGCGGCTCCACAACGCCGTGTACCCCGACCAGCCCCGCACCCTCGAGGCCCTTCGCCACTTCGACGCCACCAAGGGGCCGGACGAGATCGCCCAGACCTTCTTCGTCGAGCACGGCGGCCAGGCGGTGGGCTGGTTCGCCTTCATGACCCCCCGCTTCAACCCGGTGCCGGGGCAGCTCGAGGTGGAGTGGGGGTTGCTGCCGGGCTACGAGCCCCTGAGCGAGGCGCTGTGGGGGGTGCTCGAGCGCGAGATCACCCCCTACCGGCCCGAGGCGTTGGTGACGCGGGTGCGCGAGGACTGGCCCCAGGCGGCCTTCTACACCGCGCACGGCTTCGAGGTCTACGACCGGATGTGGGCCAGCACCCTCGACCTCGAGCGCTTCGACCCCGCCCCCTTTCGGCGGCCCCTGCCCCAGTCCATCCGGATTGGCACCCTGGCCGACCTGGACTACCACAGTCAGGCAGCGCAGCGGCAGTACTACGCCCTGATCGCGGCCCTGCTACGCGACGTGCCCTCGGCCCAGCCGGTGGAGGTGTGGCCCTTCGAGCTGTGGCAGGAGCGCTCCATGAAGGACAAGAACCTCATTCCCGAGGCCAACTTCATCGCCTTCGAAGGAGAGGCCATGGTGGGGGTGTCGCAGCTGTGGCGCTCGCCGCGCCCCCAGACCCTCCAGACCGGCCTCACCGGGGTGCTCCCCTCGCACCGGCGCCTGGGCATCGCCCTGGCCCTCAAGCTGCGGGCCGCCGCGTACGCCCGGCAGCAGGGCTACCGTTACGTGCACACCAACAACCACCAGGTCAACCGCCCCATGCTCGCCATCAACGAGGCCCTGGGCTTCGAGAAAGAGCCCGCCCAGCTCTTCCTCAAGAAGAGCCTGCTCGTCAAGGAGGAGTCGTGAAGCAGCCATTCAAGCTCAGCATTCGCCCCTTCACCGAAGCCGACTACCCCGCTGCCGTCGAGAGCAGCAACGCGGTCTACCCCGACTACCCCAACTCGGTCGAGGAGTGGCAGCACGCCGACCGTAACCGCAACCCCGAGCACCGCTTCGCCCGCTTCGTGGCCGAGCTGGACGGGCAGGTGGTGGGGGTGGCTCAGTACGGCCAGAGCGCCACCAACTACCACCCGCGCAAGTTCTGGCTCGAGGGCTGGGTGCGCCCCGAGCACCAGGGCAGGGGCGTCGGCAAGGCCCTCTACCAGCAGGTGATGGAAGCCCTGGCCCCTCTAAAGCCCCTCGCCCTGCGGGCCGGGGTGCGCGAGGACATGGAGCGCGGGGTGCGTTTCCTGCAGGAGCGCGGCTTCGCCGAGGAGCGGCGGGCCTGGGAGTCGCGCCTGGACGTGCAGACCTTCGACCCTGCGCCCTACCTGCCCCTTTTGGAGCGCCTGGAGGCCGAGGGCTTCGAGTTCAAGAGCATCCGCGAGCTCGAGGCCGACCCTGAGCGCGACCGCAAGCTCTACGCGCTCGAGCTGGCCGTCGAGCGCGACATGCCCTCTTCCGAGCCCTACACCGGCTACGACTTCGAGCACTTCGTCAAGCGCTACCTGCAAAGCCCCGACCTCTCGCCCGATAGCTGGCTGGTAGCGCTCAAGGACGGGGAGTACGTGGCGGTGAGCACCCTCTGGAAGACGCAACAGAGCCCCGACCTCTACAACGGGGCCACCGGCACCCGCCCCGAGTGGCGGCGCAGGGGCCTGGCCTTGGCCTTGAAGGTGCGAAACATCCTGTGGGCCAAGCGCGAGGGCTACGCCCAGATCAAGACCTGGAACGACTCGATCAACCGGCCCATGCTCTCGATCAACGAGCGGCTGGGCTTCCGGAAGATGCCCGCCTGGGTCACCTTCCGCAAGGACTTCGCAGAAGGGGACTGAGCCTCGAGGCTGAGTTCGACTTAATCAAAACCAAGTCAGTATGTTATGCTCTAGGCTAAATAACACCTGCGCTGCCAAACCAGCAAGCGCCAAGGAGAACCCCTCATGATCAAGATTCGCCCCGTGACTAAACCCGCCGATTTTCCCATCATTGCCCAGGTCCTCACCGCCGTGGACCCCGAGTGGCCCGTGACCCCCGAGATGGTCGAGCGCTGGGACCAGCAGCGCAATCCCAAGTACCACAGCGCCGACTTCGTGGCCGAGTACGCCGACGCCGGGGTGGTGGCCGTGGCCGGGCTGGGCGAGGACGACTGGGCCTGGGAAGAGGGCAAGTACTGGCTCAACGTGCGCGTGCATCCCGACTTCCGCAGCAAGGGCATCGGCAGCGCGCTCTACGAACACCTGATGAACCACCTCCAGACCCAAGCTCCCGTCGCGCCTAAAAAGGTGCTGTGCATGTTCGGGGAGGACAAGCCCGAGACCAGGGCCTTCGTGGAGAAGCGGGGCTTCGTGCTCGAGTGGAAGCGCTACGAGTCGCGCCTGCAAACCCAGGGCTTCGACTTCGCCCCCTACGCCCACATCGAAGCGCGGGTGCGGGAGGCGGGGCTGGAGATCAGGAGCCTGGCCGAACTGATGACCGCCGACCCCGAAGCTGCCCGCAAGCTGTGGGAACTCGACTGGATCCTCTTCCAGGACGTGCCCATGGGCGTGACCTTCACCAAGCGCGAGTTCGAGCAGTGGATGAAGGAGGAACTCGACGACCCCCACTTCGTCAAGGAAGCCAGCTTCGTCGCTCTCGACCCCAAGCGCCACGACCCCCTCACCGGTCACTTCGTGGGCTACACCAGCCTGATGAACAACCCCGCCGGCTTCTGGGTGATCGGCATGACCGGGGTGCTGCGCGAGTACCGCGGCAAGGGCTTGGCCAAGGCGCTCAAGCTGCGGGGCATGCGCTACGTGCAGGCCAATGGCGGCGGCGAGATCCGCACCTTCAACGACCCGCCCAACTTCGTGATGTACGGCATGAACCTCGCCATCGGCTTCGAGCCCTACCCCTCGAGGCTGCGCTACATGAAGCGCCTCGACGGCCAGCCGGTCGAGCCCTTCGACGAGAGCAAGTACCGGCGGGGCCTCGAGGAGCGTGTTTACGAACGAGCCGAAGGCTAATCCCGCAGGCCGAAGAGGCGGCTGACCATGTAGTCGATGAGCAGAAAGAGCACCACCAGCAGGAGGATGAGCCCCCACCAGGGCATCTGCACCCAGACCACCACGAACAGCCGCTCGAGCACCTTGTAGAGGATGAAGCCGAAGATCAGCGTGGTGACGAGGCTGGCCAGGAAACGGCGGGCTTTGTCCACGCCCTAAGAATAGCCGACCACCGGAGGAAGTATGAAAACCCTCAACCTGAGCATTCGCCCCTTTGAAGAGCGTGACTATGCCGCGATTGCCGAGGTCTCCAACGCGGCCTGGCCCGACGAGGCCCACACCGAGGCCAGGCTGCGCGAGGACGACGACCACGCCCCCGAGATCAAGTGGGGGCGCTTCGTGGCCGAACTCGACGGGCGCGTCGTGGGGCACGCCGAATACACCCAGCTCGAGGGGATGTACCACCCCCAGAAGTTCGCGGCCTGGGTCACGGTGCGGCCCGAGTTCCGCGGCCAGGGCATCGGCAAGGCCCTTTATGCCCGGCTGATGGAGGCCCTCGAGCCCCACGACCCCATCTCCATCCTCAGCACGGCCCGTGAGGACCAGGCCGCAGCCCTCGCCTGGCTGCAAAAGCTGGGCTACGAGGAGAGGATGCGCTACTGGGAGTCGCGCCTCGACGTGGCCGCCTTCGACTTCGCGCCCTGGGCGGGCCGCATCGAGGCGGTGGAGGGGGCGGGCTTCGAGCTCAAGAGCCTGAAGGAACTCGAGACCGACCCCCAGCACCGGCGCAAGCTCTACGACCTCTGGCTCGAGGCCCGCCTCGACGTGCCCCGCCCCGAGGCCATGAGCGAGGTGTCCTTCGAGGAGTACTGCAAGTGGGTCTTCGACAGCCGGTACTACCTGCCCGAGGCCCACTTCGTGGCGGTGGAGGTCTCGAGCGGGGAGTACGTGGCGCTGAGCACCCTGTGGAAGACCGACGGCGACTACCTGGCCACCGGCCTGACCGGGACCCGCCGGGCCTATCGGCGCAAGGGGCTGGCGCTGGCCTTGAAGCTCAAGGGCATCCGCTTCGCCCAGGAGCACGGGGCCCGCGAGATTCGCACCGGCAATGAATCCAATAACCGGCCCATGCTCGCCATCAACGAGGCGCTGGGCTTCGTCAAGCAGCCCGCCTGGATCGACTTCGTCAAAGTCTTCCGCCAGGGCTGAACGCCCGCCCCGGCACCCCCATCAAGGAGCACCCGTCATGCAGTTGCAATCGCTGGGCTATCGCACCGACCTGCTGTTCCGCCGCTTCGAGGGGGAGGTGGTCGAGCGCGAGCACTACCTTGTGGTACGCACCCCGCGCAACCCCGGCTACCGCTGGGGCAACTTCCTGATCTTCGACCGGCCCCCACGGGAGGGCGACCTCGAGCGCTGGAAGGCCCTTTTCGCCCGCGAGATCGGGACCCCGCCTGCCTACACCCACTTCGCCTTTGGCTGGGACGGCTCGGAGCCCGGAGCGGTGGGGCCTTTCCTCCAGGCTGGCTTCCGCCTGGAGCAAAGCGCAGTGCTCAGCGCCCGCAGCGTGGTCCAGCCCCCCAAGCTCAACCTCGCCTGCGAGGTGCGCTCCCTGCTGAGCGACGCCGACTGGGAGGAGCGCGTCGAGCTGGCGCTGGCCGTCAACGCCGCCGAGCCGCCCGAGAAGCGCGAGGGAGAGGGCTACCGCGACTTCGCGGTCCGTAAGGCCGAGGAGTACCGCCGCATGATCGCGGCAGGGCTGGGGCAGTGGTTCGGCGCCTACCTCGAGGGCCGCCTGGCCGCCACGCTGGGCCTGTTCGTGTGGGACGGGCTGGGCCGCTTCCAGACCGTGGAGACCCACCCGCTCTTCCGCCGCCAGGGCCTGTGCGGCACGCTGGTGTACCACGCCGCCCGCATCGGCCTGCGCGAGATGGGGGCCCAGAGCCTGGTGATGGTGGCCGACCCCAACTACGTGGCCATCAAGATCTACGAGTCGGTGGGGTTCCGCCTCAGCGAGCGCATGTGGGGGCTCGAGTGGCACCCCAAAGAGCGGCTGTGAGCTTTCGAAGCGTGACCGTGGCGACGGCGGTCTGGGGCAGCTACCTCCAGGACACGCTCACCGGGAATTCAGCGGAATTGATGACCTCGTCCTTGTTCCAGATGTTGAGCCTGCCGCAGTGGGGGCAGAAGGTATGCACCTCGGAGATATCGCTGTCCTCGAAGCTCTGGCGGTCGGTGAACTCCATGTTGGGCACCACGATGACCTGGTCGCAGTGCCGGCACCTTATCCTGGGATGGGGCATAAGCGCCTCCTTCCGCGCGGTTGTTCCGCACCCTGATGATAGCGCAGCTTCAGCGCAGCCAAGTGAACGCCAGGCCCAGCACACCCCCCGCCAGCATGATCGCGAGGATGTTGGCGCCTCGGTAAATCAGCAGCGTTGCCAGCCCCACCAGCGCGAGGCCCCACAGGCTATCGAGCCCCAACTCGATGAGCACCAGCAGCATGCTGGCCGACAGGCCCATGCTCACCGGAACCAGCGCCATGCGCAGAGCCCGGCTCCAGCGGGCGCGAGCCATCCACTCCCAGCCGTGTACCAGCAAGATGGCCCCCGTGGCCCCCGGCAGGAACATCCCCAGCGCGGCGGCCACGGCCCCGACCGGCCCGCACGCGCTGAGACCGTAGAACACCACCGCCAGCATGTTGGGCCCCGGCACGAACTGGCCCATCGCGAAGCCGTCGGCGAATTGCTGGGGCGTGACCCAGCCCTTGGCGATGAGGACTCGGGCCATCTCGGGCAGGTTGGCCATGCCCCCGCCAAAGCTCACCAGCCCCAGGCGCAGGAAGGTAAAGAAGACCTCGAGCCCCTCGCTCACTCGGCCTCCTGCCAGTACAGCGCCACCCCCACCGGCACGGTGAGCAGCAGCACCAGCAGCAGCGACCAATGCAGCAGGCCATAGGTCACGAACACCGCCAGGGCCAGCAGGATGGCCTTGAGCGAGTCCAACCCCACCCTGACCTGGCGCAGCATGGTCGCCAGGACCAGGCCGATGGCCGCCGCCGCCACCCCGCTCAAAGCCCCTTCGGCGCTCGAGCCCGGCTGGGCCCCAAAGCGGAAGTAGGCCAGGCTCAGCAGGAGCATCAGGCTCGAGCCCGGCAGCAACACCCCCGCCAGGGCCACCAACCCGCCCAGCGCCCCGCCCAGCCGCGCTCCCAGGTGGGCCGCCAGGTTGGCGAAGACCGGCCCCGGCAGCACCCGGCACACGGCGGTGGTTTCCAGGAACTCCCGCTCGCTCAGCCAGCCCCGCCGCACCACCATGAGCTCGTAGATGTGGGCGGTGCCCCCGCCGCCGAAGGCGGTGAGGCCGATGTACAAGAAGGCCGTGAAGAGTTGAGGCAACGGTACACGCATGCTGGAAGGAGAATACTATGCTCAGAGCGGTTCCCACGAACACCCGCCAATTCCGTCGGTTATGGTCTGGAGTACTTTGCTGATGGCCGATAGCTGATAGCCTTTCCAAACGGAGATTTCATGAGCCTGCCTTACGTCCGACTTTCCGGTTCGTCCTACGACCAGGGCCTCACCCAGGGCCGGGCCCTGGCCGACGCCATCGCGCACAACCTCGAGGTCTACTTCCGCCGCTTCGAAGTCGAGGGCAAACTGCCACCTGCCGAGGCCCGGCGGCGCGGAGAGACCTACCTGGGAGCCATTCGCCAGCAGAGCCCGGCCTATGCCCAGGGCCTCGAGGGCATCGCGACGGGTTCGGGGCAGAGCCTGGTGGACATCGCCACCCTCAACGTGCGCTACGAGATCCTCTACCACCAGTTTGGCCGCGAGGTCCCCGACGGCTGCACCGCCTTCGCCCTGCTGCCCGCCCACAGCGCCGACGGAGCGTTGTGGATGGGTCAGAACTGGGACTGGATCGAAGACGCCAGAGGTGCCCTCCAGCACGTCACCGAGCCCGACGGCACGCGGGTGCTGGCCTTCACCGAGGCCGGGATCTTCGGGGGCAAGATCGGCCTGAACTCCTACGGGCTGGGCCTGTGCATCAACGGGCTGGTGGCGGTGGGCGACGACTGGGCGGGGCTGGGCAAACCCTTCCACCTGCGCACCTACGAGGCCCTGCGCTCGCGCACGCTGGCCGAGGCCGAGGCCAAGGTGAGCGCCGCCCCGCGCACCGCCTCCGGCAACTTCCTGCTGGGGCAGGGGGAGGTGGCCGTAGACCTCGAGGTTTCCCCCGCCAAGGTGGTGCGCTGGCAGGACGAGCGCCAACTGGTCCACGCCAACCATTTCCTCGACCCCCAGGCCCACGGCATCGAGGTGCCGCCCATCGAGTGGCTCGACCGCTCCGGCCACCGCCACCGGCGGCTAGAGGAGCGCCTGCGGCAGTTGGAAAAGCCGGGCCTGGCCGACCTGCAAGACGCCCTGCGCGACCGCGACGGCGCACCCTACGCCGTCTGCCGCACCGCCAGCGCCGAGGAGTACGAGCTGGGCGAGCCCTACCGCACCGTGGCCTCGGTGATCATGAACCTAAGCACCCTCGAGCTGTGGATCTCCGACGGCCCGCCCCACGAGAACCCCTACGAGCACTACGTCTTGTAGGAACTGCTATGGTCATCGACCTCGAATTGGCCCGGCGCCTCGAGCGCGTGGACGCGCTCAACTCCGCCGACTACGCCCTTACCCTCGCCCGCCTCGAGCCCCAAAGCCGAGCTACTCCTGCGGGCTGATGAGTGAGGCTACAATCGTCTCATGGCCCGCATCCACGTCGCCCAGGGCGACATCACCGACTTCGTGGGGGATGCCATCGTCAACGCAGCCAACAACCATTTGATCCTGGGAGCCGGGGTGGCGGGGGCCATTCACCGCAAGGGCGGCCCCGAGATCCAGGAGGAGTGCGATCGCCACGGCAAAATCCGGGTAGGGGAGGCCGCCATCACCGGCGCGGGCCGCCTGCCGGTCCGGTACGTCATCCACGCGGCGGCCATGGGCGACGAGCCCGCCACCCTCGAAACCGTGCGCTCCGCCACCCGCCACGCCCTGCGGCTGGCCCTCGAGCACGGCCTCAAAACCATAGCCTTCCCCCTGCTGGGCACGGGGGTAGCCGGGTTGCCACGCGACGAGGTGATCCGGGTGATGCTCGAGGAACTCCGCGCGGCAGATGAAAGCCTGGAAGTCACGCTCTACGGCTACTCCCAGGCCGACGCAGACGCAATCCGAGCGCAGCTTTAGAAGAGGGGGGTGTGGGGGGCTATAATCCCCTTGGGGACAGCGTTCCCCGAGTACCTTGAAAGTCGAGGTAGGGGGTTGCGGGGACAAAGTGTTTGCCTGGTCATGACGGTAGCAAACCCTCGTTCCCCGCGTAAAACCTTGAACGGGACCGTCCCGGTGAAAGAAGGGGAAGAGCCTCAACATCGGTATGGAAAACCACACAACAGGCCCGGACGGGGCCTTCGGGGATGGGCGCTGCACAAGCAGCCCCGTGAGAACCGAAAAGCCTCGGACTGAAGTCCGAGGAGTCGTCACGCGTGTTCCGCCACCGGCGTCGCAACCGGCGCCTCTTCCGCCTCCCCCGGCGGTACCCGGCGGAAGGTCAGCCAGGTGTTGACGAAGCCCAGGCCGTAGAGCAAGGCTCCGACGAAGAAGGGCATTCCCACCATCCAGGTGGGCACCCCGGCGCGGGCCACCTGGCCTAGCAGGAAGCCGCCGAAGAGCGGGCCCACCATGCCGGTGAGGCTCACCAGGGCGCTCAGCGCGCCCTGCACGGCCCCCTGCTCGCGGGCGGAGACCGACCTCGAGATCAAAGCCTGGCTGGCGGGCTGGCTCACGTTGCCGATGGAGCCCAGCAGGATGGTGGCGTACATCATCCAGCCCTGCGTCGCCAGGCCGTAGAGGGTGAAGCTCACGATCCCCGCGCCCTGCCCCAGCAGCACCGAGCGCCGCTCACCCAGCCGCCCCACGATGAGGCGTACCAGCCCTCCCTGCACCGCCACCGCGGTGACGCCCACCAGCACCAGCGAGAGGCTGGTCTGGAGGATGCTCCACTCGAAGCGGTAGGTGGTGTACTGCACCCACACCGTTTGGAGGATCTGGAAGGCCAGGTTGATCAGGATCACGCTCCCGCTGAGGCCCAGCAGCAGCGGGGTGCGCTTCAGGATGCTTAGCGCGGCGAAGGGGTTGTTGGAGGTGTGGCTCAGGTTGCGGTTCTCCAGCTTGAGCGACTCCGGAAGCACGAACCAGCCGTACAGCCCGTTGACAAAGGACAAGAGCGCGGCGAAGTAGAAGGGCAGCCGCAGGTCGATCTGGCCCAGGATGCCCCCGATCCCCGGCCCCAGAATGAAGCCCAGGCCGAACACCGCGCCGATGAGGCCGAAGTTCTTGGCCCGTTCCTCGGGTCTGGAGACGTCGGCGATGTAGGCGTTGGCGGTGCTGAAGCTCGCCCCAAGGATACCCGCGACCAGCCGGGCCACGAACAGCAGCCACAGGGCAGGGGTAACGGCGGCGATGAGGTAGTCCAGCGCGGTGCCGAAGGAGGCTGCCAGCAGCACCGGGCGGCGGCCATAGCGGTCGCTCAGCCGTCCCAGGATGGGGGCGAAGACGAACTGCATGGCGGCGTAAATGGCGATGAAAATACCGTTGTAGTAGGCCCCCGCCTGCACACTTCCGGCGAGGTGCTCGATCAGCTTGGGCAGGACCGGGATGACCAGCCCCAAACCCATCACGTTGATCAGGACGCTGACCAGGATAAAGACCATGCTGGCCTGACGCCTCACCGCATACCTCAACGATCGATCGGTGCGCCCGCTGGGTTCATAGCGCCGTAGGATACCTCGAGCACTGCGATATGTTCAAAGCTTATTTAGCATACTTAATAATGTATTAAGCATAACCACAGCCGCTCAGCTCGCGGGGTGAGCCAGACCCGAGCGCCGACTTCCGCCCCGCTGGGGGAGCTTTTCCAGGGCCCGGGCGAGTTGCTCGAGGCTGTAGAGATTGTGCACGGGCAAGAAGTCGTCCACGAAGGGCAGGGCGGCCACCAGGCCACGGGTCAGCGGCTGGTAGCCGGGAGTGCCCAGCAGGGGGTTGAGCCAGATCAGGCGGTGGCAGGATTTCTGCAGCCGTTCGATCTCGAAGGCCAGCAGTTCGGGGTCGCCCTGGTCCCAGCCGTCGGAGACGATGAGCACCACCGCGCCCCGGCCCAGTACCCGCTTGGCCCAGGTGCGGTTGAACTCGTGCAGGCTTTGCCCGATGCGCGTTCCCCCCGACCAGTCCCGCACCAACCGGCCCACCTCGAGCAAAGCTGCGTCCACGCTGCGCTTTTTCATGGGGCGGGTGATGCGGGTGAGCCGGGTGCCGAAGGCGAAGGCCTCCACCGTGCGCAGGCCCTGGCGGGTCTGGGCCTGGGCGAAGGCGTGCAGGAAGTGCAGCAGCATACGGGCGTAACGCTCCATCGAGCCCGAGACGTCGGCGAGGATCACCAGCGGGCGGGGCTTGCTCTTGCGCTGGCGCCAGGCCAGCCGCACGAACTCACCTTGGTGCTTCAGTGCCTTGCGAAAGCTGCGACGCAGGTCGAGCAAGGCCCCCGATCCGGCGGGCTGGAGCCTTCGGGTAGGGCGTTCGGAGATGCGCCAGTCGAAGTTTTGCAGCACTCGGCGGGCGGCCTCGAGTTCTTCGGCGCTCATGGCCTCGAAAGAGCGCTGCCTGAGGGCTTCGTCGCTGCTGTAGGTGAGGCTGCGGTCCACCAGGGGAACGGGCGGCTTATCGGATTGCGCCTCGCCCGAGCGGGGCACCGAGGCCACTTCCAGCGGGCGGGGACGGGGTTTGGCGGGCAGCAGCCCCCGCGCGTCCTTGAACAACTCGCTCAGGCTGTTCTCGCTACCAAACTCCTGCCAGAAGCGCAGGAACAGCGTGTGGAAGCGCTCGTAGTCCTCCCGCCGGGTGAGCAGGCTGCTCCGGGCGGCGTAGTAGAAGCTGCCGGCGTCGAGGATGGAAATCTGCTCGAGGGCGCGGACGAAGGTCATGGTCTGGCCCGGGGTCACCACCACCCCCCCTTCGCGCAGGAGCCGGGTGAAGCGCACCACGTGGGCTAGCAGGTGGCCGCTGGGGAGGGAAGGGTTCATGCGGGGCTGAGGGCGTTGCTCT
Organism: Calidithermus roseus; assembly: GCF_003574095.1. Taxonomy (GTDB): domain Bacteria; phylum Deinococcota; class Deinococci; order Deinococcales; family Thermaceae; genus Calidithermus; species Calidithermus roseus. The sequence goes on from NZ_QWLA01000023.1 coordinate 31,613, forward strand.
GGGCCCGCTCGAGCAGGTCGTGGGCCATGCTCTTGGTCTTGATCACGTCGTCCTGGTACTTCAGCAGCGCACCCAGGGTCTCCTCGACGAGCCCTGGCTCGAGGCGGGTCGCGTCCAGGGCCAAGAGCGAGGCGGCCCAGTCCAGCGTCTCGGCCACCCCAGGGGCCTTGTAGAGGTCCTCCTTGCGCAACTCCTGCACGAAGGCCACCACCTGCCTCGCCAGCTTCTCCGGCACGCCGGGCACCTTCTCCCGCACGATGCGGTATTCCTTCTCGAAGGAGGGGTAGTTGATCCAGAAATACAGGCAGCGGCGCTTGAGCGCGTCGTGGATTTCGCGGGTGCGGTTGGAGGTGATCACCACCACCGGGGGTTTCTCGGCTTTGACCGTGCCGACTTCGGGGATGGTGATCTGCCAGTCGGAGAGGAACTCGAGCAAGAAAGCCTCGAACTCCTCGTCGGCGCGGTCGAGCTCGTCGATGAGCAGCACCGGGGCCTTGCCATTCACGCTCCTCAGCGCTTGCAGCAGGGGGCGCTCGAGCAGGAACTCCGCGCTGAAGACCTCGTGGCGCACTTTAGCCGCCTCGCGCTCGCCCGAGGCTTCCAGCAGCCGGATTTGCATCATCTGGCGGGCGTAGTCCCACTCGTAGACCGCGTTGCTCACGTCCAGGCCCTCGTAGCACTGCAAGCGGATCAGGCGGGTGGAGAGCATGTCAGCCAGCACCTTCACGATCTCGGTCTTACCCACGCCGGGCTCACCCTCCAGCAGCAGGGGCCGCCCCAGCTTGAGGGCTAAGAAGACCGAGACCGCCAGCCCCTTGTCGGCGATGTAGCGGTGGGCCTCGAGGGAGGCGAGGGTTTCCTCGACGGTGGAGGGCATCATGGCTCTATTTTCGCCCAACGGCCAGCGCCGAACGCAAGACGAGCGACACTTGGCTTTCAGCCATCAGCGGTCAGCCGTCAGCTAGTGGCCTGTGGTTACCCCACCCCGTCCCTCCCCGCCGGCGGGGAGGGGTATCCCCCAGCCCCCTTGCTAAGGGGGGCAAGCGTCTGGCGTTTCGCGTCTTGCGTTTGGCGTTTTGCGTACGACGTAGGACGTACGACCCACGCCCGGCATTCAGCCCTCGACCCCGAGCGCTAAACCAGCCGCAGCAGCGCCCGCTTGGCCAGCACGTCCACCAGGTGGGCGCGGTACTCGGCGGAGAAGTTGTGGTCGCCCATCAGCTCGCCAGCGTCCACCAGGTTCTGGCAGGCGGCCTCGATGCTCTGGGCGTTGAGAGGCTGGCCGGAGAGGGCCTGCTCGAGCTTGCTCAGGCGCACGGCGTGGTCGCCCGCGCCGGTGAGCGCGGCCCGCACTCCATTGGGCCCGATCGCCACCGCCACCCCCACCACCGCGTAGCGGGAAGCGGGGTGGGGGAACTTCTCGTACGCCATCCGAGCAACGCCCTGAGGCAGGGGGACGTGGACCTCGGTGAGGATTTCGCCTGGTCCGACGGCGGTGGTAAACATGCCCTGGAAAAAGGAATCCACGTCTACCAGCCTCGCCCCGCCGGGTCCCTGGATTTTCAGCTTTGCATCCAGGACCAGCACCACGGCGGGGAGGTCGGCGGCGGGGTCGGCGTGGGCCAGTGAGCCCCCGATGGTGCCCTTGTTGCGTACCATCGGGTCGCCGATCTGCTCGATGGCCTCGGGCAGGGCGGGGATGCTTTGCCTGACCAGCTCCGAGCTTTCAATCTCGTAATAGGTGGTGGCCGCGCCGATGACGAGGGTGTTGCCCTCGCGGCGGATGCCCCTCAGCTCGGGCACCCTGGAGATGTCGATGAGGGCCGGGGGGGTGGCCAGCCGCAGCTTCATGGCCGGGATCAGCGAGTGGCCTCCTGCCAGCAGCTTGGCCTCGGGGTTCTGCTGAAGCATCTGCAGGGCCTCGGAGAGGCTTTGGGCCCGGTGATAGGTAAAAGGAGCGGTGTACATGGAACCTCCGTTTGGGTCGTACGTCGTACGCCGGATGCTCTTGACATAGGACGTACGGCGTATGACGCACGACGCTAATCAGCGGCCTGGCGCATCTGCCGGCTGTTCTGGATGGCCCGCCAGACCCTTTCCGGGGTGGCCGGCATTTGCAGGTGCTTGATGCCGAAGGGCGAAAGGGCGTCGATCACGGCGTTCATCACCGCCTGTGCACTGGCGATGGTTCCGGCCTCTCCCGCGCCCTTCACGCCCATGGGGTTGACGGGGGAAGGGGTGACGGTGTGATCCAATTCGTACCTGGGCAGCATGGCGGCGGTGGGCACGGCGTACTCGAGCAGGTTGGAGCTGCGAAGCTCGCCGTCTTCGTCGTAGTAACCGTGCTCGTAGAGGGCCTGAGCCACGCCCTGGGCGATGCCGCCGTGAAGCTGGCCCTCCACGATCAGGGGGTTGATGATGTTGCCCACGTCGTCCACCGCCACGTAGCGCCTGAGCTCTACCTTGCCCGTCTCCGCGTCCACCTCCACGATGGCGATGTGGGTGCCGAAGGGGAAGGTGCAGTTGGGCGGGTCGTAGTAGGTGGTCTCGTCGAGGAAAGGCTCCACCCCCGGCGGCAGGCTGTAGGCCAGCGAGGCTTGCAGGGCGATTTCGGCCAGGGTCTTGGCCTTGTCGGGGGAGCCTTTGACGTAAGCCTTGCCGTTTTCGAAGACCATGTCCTCGGGAGCGGCCTCGAGCATGTGCGCGGCGATGATCTTGGCCTTCTCCTTGATCTTCTGCACGCTCTTGTGCACTGCCGTGCCGCCCACCGCCAGGCTGCGGCTGCCGTAGGTGCCGTAGCCGAAGGGGGCCGCCAGGGTGTCGCCCCACTCGATGGTCACGTCTTCGTAAGGCACGCCCAGCTCGTCGGCCACGATCTGGGCGAAGGTGGTCTCCACCCCCTGTCCGTGCGGCAGCGAGCCGGTGGTCACCACCACCTTGCCGGTGAGGTGGACCCGCACGTTGGCGCTTTCGAACAAGCCCGCGCCCCAGCCCTGGCCCACCGCGCCGATCCAGGCGCTGGGGGCCACCCCGCAGATCTCCACGTAGGAGCTGATGCCCAGCCCCAGATAGCGCCCTTGCTTACGGGCTTCAGCCTGTTCTTTGCGGAAGTTCTCGTAACCCACCATTTGCAGGGCCTTATTCAGGGCGGGCTCGTAGTTGCCGCTGTCGTAAGGCAGCATGCCCAGGCCGTTGTCGTAGGGGAAGTCCTGGGGCTGGATGAAGTTTCTCCGCCGCACCTCGGCTGGGTCCATGCCGATCTCGGCGGCGAAGCGGTCCATCATCCGCTCGATGAGGTAACTGGCCTCGGGGCGGCCCGCGCCCCGGTAGGCGTCCACCATCGCGGTGTTGGTGTACACGCCCCAAACCTTGACGTGGGCGGCGGGAATCTTGTACACCCCGGTGATGATGCGCCCGTAGAGGGTGGTGGGGATCCCCCCGGCGATGGTGGAGAAGTACCCGCCCAGGTTGGCCCAGGTTTTCACGCGCAGCCCCGTGACCTTGCCATCACGGGTCCCGGCGATCTCCACCTCGGTGACGTGGTCGCGTCCATGGGTCGAGGCCTTGTAGTTCTCCGAGCGCTCCTCGACGTACTTGACCGGGCGGCCCAGCCTGCGCGCGGCCCACATGGTAAAAGCGTAGTCGGCGTAGCAGAAGATCTTCTGTCCGAAGCCGCCTCCCACGTTGGGCGCGATGCAGCGCAGCTTGGTCTCGGGGATGCCGAACACGAACGCGGTCAGCAGCAGGCGGTGAACGTGCGGGGCCTGCGAGGTCATCCACAGCGTGAACTCACCCGTGGCCGCATCGTAGCGGGCCACGCAGCCCCGTGTTTCCATGGGGGTGGGGATCAGGCGCTGGTTGATGATCTCTTCCTTGACCACCACCTCGGCGCTGGCGATGGCGGCATCGGCTTTCTCCTTGCTGCCGCACTCCCACTCCATGCAGATGTTGTTGGGAGCGGCCTCGTGGATTAGGGGAGCGCCGGGCTCGGTGGCCTTGCGGGCGTCCACCACCGCTGGCAGGGGCTCGTACTCCACCTCGACCAGCTCTACGGCGTCGCGGGCGGTATAGCGGTCCTCGGCCACCACCAGCGCCACCCCGTCGCCCACGTGGGTCACCTTGCCCACGGCCAGGGCCCTGGGGGTTACGGCGTTGCTCTTCACCCCGCCTGCCTGCCAGGCCGCGGGCATGGGGTTGATGTCCATCATGTCCTCGCCGGTGAACACGGCCACCACGCCGGGGTGGGCCAGGGCCCTGGACACGTCGATGCGCTTGATTTTGGCGTGGGCGTAGGGGCTGCGCACCACCGCCGCGTGGAGCATGCCGGGGAGCTTGATGTCGTCGATGAAAGTTCCCCGTCCCTGGATCAGCTTGGGGTCTTCGCGGCGCTTAATGGCTTTGCCGACCATCTTGGTTACATCGGCCATGTCTGTGCTCCCTTCGGTCGCGCTGATGGCTCAGCGCGAATAGCTTTTTCGCCACCCGCCATCGGCATCTCTAGTCGTCCGCCACCGCTCCCGTCACCGGCTCGCCGCGCAGCTTGGCAGCGGCGTACTGTATGGCCAGCACGATGTTCTGGTAGCCGGTGCAGCGGCAGAGGTTGCCCTCGAGCGCGTGGCGAATTTCCCCCTCGCTGGGGTTGGGGTTTTTCTTGAGCAAATCCACCGCCGCCATGATCATGCCGGGGGTGCAGAAGCCGCACTGCAGACCGTGCTTTTCCCAGAAGCCTTCCTGAACGGGGTGGTAATGGCCATCCTTGGCCAGCCCCTCGATGGTGGTGAGCGACGAACCATCGACCTGCACGGCAAATACCGTGCAGGACTTAACCGCCTGGCCGTCCACGTGCACCACGCAGGCCCCGCACTGGCTGGTATCGCAGCCGATGTGGGTGCCGGTGAGCCCCAGGGTTTCGCGCAGGTAATGCACCAACAATTGCCGGGGCTCCACCTCGCTGGTGTGCTGGACCCCGTTGACCGTGACGCTGATCCTGACCTTCTCTGCCATAGCGCCTCCTGATGTTCAAAAGCCCTCTCCGAATCCGAGCCTTGGAGCCAGCCCAGGAGGACCCTGACCGCCTGTAAAGCGGCCCGACGCCAACGTGCTCTGGCTGGTGACCTTGCTCCCGTTGCAGCTGATGGGCGTCAATTCGCACCTCCTGGAGTCGGGGTTTAATGGAGGGAAAACCCACGGCGCGACGAGTCCCGTACGTCGGCCCATTTCAGATCTTGATAACCATTCGCCAATTACTATACCCCTTAAGCCCACGGCCACTTCAAGAACTCCACTCCATTCGCACCATGCGCGAAACGCGATTTTTCGGCCTCGTGTCGATGCCACAGGCAAACATCCACTGGGAAGTAGCGAAGGGGTTCCTGGTTTCGGCCACAGGATCTACTCCGAGGGCGACCCACGCGGCCTGGCGCTGCTGCAAACCCTGGGCGCGCGCTGCAAGGACACCCTCACCATGGCCCTGGTGCGCGAACTCGTAGCCTAGCTGCGGCACGAACTGGCTGAACAACCCACCATCGACATGACCCTGGCGGTGCTGGCGCGGGTGCTGAACCTGCCCACCGGTGCAGGGATGGCCATCTACGCCATCGGGCGGACGGCAGCTGGATCGCCCACGCGCTCGAGGAATACGCTAGAGCGTCACACATGGCATGCCAGATGCTCATGGTGCATTGCGTAAGATGATTTGGTGGACATCCTGCTCGCCGCCCTCATCCTCGGCCTCGCGGTGTACTTCCTCTTCCGCATCGGCCGGGCCTTCTGGCCCAAGCGCTTCGGCAGCGCGCCCGTCCCCGGCAGCTCGAGCCGCCTGCGCTGCCCCCTCTGCGGCGACCGGCTCAACAACGCCGAAGTAGAAGCCCTCCGCCAGGGACGGCGCAAATGCCCCCACATGGCCGAGTGCCCTTACCAGCGGAGCCGGTGGTTGAACTAGCGAGGGGAGCTACTGGCCGAGGGCCAAAGCGTTTAGCATTTTGCGTAGGGCGTACGACGTAAGACGCACCACCTGCGCCTAACGAAAAAATCGCGGCTCTCGGCCGCTGATATCCTTAATATAACCGGATATGCAAAAATGTAAAGTGGTATGCAAGAAGCCCGGCCTGGACAAGGAAATTACGTACCCTCGAGGCGGGTGGGGATCTGGGCGAGGTGATGACGCTCGTGGAAGACGGCGGTCTGTAGCCATCCCAGGCCGTTCAGCTCGCCAAAGAAAGGGTGGGGGAAGGTCGCGGGGTGCTCGAGCAGCTCGCCGCTCTTCTCCACCTCTGCCAGCAGGAAGGCCCGTTGTTCGGCCAGCAACTGGGCGATCTGGGCCTTGCTCAGCCCGCCCTTGGGGCGGATGATGGCTGGGGCCTGGGCCTTACCCCCCTTGAGTTCTCCGGCAGGCACTGTAACCGCCTCGAGCGCTTCCCCCTGCGCGATGCGACGCAGGCGGCGAATAACCCGGGCAAAGGAGCCCTCGGCCAGGGCGACGTGCTCCATGAGTAGCGCGACGCTCCAGGTTTCGGGATCGGGCTGGCGAAAAAAAGTTTCTTCGGGGATGGCCTCGAGCTGGTGCAACAACTCCCGGCGGGTGCGCTCGAGGTGGCACAGGCAATATGCCTTGTCCCCGAAGCGCTTGAGAGATTCAGGGTCGCTCAACATGAGGGCATTCTACGACCCTCCGGTGGGCCCGCTTGAAGCAAGTGGGCCACCCCCTGAAGGGTGGCCCGCAGCCTGGTAAAGCTTTAGCTGATCAGCCTGCGGCGGGCTTGTGCGTCGAGGCTCAGCCGCACCACGCCCTTGAGGTAGAGATCGTGCAGGGCGTGCCCGCCCAGCACCCGCTCGAACTGGTCGATGCCGACCTCGAGTTCCCTGTCCTCCAGAAGCAACCGCACCCGGTCAAGTGTCCCCGGAACCCAACGGCATTCGACCTTCTCGCCCATCTTAATTTTGGGTTGTTTCGGTGACATATGGTCCTCCTTTTGCTTGACTTGCGACGTTGGGGTTAAGGGATGCATCAATTTGTATCACAAAGCCTACACGAACACAAATAGAGATGAATGTCCCCAGCGGGATATTTCAACTTGGTATTTCTTGAGTCGAACAAAATATTGCAAACGTTATCACTAAAGATTCAGTAAAGGTGCTTCGGGCGGCTCGAGCCGCGGGCTTGGCTTGGTGGGGAGTGGGATAAGATACTCATCACTATGGTTCCGATCGACCTGTCGGGCAAAAAAGCATTGGTGATGGGCGTGACCAACGAGAGCAGCCTGGGCTGGGCCATTGCCCAGAAACTGCACCAGGCCGGGGCTACCCTGGCGTTCAGCTACCAGGGTGAACGGCTGAGGGAGAAGATCGAAAAGCTTACCACCGGCATGCACGGGGTGCGCTTGTACGAAGTGGACGTGACCAACGAGGAAGCCATCAAGGCCATGATGGCCGACCTCAAGGAGGCCTGGGGCGGCCTGGACTGCCTGGTGCACTCCATCGCCTTCGCACCCCGGCCTGCGATGGAAGGCCGTTACATCGAGACCACCCGCGAAGACTGGACGCTGGCCCTGCAGGTTTCGGCCTACTCCCTGCTGGCGGTGGTGCGCGAGGCCGAAGCGCTGCTCAACGAGGGGGCCTCGGTGGTGACGCTCAGCTACTACGCCGCGGAGAAAGTGGTGCCCAAGTACAACGTCATGGGCATCGCCAAGAGCGCCCTCGAGGCCACCGTGCGCTACCTAGCCTACGACCTGGGGCCCAAAAACGTGCGCGTCAACGCGGTTTCGGCGGGGGCTATTCGCACCGTGGCCAGCATGAGCATTCCCGGATTTCGCAAGATGACCGCCAAGTACAACGCCATCGCTCCCCTCAAGCGCATGATCACCCACGAGGAGGTGGGCAACTTGGGCCTCTATCTGCTCTCGCCGCTCTCCAGCGGCACCACCGGGCAGACGGTTTACGTGGATGCCGGCTACAGCATCATGGGCATGGACTTCAGCGAGGAGTAGCTTTCCGAATATGGAAACCGTACGGGAAGCTTCCCATTATGGCCGATCTCCCAGTGAGGCGAATTGAGCCCTTTGGGGGGCCCCAGGATGGAAGTAAACCCGTTGAAGGGGGCTTAGTTGGGCATGTGAAGGCCTCAACTTACCTTCTCGAACTCGGTCAGGATTTTTTCGGTTTTAGCATCCCGTATGCGCTTGATCAGCTTTCGAGCCTCGTGCTGGTCGCGCAGGGTTTTCGAGAGGATGATCGTCGAGCCGACGGTAAAGAGCAGGCCCATCCCTAAATAACCCTTAACCCAGAGGTTTACGGGAAGGAAGATGACCCCCAAGGCCGTACAGCCTAGCGATATCGCAAAGCAGATCTGTACGAAGGCGACCCAGGCTGGCGAGTCTTGCTGTATGCGATCTTCGTCGAACATGTGGACTCCTTATCACCTAGATATTATGGAACTCTAGCAATAATCTTATCTGGATGCACCAAGATTGGCAAGCCTGAAAAGCCCTGACTGCGAGACTGTTCTCGCTATGTTCAATCGAATTGTTGATATTTTCCTAAAACTCCTGATCCGCCGCATGTAAGCGCCTTCCCCACAGGCTCTGGGGATGGTGGTGCTCGAGCACGATCGCGGCCACGCGCTCATCGCTGATGCGCCTTGCGGCGTACTCCGGGTGGTGGCGGCGCACCTGCCAGGCGCCGTAAATCCCACTTCTGAGGGGCTCGGCGGGAACAGGGGGGCTGTACAGGCCCACCAGAATGCGCTCGAGAGGGTGATAGGGCCTTAGGGCCTTGCCGCTGTCGTGCAGCAGGGCGGCCCGCACGACGTAGTCCGGGGCGTCGGGGTGGCGGGATAGCAGGGTTTGAGCTACCTCGAGGGCGTGCTCGCGGTCACGCACGTCCATGGCCTGGTAGAGCGTAACCTCCTCGGGGGAAAGGCGCTCGAGCGCCCAGGCATCGTCCGGCTGACACAGCGAGGGTAGAAAAGCTCGCAGCAGCCGACGGAATCGCCCAACCACACTCCCATGATATAGTTCCGCTGTGATGTAAAACCAATGGGTTCCATCTGAGAGGGCTCTGGATGCGAAGGAGGAAAACGATGAAGGCGTTTATTGCAGAGTTCATCGGTGTTTTTGCCCTGGTTTTCGCCGGGGTTGGAGCCATTCACGTTACCGAGGGTGGGGAACTGACTGCGGTGGCACTGGCCCATGGTTTGGCGATTGCTTTGATGATCCTGGCTGTGGGACACGCCTCAGGCGGGCACTTCAACCCGGCGGTGACCTTTGGCATGCTGATCACGGGAAACATCAAGCTTGGCCCGGCCATCGGCTACTGGGTCAGCCAGTTCCTGGGTGGGCTGGCCGCGGCGGCCTTGCTGGCGGGGCTGTATGGCAGCGAGGCGGTCGCCAAGGGCACCCCGGCGGTGGGGCTGGGCTTCAGCGCGCCGCAGGGCCTGGTGGCCGAGATCGTCCTGACCTTCTTCCTGGTGCTGGTGATCTTCGCGACCGCGCTGCACCATAAACTGCCGGTGGCAGCCTTTGCCATTGGCCTGACCATCGTCATGGACATCATGGCCGGAGGGGCCATCTCGGGAGCAGCCATGAACCCGGCCAGGGTGCTGGCTCCGGCCATCATCGGCGGGAGCTGGGCCGACCACTGGATTTACTGGGTGGGGCCATTGGTGGGGGCCGCCATCGCCGCCATCTTTTACACCCAGATCTACATGGTCGACGAGAAGGAAGAGGCCAAGCTGCCCGTGGACCTCACCTCGGATCGGCCTTCGTCCTAAAAGCCATGGCAAAGCGCGACGGGAGGCCGCACAGCCTCCCGTCGGTTCATGGTGTGCTCAGGAGACCAGTGACAGCAGGTCCTCGAGCTGCCACAGCAGGTGAAAGCTGTTGCGCGGATCGGGGATTCCTTGCGATTGCATCGAGTAGGCCGGCATCCCCAGCCGTCGAGCGGATTCGACGTGGTGGGGGTTATCCCCCACGTAGATCACTTCGCCCAGGGTCAAGCCCATCTGGGCTACGGCCATCTCGAAGGCCCTGGGGTCGGGCTTGGCCACCCCCATGCGGCTGGAGGCGAAGAAGTGCTGGAAGCTCAGGTCCAGGCCGTGGTAGGCCAGGCTCTCCCGCAGTGAGGGCAGAGCGTTGGACAGCACCCCCAGCACCAGGCCCTGAGCGCGCAACTCCCGCAGCACCCGTGCCACGCCGCGCACCGGCTTGAGGAAGCGGTAGTACGGCCACAGCACCGCGATCTCCTGTGGGGTGGGTCCCTTGGAGCCGATGTCCAGGTTGTCCAGCAGACTCTGGGCCGATTCTAGCCAGTATTGTTTCTCAGCTTCGGGGGTGGTTATCTCCAGCTTGCGGATCTTCTCGAGCTGCCTTTCCGACACCCGCCTGACCTCGCGCATCACCTGGCTGGGCGTGGGGCCATAGCTGGCCAACCAGTGCACGAAGTGGTCGTAGGTTTCATCGTTGGACTCGAGAAGAACCCCGTCACGATCGAAGAGCACGCCACGTATGACCATCCAGGCCAGTCTAGGGGCACGCAATTGCCCTTCCCTGTGAGATTTGACAATAGGGGGCGTTATCTGGTAAGGCCAACCTGCACAAGTGCTGGGGGGTGGGAGGGGCAGCCAACCCATGAGTTGTATGTGCTGCTTCTGTGTTGTCTGGCACGCAGATTCGGCGGTGTAAGCCGTGGGGGTCGCCTTAGCTTGTCCGGGAGTAACAAGCGGTTACGCCCTGCTCGCTGACCAGGTAGTGCACGGGCAGGTCCCAGGGGTCGGTAGGCAGCGCTGGCACGATCAAATCCTGGGGAATGAATCCAATCCAGAGAGCTTGGGGGACTGTGGGCAGGAAGCGGTCGTAGAACCCCTGCCCATAGCCCAGCCGATATCCCCGCAGGTCGAAGGCCAACCCCGGCAGCACCACCGCCTCGAGCGCGCCAGGCTCGGCCTGGGGGGCGGTGGGGGAGGGCTCGAGGAAGCCGTAGGGGTGCTTGATCAGCGGCGCGGGCAAGGGGTGAACCCGCAATTCCAATCCCTCGGTGCGGGGCAGGTAGTACTGCGCCGGCCACAGTTCCCTCACCCCTGCCGGGTCGGGCTCGTGGCCGAAGGCGCTGTAGAGCAGGACGTGCCGCACCGTGTGCTGAGCCAGCAGCGCGGCCAGGTGGGCGTTCATCGGCTGTGAAAGCTCGGAGATGGAAAGCCTCGAGCGGGCTCTCTTGGCCCACCTGCGCCATTCGACCTTGCTCGAGGAGGAAGAGGGCAGCGCAGCCGCCCTCTTGTCGTTGGGATCAGGCTCCAAGGGGAAATCCACCGAGGGCTCAGCCTTCAAAGCCCAGCAGGAAGGGGTCTTCCAGCATCTCCGCGACGAAGCGGCAGAAGCGGGCGGCGTCGGCACCGTCGATGAGGCGGTGGTCGTAGGTGAGGCTGAAGGGCATGATCAGCCGGGGCTCGAAGGTGCCCTTTTCAGCGTTCCACACGGGCCGCATCTCCGAGCGGGAGACGCCCATGATGGCGACTTCAGGCCAGTTGACGATGGGGGTAAAGCCGCTGCCGCCGATGCCGCCGAGGTTGGAGATGGTAAAGCTCGCGCCCTGCATCTCCTCGGGGGTGAGCTTGCGGTCTCGAGCCTTGGCCGCGATCTCGCCCAGCTCGACGGCGAGCGCGATCACGCCCTTCTTGTCCACGTCGCGGATCACCGGCACCAGCAGACCCGTGGAGGTGTCCACGGCGACGGCGATGTGGATGTAGTCCTTGAACACCACCTCGTTGGTGCTGGTGTCGATGGAGGCGTTGAACTTGGGGAAGGCCTTGAGCGCTGCCGCGGCCACCTTCAGCAGGATGGCGGTCATGGTCAGCTTGCCACCCTTCTTCTCGGCCCTGGGCCCGTACCTCTTGCGCAGGGCCTCTATCTCGCTCACGTCGGCCTGGTCGAAGTGCGTGACCATAGGGATGGTGCTCCAGGCCTGGGCCATCGAGCGCACCGTGGCCCGGCGGACGCCCGACATGGCCTCGCGGCGGGTAGGGCCAAACTTGCTGAAGTCGGGCAGGGTGGGGGCGGGGACGGTAACGGGGACACCGGCAGGAGCCGCAGGGGCACCACCTTCGGCGTAGCGGCGCACGTCGCTCTCGGAGATGCGGTAGGCCGGGCCTGACCCGGCGACCTGAAGCAGGTCCACGCCCAGCTCCCGCGCCTCGACCTTCAAGCGCTGCGCTCGCTCAGGAAGGCCTCGACCTCGCTGCCCACCCGCCTCGAGGTCGAGGCC
>NZ_QWLA01000024.1 GCF_003574095.1 Calidithermus roseus
GGGTGGGGTAGGGGCGGGAGTGCTCGGAGCGGCAGCCACCGGAGGAGCCGGGATTGGCTCGGGATTAGGGGTCGGAGGCGGTGCGGATACGGGAGGGGGAGCTGCAAGCGCGACGGCGGGAGCCTTGCTCAGAGCCTGCTCGATCTTGGGGTAGAGGGTGTCGGGGGTGAAGGGCTTGGAGATGACCCCGTTGGCACCCACGCTCTGGGCCTGCACGAGGGTTTTGTCGTCCATGATGCCCGAGATCAGGATCACCGGAGTGTCGCGGAAGCGCTGGTTGAGCCGCAGCAGTTGGCACAGCTCGAAACCGCTCATCCCCGGCATCACCACGTCGGCGATGACCAGATCGGGGGACTCGTCGGTGGCCATTTTGAGCCCTTCCTCCGCGTCCTGGGCAGTCACTACCTGCAACCCCCGTGCGGCCAACAGACGCTCCAGCACCTTGCGTACACTGGTGCTGTCGTCGACCACGAGAACTTTTGGCATACTCCTCCTTATTCAGTTCAGGCTCGAGCCCGCCTGGCGATGATCGATCTCGACCGCCAGCGACAGCAGGAGCTGATCGGTGCTCTTGTGGATGGTGACGGGCTCCATGAACAGGTCGCTGGCGTCTTTGGGCTCGAAGCCAAAGCTGCCGTCCCGGTTGGACTCGGCCTGTATCATCAGGTGCAGCACCGCGTCCTCGCCGCTCTTGTCGCCGAATTGTGCGTGGATGAGCTGACCCTTGAGGAAGTACAGCGTGGCCTGCTGGGTCTCGAGGTGTACCACGAGCCGCCCGGTCTTGGACGAGCGGGCCAGCCACTGGGCCAGGTCGAAGAGACTGATGTCGCCCAGCACGCCCTGGATGGCCTCGCGGATGGGGGCTGCGCTGGAGGCTTCGTAGGTCTGGCGGGTGATCTCGAGCACCTTCTGGTAAGCCTGCCGCACCACCTCCCCGGCGATCACCGCCGGGGGCATCACACTGTCGATGCGGGAGACGTGGGCCGGGGCCTCGGAGGCTAGGAGGATGAAGGCCACGAAGCGCAAAGCGTCGTCGCTGCGCACCAACTCATAGAACTCGGCCCCGCTCATGTCCGAAAGCTGGGCCAAGCTCACCACCACATCCGGGCGATTGCGCTCCAGCAGGGTCAGGGCATACAGCGCGCTGGTCTCGGTCTGGACTTCGAAACCCGACTGGATGAAAGCCTGCTGCAAGGCTCGGGTGGACTCGAGGTTGGCGGCAACGATCAAGGCTTTCACGTGCGAACTCCTTCACGCAGGAACTGCAACAACTGGGCCTCGTCGGCGGGCTTGGTGAGATAGGCGTTGACCCCCAGTTGCATCGCCAGGTCACGGTGCTTGGCGCTGGCGCGGGTGGTGAGGATCGCCACCGGCAGGTGCGCGAGGTGGGGGCGGCGACGCACCTCCTCCAGAAGCTCAAAACCGCTCATGCGGGGCATCTCGAGGTCGGTGATCAGGGCGGCGAAGGTGCCTTCTTGCAGGATTTCCAGCGCCTCCTGACCATCGGCGGCGGTGACGACATTGTAACCCAGTCGGCGCAGGTTCTGACCCACCATCTTGCGCACCGAAAGCGAGTCGTCGGCCAGTAGGATGGTCTGCTGCGCAGGAGCGGCGATGTTGAGCGAGGAGATTGCGCGGTGGTCGTAGGGATCGGCCTGCAGGCGCAGCAGGCCGCTGGGGTCGAGCACCAGGATGACCTCGCCCGTACCGGCTACGAGCGCGCCGGAGAAGTGACCTAAGAGTGAAAGCGGTTCCTCGAAGGGCTTGACGATGGATTGTTGCAGCCCCACCAGGCGGTCAACGCCCAACGCCAGCTGCCGCCCGGCGACCTCGAGGTAGACCACCGCCATCTCGCTCAGCTCGCTCTCGGGCAGGCGCAGCAGACGGGAAAGCTTCTGGATGGGGTAGCGCTCGCCCTCGTGCTCCAGCGTTTGAGCGCTGCCCTCAACCAGGCGCAGCGCGCGCACGGTGTCGCTGGGCAGGCCCAGGGTGTGCCCGCTCGCCTCGAGGATCAGCACGTCCGAGACGATCAGGCTCTGCGGCACGCGCAGGCGGAAGGTGGTGCCCAGACCCTCCTGGGTCTCGATGGTGATGTCGCCCTTGAGGCGGCGTACGCTGTTCCACACCGCGTCCATTCCCACCCCGCGCCCGGCTTCCTGGGTGATGGTCGGGGCGGTGGAGAGGCCGGGGAGGAAGATGAGCTCGATAAGCTCGCGGCGACTGAGGTTTTGCAAATCGGCCTCGTTGCGCAGGCCCTTCTCGATGGCCTTGGCCCTGACTGCCTCCACGTCGATGCCGTTGCCGTCGTCCTGGACCTCGATGAAGGCGTCGCCGCCGCGCTGGTAGGTGCGGATGCGCAGCAGGCCCTCGGCGGGTTTGCCCCGCTGAAGGCGGATCTCCGGACTCTCGATGCCGTGCACGATGGCGTTGTTGACGATGTGTACCAAGGGCTCGACCAGGCCGTCGAGCACCAGGCTGTCGAGTTCGACCTGCTCGCCGGAGAGCTCCAGGCGGATGGGCCGGTCTGCGGCGATCTGCCGCACCTGGCGGCGCAGGCGCTGGTAGAGGCGCCCGATGGGCACCAGCCGGATGCGGCCCACCTCCGAGCGCAGCGAGCGGGTAATCTTGCCGAAGGCGTCCTGCTCGTCGCGCAGGGCCAGCAGGGTGGCGCCGAGCTGGGAGCGCACCTCGTTGAGGTCGGCCACCATTTCCGAGACCGAACGCGCGAGGATGTTGAGGTCGGTGTATCGGTCGAACTCGAGCTCGGAGAACATCTCCTGCACCGACTTGCCGATGCCGCTCGAGCCCGCTTCCCCTGTTTCTTCCGCGGCGGGGGCCTTGGACTCGGAGAGGGTGGGGTTGAGGTAGCGGCTCTCGAAGTCGCTGGCGGCCTGCATCAGGCGCAGGCGGCTGTTCTCCAGCGCCTCGTCGATCTCCTTCAGCCGTGAGAGCAGGCTCTCGAAGCGCGAGCGGGTCCCGATGACTTCGCCGGTGAGGTCGAGGAGGTGGTCGAGGCGCTCGAGCGCCACGCGCACCGTGCTGCGGGTTTCGGGGCTCGGGGCGACGGGGGTGGCCTGGGGCTCGGCGGGCTGGGGAGCCGGTGCAGGCGCCACGGCCTCGGCGATGAGGCCGGTGGGCTCGCCCAGCAGCCCTTCGAGCCGGATGATGTGCGCCTCGAGGTCGGTGGAGCGACCCTCGGCGGTGGTGAGCATGAGCTGGATGGTGCCCACCCCCTCGGCCACGATCGAGGCCAGCTCGCCGCTCCAGGGGCGCTGACCGTCGCGCACGAGCACCAGCAGGTCCTCGAGCTTGTGGGCCAGCTTGCCGATAGGGGTGCAGCCCACCGAGTAGGCCGCACCCTTGATGGTGTGCAGCGCGCGGAAGAGCGCGGTCACGTCGCCCTCCTCGCCCTCGCCCGCCAGGTGCTCCAACGCGTTCTGGGCGGTGTCGAGGTGCTCGAGCACCTCGGGGGCGAAGAACTCCCAGATGTCGGGGTTCTCGCGGAAGAAGCGGTGTAGTTCCTCGCGCAGGCTCGCGCTGTAGGGGGCATCCTCTTCCGGCGCATCGCCCTCGCCCAGCTCGGCGCCGGGGTCGCTCGGGGGGTGCGCCACCCAAGCCTGGGGGTTGGCGAAGGCCAGCTCGCCCAGCAGGCTCGAGGCCCCCAGGCGGCTGAGGTTGAGCCCTACGCCGCCTTCGTGTCCATTCTGGGCGATGCTGTCGAGTGCGTCGCAGATGCAGGCCGAGGCCAGCCCCACGAAGCGGGTGAGTTGCTCTTGCTGTTGGGGGGTCAGCCGGGGTGCGCCCTCGAGCAGGCGCTCGAGCAGCCCGGCCAGGCGAGAGAGCTGAGGGAAGTTGTACAGCCCCGCCGAGCCCTTGAGCCGATGTGTCACGATGACCAGGGGTTCAAATTCCTGGCGGGCGACGTAGTCGGGAATCTGCTCCAGCGCCAGCACGGCCTCCCAGGCTTCGGCGAGGAAGCTTTGGAGGAGTTCGGGTATAGGGCTTGGCATATCTTCCTTTAGGCCAGGCGGAAGCGGGAGAGGTTAGCGCTGAGCTGCTCGGCCAGCCTGCGCAACTCCTCGGCAGCCTGACGGCCTTGCTGGCTTTCGCTCTGGGTGGATTGGGCGGTCTGAGCGATGCTCTGCACGGCTTCGTCCACGAGTTCGATGGACTTCACCTGTGACTGGGCGTAGCTCGAGATCAGCGCCGCCAGCCGCGAGGACTGCTCGGCCAGTCGCGCGATTTCCCTGAGCTGTCCTTGGGCCTGCTCCGCGCTGCGGTACTGCACCTCCACGGTCTGGGCCCCCTCGAGCACCGCGCTCACGGTGCGACCAATCTCCTGCTGCACGTCGGTGACGATGTCGCTCACCTGGCGGGTGGCTTTAGCGGAGTCCTCGGCCAGCTTGCGAATCTCCTCGGCCACCACCGCGAAACGCCGTCCCAGCTCGCCTGCACCCGCGGCCTCGAAGGTGGCGTTGAGCGCGAGCAGGTTGGTCTGGGAGGCGAAGTCGGCCAGGGCGTCGGCCACTTCCGAGATCTGGGCCGAGCGGCTGGCGAGCCCCCGGATGCTCTCGGCGATGCCTTGCATCTGCTCGCGGATCTGCCGCATCCCCGCCAGGGTCGCCTCCACCGCCTGCTCGCCCGCGCGTGCGGCTTGCAGGGTCTGTTGGGAGGCTTCTGCCGAGGAGGAGGCGGTCTGGGCCAGGCTTTGCACGGTCTGGGCCACCTGGCGGGTCTGTCCACGGGCCTTGAGCGCTTCCTCAGCCTGGGAGGCAGCGGCCTCGAGCACGTGCGCTGAGGTGCTGGCCATGCTGCGCGCGCCCTGATTGACCTGCAAAGCGGTCTGCTGCACGTCCTGGAGCAATCGTGCGATTTCCTCGGTTGCCAGGTTCACCGCGTCAACAACGCTGCCCAGCACGTCCTGAGTCACCGCTCCACGCTTGGTGAGGTCGCCCTGGGCGATGTCCATGGCCACTTTGAGGAACTCGGCGATGTTGGCCTGGAGTTGCTCGCGCTCGCGGCGCTCACGGTCGCGCTCCTCGGCGGTACGCACCAGGCCCCTCAACTGCACGATGGACTGGTCGAGGGTCCGACCCAGCATCCCCAGCTCGTCGTTGGTCTTGACGTCGGTGGTTTCGGAGAGGTCTCCCTGACCGATGCGGGTGGCTATGCTCACCAGGCGGTTGACGGGGCGGAACAGCCGGTTCAGCAGCACGGTGGCCAGCAACAGCACCACCACAGCTACCAGCGCGAACCCCAAGGCCAGGGCCAGCGCGATCTGGTTGGCCTTCTGCACGATGACGCTGCGATCGATGCCCACGAACACCCGGCCCAGGTTGCCCACGATGGGAGCCTGGTGCTCGAGGATGTCGCGGTAGTTCTTACCGACGGCGTCGGTGTAGTTGACGCGGCGCATCACCGCGGTGGAGGAGCGAGCGCTGTCGATGACGGCCTGCGGCATGTAGGTGCTGCGGATGCTGCCGCCTTTGAGGGTGACGTGGGCGATGACCGAACCGAAGACCTGGCCAGTGTTGTCGAGCACGAAGATGTAGGTGACGTTGGGGATGGGGGAGAAGTCCTCGAGGCGCTGCTGCACGGCGCTTTGATTGCCCGCGAGAATGTCGTCGTCGATGCTGGAGGCAATCGAGCGGGCGATGGCCTCGCCCTTGGCGCTGAACTCGGCCTCTAGGCTCTGCTGCAGGGTGACCGCCGTGGCGATGGAGGCCGCGGCCAGCAGCGACAGCAGGGGGAGCGCTAGCAGCAGCAGGATGCGCTGGCGGATGCCGAAGCGAATCCTGGGGGAGGCGCTCGAGGCTGCCGGGCGCGGGTTGGGCTTGGGTTTGTGTTTGGCCGCTTGCATAAGCTTCCTTTAGTTAGTGCCTGTGGGTTGGTCCTTTGTCGGGGCCCTCACGGTGAGCTTGGTCGAGTGGCGGGCTTAGGTGGAAAGGCTTCTGCATCGCGCTCACCGTGGGGGGACTCAGCTGGGCAGGCGGAAGCGGGAGAGGTTGGCGCTGAGCTGCTCGGCCAGCCTGCGCAACTCCTCGGCAGCCTGACGGCCTTGCTGGCTGTTCTCCTCGGTGGCTTCGGCGGTTCCGGCGATCGAGCGCACCGCCTGGCTCACGCGCTCGACGTTTTGTACCTGCTGCTGGGCCACGCCCGAGATGGCTTGAACCAGCTTCGACGACTGCTCGGCCAGGTGGGCGATCTCCTTGAGCTGCTCGCTGGCTTCGGTGGCGATGCGATAGCCCTGCTCCACCTCTTTGGTTCCGCCTTCCACCGAGATCACCACGCCCTGGATCTCGCTCTGGATGCCCTTGATCAGCGTGCCTACGCGTTGGGCGGCCTGCGCGGAGGATTCGGCCAGTTTGCGCACCTCGTCGGCCACCACCGAGAAGCGCATGCCCGCTTCACCCGCGCCCGCGGCCTCGATGGCAGCGTTGAGCGCGAGCAGGTTGGTCTGCTTGGCGATGTTGGAGATGGTCAGCGCGATTTCCGAGATCTCCAGCGAGCGGTCGGAAAGGCCCTTGATGCTCTTGGCGATGCTTTGCACCTCGCGGCGGATGCTCTGCATGCCCGTCAAGGTCGCCGTCAGCGCTTCCTGGCCCTTCTGTGAGGCCTCGAGCGTCTTGGCGGCGGCCTGGGCCGAGATGCTCAGCGTATCGGACATCTGGCGGATGGACTGGGTCACCTCCAGGGCCTGTCCCTGGGCCTTCTGGGCTTCGTCGGCCTGAACCTTGGCCCCCTCGAGCACCGAGGCCGCCACCTGGTTGAGCCGCTCGGCTTCGGCGTTGACGCGCTCGGCCACCTTGGCCACGTCCTTGAGCAAGTAGGCGATCTCCTCGACGGTGAGGTTCACCGCGTCGACCACGTTCCCCAGCACGTCCTCGGTCACCACCCCACGCTTGGTGAGGTCACCCTGGGCGATGTCCATGGTGACGTTGAGGAACTCGGCGATGTTTTGCTGGAGAATTTGGCTCTGACGCATGGCCTCGGCGTCGGCTTCGGCCTTGGCCCGGAGCTGGGTCACGGCATCGTTGAAGACCGACCCCAAGGTGCCGATCTCGTCCCTGCCGCTCACCTTCACCACGGTGTCCAGCTTGCCCTCGCGCAGGTCTACGGCGCCGCGCTCGAGCGCGGCCAGGCGGCGCGTGGTGGCCCGGGTGATCCAGAAAACCATCAGCAGCGTCAACAGCGTCGCCACCACCAGGGTGACCAGCATCGTGCGGAGGGCCTCGCCGCTCCTGGCCAGCGCCGCGTTGTTGATCTCGAAGGCCAGCGCGTCGTTGACGTTGATCAGTTCGCGCAGGTGTCCGCGCAGGGTGGTGTATTGGTAGATGACTTCCTCAGCCAGCTTCAGGTCGGGCTTTCCAGCCTCCACGCTCTGGTAGAAGGCGTCGAATTGGTTGCGCGCGTCGAGATAACGCTCGTTGAGGGTGGTGACCGCGTTCAGCTCGCTCTCTTGCAGCGACTCCTTGCCCCGTGCGCGCAGCAGCCGGGTGATGTAGTCGTAGTTGCTGCCGGTGACCCACTCCTGGTTGTAGCGGTCGATGATCTCGTCGGCGTTGGAAATGGCCCTCATGGCCAGCTCCATGGCCGATCGCCGCTCGCCGATATCGGCCTGGGGCTTGCGTGCGATCTCGAGGTAGCGCAGCAGGTCGGCGTAGTAGATCTCGGCTTTGTGGACGTTGGACAGGCGTAGCAGCATGCCGCTGTAGAGGTTGTCGAGGTCGGCGCGCATGGCCTGGAGACCTGCCAGACCGGCCAGCACGATTGCGGAGGCACCCAGCGCCATCACCAGCACGATCAGGGCGATCTTCCAGACCAGGCGCAGGTTGTTCAGGAAACCACCGGACGGGCCCACTTGCTGGGTGGAGGCTGTGCGGGGGGATAGGCGGGGCAGGATTCTGCGTCTGGTGGGTTTAGTGGGTTTGGCGGGTTGCATACGACGCTCCTGTTTTAGAAGGGGGGGTGGCCCGTCGATGGGTCATCGGGCCAGGCTCGTGTGAGAGGTGGACGCGGCTCATGACGCTCCTTTACGCTCACTCGAAAGAACGGCTCCAATCCGTTGCCGAGGATAGCAAGCCCCGGATGTCCGCCATCAGGGCCTCGGGGTTGAGCACACGGGCGCTGCGGCCCTGAAAGCTCACCGTACCCAGGTACATGCCGCTGCCTCCAGGGCGCAGGCTCTGAAGCGGTGAAAGACCCATGAACTCGTCTACCACGAGTCCCAGCACTTGCTTGCCGTAGCGCATGACCACCGCGCTCTCCCCGCCCGCGCCCGGCTGGCGGCTCAGGCCCAGCACCCCCTTGAGGTCGAAGAGGGGCAGGATGCGCCCGCGCAAGTTGACCATGCCCAGCAGGGCGGGGGGAGCCAGGGGGATGGGGGTCAGCCGCCCTACCTCGAGCACCTCCTGCAAATGGGACACCTCGAGGGCATACAGGTCGCCTGCCAGGCGAAAGAACCCGGCCTGACGAACCTGGGTCTTGCTCACGACCATTCACTCCCGCCCAGCAACTCCCTCACCGCCTGCTTCAAGGAGTCGGGAGTGTAGGGCTTGGTGAGGTATCCGTTGGCGCCCTGGCGCTTGCCCCATTCGATGTCGGTGGGCTCGCCCTTGGAGCTGATGACCAGCACCGGCAGGTTTTTGGTCTTCTCGTTGCGCCGCAGGCCCCGCAAGACCTCATAGCCGTTGCGACCTGGCATCACCACGTCCAGCAACACCAGGTCGGGCTTTTCGGCCTCGATGCGGCTCTCCACGTTTTCGGCACCCTGCACCAGCACCACCTTGTGATCGGTGGCCAGGATGCTTTCGATGAGCTTGAGGTCGGAGAGGGAGTCGTCGACTGCGATGAGTTTAGCCATAACCGAGGTTCCTCCTGCAAACTGCACGTCCAGGCGATGCGATGTATTGAGGGCATGACTCAGAATCGCCCGGCGTGATCACTCCAGATGTTAGGAGCGTGCGTGCGGCTTTCCTGTGACAGATGCACAGAGTGGGCCGAAAATGCGACGAGCCGTCTCGAGCCCAAAGGCGGAGTTTTCGGCTTCAACGCAACAACGACCCAATAAACCTTACCTTGCGAGGTCAAGTTTGTGAGATGAATTTCTATGAATATGATCGTAGTACAAATATGGGACAACTATAGACCTGAAAGCTGTTCACGCGGGCTGGGGGTTGTCCTCGCTTCAGGCAAAGGCGGGTTTGCGTGGAGGGGGGTTGGGGAAGGGGAATATCCACGAGTTCCCAGCCCTCGACCCCCTCTTCTCTAACGGGCCACTTCTTCCCGCAACGCCAGTGCTTTTTGCCTGAGGGCGTTGAGCCTGTCGATCTGGCCTTGCAGGCTGTCGCGGCTGGCCTCCAACCGCAGGCAAGGCTGGCGGTAGAGGGCGGTGAACTGCTCCTGAGCCTTGCGTAACTCGGCCTCGAGGGCTTCACCCATGGCTTTTTGCAGATCGGCTTTGAGCACGGCCAGGCGCTCGCGCAGCCTGATCTTGGCCGCTTCCTTGCGGCGGGGCAGGATGGAAAAGCCCAGCACTGCCACGATCAGCCCGGTGAAGATGCCCATGAGGTCGAGCAATAGCTTCTGGAAGATCAGCACCAGCAACCCGCCCAGCCCCACTGCTCCCACCTCCACCAGCGCGGTGTGTTGCAGGGCCGTCTGGATGTGGTTCTTCAGCTCCAGGGCCTCGCGTTCGGGTTCGAAGGAGTTCAGGGCGGCCTCGAGGTTGCCCGCGATGGCCTGCTGCTCCCCTGAAGCCTGCGCTCCACTAAGACCCGGAGCCTCGCGCAGGAGGTGCAGGGCGTCCTCGAGCAATTCGCGCTCGCGCTTAGCCAGCCAACCCAGCCCCTGCATCACCCCGCGTTCGATTTCAAGGTTAGCGTTCCTGACCACCTCCTCGAGAAAACTCTGCTTGATCTTGGAGCCGCGGACGAGATCGAAGAGGCGGCCCAGGCGCACGGTTTCGTCCAGCCAGGCCTCGCCGCGCTCGCGCACCCCCTCTACCACCTGGGTCACCAGCGCCACCTGGCCGGCAAAGTCCCGGCGGGTGCGCTCAGCGTGGCGTGCAGCCAGCAGCTCAAGGTCCTCACAGGTAGCGAGTTGCTTCTTGATGCCCTGGAGCTGCTTTTCCAGCTCGGGTGCGGCTACCTCCAACAATCGGATCAGCACCCCTAGGGGGGAACCCAGTTTGAGCGCAGCCGCTTCGTGCTTCAGCACCTGCTGGATGTAGGCCTCGAGTTCCCCCACGCCGCTGATGTCGCGCTCGCCCTGCCTGGCCTGCCGCGCCGAAACCCCGAATACCCTGACGCTGCGGCCCAGGGTCTGCTCGCTTCCCTTGCGCACGAACTCCAGCACTTGCTCGCGTTCGGACTGGGTCAGCATGTCCATCTTGTTGACCACCAGCACGATCTTCTTGCCCCAGGTCCGGATGAGCTGCAAGAACTCGGCCTCGCTGTGGGTGTAGGGCCGGTCGGCGCTGGTGACGAAGAGGATGAGGTCGGCGCGGGGCAGAAATCGCTCGGTGAGCACCTGGTGGTGCCGCAGGATGGCGTTGGTGCCGGGAGTGTCTACCAGCCGCAAGTCCTCGAGGATGGGGTTGGGCAGGTAGAGGTGGGCCAACTCGGGGCTCTGGGGCTCGTAGCGGGCTTCGGGGGCATAGCCGATGAGCTGTACCCGGTCGGTGGTGGGCGTCACCCCCTCCTCGAGCAGATCGCTTCGCAGCAGTGCGTTCAGGAGGCTGCTCTTGCCGCTGTTGAACTCGCCTGCCACTACTAGCAGGAAAGGGCCGTCGAGGTCGAGCAGGGCCTGGCGCAGGGGGGTGAGGTCGGTGGGGGTGCGGGCCAGGGACTCCAGGCCCTGGGCCACCAGATCGCGCACTTCGTGGGCAAGTTGCTGGGTCTGCGCATCGAGCATAGGCTCAGGGCTCCGAGGGTTCAGTATAGGCCACGCTTGGGTTAAGCGTCGTACGTCGTACGCGAAGCGCAAGACGCAAAACGCGAGTGGCTATCGACCATTGACAATCGGCAATCTCCCCTTACGCCAGCGCTCGGATGGCCTCCACTGCCTGAGGGTTTTCCAGCGCGGAGAGGTCGCCGGGGTTCTGGCCTAAAAAGGCCGCGCGGATCACCCGGCGCATGACCTTGGCGTTGCGGGTCTTGGGCAGGTCACCCACGAACAGCAGCTTTTCGGGCTTGAGGGCCTTACCCAGGCGCAGCACGATCTGTTCGGTGATGGCCCTAGCCAGCTCCTGGCTGGGGGTGTGGCCTGGCTTGAGCACCACGAAGACCACCACGCCCTCCCCCTTGACTTCGTGGGGTACTCCGATGGCAGCAGCCTCCTTGACCGCTGGGTGCTCCACCGCCGCGCTCTCGTACTCCGCCGGCCCCACCCGCTTGCCCGCGACCTTGAGGGTGTCGTCACTGCGGCCCTGGATAGTCCAGTGGCCTTCCTCGTCCACCATTGCCCAGTCTCCGTGGACCCACACGCCCTCGAAGCGGCTCCAGTAGGTGCCCAGGTAGCGCTCGGGCGCCCTCCAGAAGCCCTTGGTCTGGCCCGGCCAGGGGGCCAGCACCGCCAGCTCACCTACCTCTGCGACCACCGGTCGGCCCTGGGCATCGAGCACGGCAGCCCGAATGCCCGGCACCGCCGTGTTGAAGCCCATTGCTTTGATGGGCTTGAAGGGCACGCAGCCCAGGATCCCCCCGCCGACCTCGGTGCCGCCGGAATAGTTGATGATGGGAACCCGGCCTTTTCCGACGGTGTGGAAGAACCACAGGTAGGGCTCGAGGTTCCAGGGCTCGCCGGTCGAACCCAGCATGCGCAAGGAGGAGAGGTCGTGGCGGCGTATGGGCTCCTCGCCGAAGGGCACCAGCGCGCGCACCAGGGTAGGGGAGATGCCCAGGTGGGTGATGCGGTGGCGCTCGACCATGCTCCACAGCCGTCCGTGATCGGGGAAATCCGGCGCGCCCTCGTAGAGGAAGACCGTGTTGCCCAGCGTGAGTGCGCCCAGGATGGCCCAGGGGCCCATCATCCAGCCCATGTCGGTGAACCAGAACAGTATCTCGCCCTGCCGTAGGTCGAAGCAGTGGGCCATGTCCTGGGCGGCCTTGAGCGGGAAGCCCGCGTGGTAGTGGACGGTGCCCTTGGGCTTGCCGGTGGTGCCCGAGGTGTAGATGAGCATGAAGGGGTCCATACTATCCATCGGCTCGTAAGGAGCCTCCTTGGGTTGGGCATCTACCACCTGCTCCCAGGCCACTTCGCCTTCTTTCAGCGGCACGTCACCAAAGCGCCGCACCACCAGAAGCCGTTCGACGCTGGGGGAGAGTGCCGCGGCCTCGCGAGCAGCCTCCAGCAGCCTGACCTTGCTGCCCCGCCGCCAGAAGCCGTCGGCGGTGACGATGAGGCGGGCTTCGGCGTCGTTCAGCCGGGTGGCGGCAGCCTCGGCGGCGTAGCCCGAGAAGATGGGGATGAAGATGGCCCCGATCCGGGCGATGGCCAGCGCTGCGATGGCCGTCTCGGGAATCATGGGCAAGAAGATGCCTACCCGATCCCCCTTGCCGATCCCCAGCGATTTGAGCGCATTGGCCGCCCTCGCGACCGAGACCTCGAGTTCGCCGTAGGAGAGCCGGATCACCTGGGAGTCCTCGCCCTCCCAGATCAGCGCCAGGGCGTCGGGTCGGGTCTTGGCGTGACGACCTACGGCGTTGTAGGCCAGGTTGAGCTGGCCGCCGACGAACCACTGCGGCCACTGGGGGCCCTGTGAGGTGTCCAGCACCCGTGTGTAGGGCCGAAACCACTCCAGGCCCATCTGCTCGAAGGTGGCTTCGAAAAAAGCCTCGGGCTGCTCGACGCTGTAGCGGTACAGCTCTTCGTAGCTGCCCAGGCCCAGCCTGTGCATGAGGGTCTCGAGATGCGAGCCGCGGGTGTATTCTTCGTTGGGATACCAGACAGGTTGTGCCATAGCCCAAGTTTATCGGTCCTCGAGGCTGCTGCGCTCGGTGCTGTAACTACACCGCCAGGGAGGAAATTCTTCAGGAGCGGCGGCGGAACAACCCGAACAGGCCCTTGGGCTTTTCTTTGGTTTCCGTCTGGGGCTGGGGAGGCTCGTTGGGCGAGCTGAGCACCTGCAAGAACTGGGGGATGCTCAGGCGTTGCTTGGGGTCTTTGTGCAGCAGGTTGCGCAGGGCCTGGTCGAGGCGGCGGGGCAGCGAGGTAGGCGGGGGAGCCAGGTGCAGGTGGGCGTGGGTGACGTCCTCGAGGGTTTCGGCGCGAAAAGGCCGCTTACCGGTGAGCAACTCGTAGGCCAGCACCCCGAAGGAGTAGGCGTCGGAGGCTTCGGTGGCTTCTTCTCCCGCGAACAGTTCCGGGGCCATGTAGAAAGGGCTCCCGGCCCGCTCGAGCGGCCTGGGGTTGCTGCGGCTCTTGGCTACCCCCAAGTCCCCCAGCTTGAAGTCGGGGCCTTTGAGGTAGATGTTGGCGGGTTTGATGTCTTGGTGAATCACCCCGCGCTGGTGGAGGAACAGCACTGCCTGGGCGATCTGCTGAAGGCTGCGCACCGCGTCGGGGAAGGCGAGGGGTTCTTTGTGGAGCCGGTCCTCGAGGCTGCCCTCGGGAAAGTATTCCAAGGCCAGGAAAGCCCCGTCTCCAGTGGGGCGACCCGCCAGACCACGCACCAGGTAGGGGTGCGACAGGCTGATGGACAGCGAGACCTCCTGGGCGAAGCGCTCGCTCATCTGGCGGTTTTCCCGCACCTCGCGGCGCGGAATTTTCAGGGCCACGCTCACGCCGTTGGGTGCCTTGGCCAGATAGACCTGAGCGGTCTGACCCAGGCCCAGAAGCATCTCCAGCCGGAAATCCTTGCGGGTCAGGCGTGAATAATCGAGATTCTCGTCTCTCAGCGGCATAACCACCTGGAAATCAAACGCGAGCGTTACCGACTCAGCCTCAGCATAGGCGATCCGGCGTTACCATGCCGTTACAGGTTGCGGCTCTCCCCTGGAGCCAGGGCCATCCCCTCGATCCCCATCAGAGTGGCTTTGGAGGCGAAGGCCGCGCCGTCTTGGGCGATGGGCGGGAAGGTGTTGTAGTGGATGGGCATGACTTGCTTGGGACGCAGCAGCTCGAGCGCCTTGAGGGCGTCGTCGGGTCCCATGGTCCAGTTGTCGCCGATGGGTAGCAGGGCCAGGTCGAGGCCCATCTCGCCGATGAGCCGCATGTCGCTGAAGAGGGCGGTGTCGCCGGCGTGGTAGATGCGCTTGCCGCCCAGTTCCAGCACCACGCCCATGGGCATGCCGCCGTAGGTGCCGTCGGGAAAGCTCGAGGAGTGCCAGGCCGGGGTCCATTTGAGCCAGCCTCCTTTGAACTTATACGTCCCGCCGATGTTCATGGATTGAACCCTGGCCCCCCGCTGCTCCGCGTAGGCGGCGATTTCGGCAGTGGAAACCAGCAGTCCGCCCTTCTTGGATAGCGTCAGGGCATCGCCCCAGTGATCACCGTGAGCATGGGTAACCAGGATCAGGTCGGCCTCTACGGCTTCAACCCCCACGGTGGCCTTGGGATTGCCCGTGATAAAGGGGTCAATCACGATGCGGGTGGTTCCGTCGCTCAAGTAAACCGCCGAGTGGCCGATGTACCGGAGTTCTAGCATGGCGTCTCACCCCCAGTGCAACCGCCCGCTTCCAGGTGCTTCATCCAAAAAACAGTATAAAGCTCGATTGGTGGACTCGAGGTCGTTTGCGACAGCCTCATGGCTGGAGCTGGCTCAGGGCGCGGCTGAGGGTGCGCTCGAAGGCAGCCTCGGCCATGCGCCGCAGGGCCTTGCCCCCCCACTTATCGCCAGGGGGCACCTCGGCGTGCAGCCGCACGGTGATCTGGTAGTGAAGCTTCTCGCCCTGCACCCGCCCCTCGCCAGCGATCTCGGCCCAGTAGTCGGGGATGGGAGAGGGCAGGACGGGCTCGAGCTGCGCCAAGCCGATGTCCAGCACCAGTTCGCTCTCGAAGGGGAAGCGCAATTGGCCCAGCAGCGGCACGTCGGCGGCCAGGGCCCCCCGCAGCCTGAGCCCTTCGCGGCTCATGGCCTCGAAAGGGCTGCGCCCGCCGAAGACTTTTTCAGGCGAGTGCAGCAGCGCCTCGTCACCGGGCAGGGTTAGTTCGAAGGTTCGCTCGATGTTCATGGTTTTCGCGAGTCGCGGAGTTTGCGTGCAGGGCGCGTGATGAGTCAATCGACCCACTCCACCCGCACCTGGCCGTTCTTGACCAGGCTCTCGATTTCCTCGTCGGTGGCATTGCGTAGCCGGGGGTACAGGGCGAAGTTGCTGGCGGCGCGGGCCAGGCCCACCCGCACCACGATCACGTCCTCGGTTTCAGCCTTGCCGATGCGCCACACCAGGTTGTTGCCCAAGCGCTCGAGCAGGTCTTCCATGGCGTCATTCATCGTGCTCAGTGTGGAGGCTTTGGCAAGGGAGGTCAAGGGTCAGGATACTCCACAAGCCCTTCCCCGACCCCATGCGCCACGGGCCTCCCTTCGCCCGATACCCGCTTGCCCCTTATTCCCCCACCTCCAGCAACGCGAACTTGAGGTAATGCGTCTCCGGCACGCCCAGCAGCACCGGGTGATCCCAGCCCTGGCCGCGCCGCTCGATCACCCGCAAAGAGCGGTGGGCGTCGGCGGCGGCGTCGGCCAGCATCTCGTAGAACAAAGGCTCGGTCAGGTGGTGGCTGCACGAGGCGGTGGCCAGGATGCCGCCTTCGCGCAGCAGTTTGATCGCACGCAGGTTGACCTCCTTGTAGGCCGCGTAAGCCCGCTCGAGGTCCCGCTTGCTCTTGGCGAAGGCCGGGGGGTCGAGCACGACGAGGTCGTATTTGTGCCCCGATTTCTCTTCCTGGCGCAGAAATTCGAAGGCGTTGGCCTCCACCGTGGCGATCTCGAGGCGGTTGTGCTGGGCATTGGCGCGGGCGCGGGCCAGCGCCTCGGCTGAGCTGTCGACCGCCGTGACCGATTTGAACCCCTGCGCCAGGTGCAGGGCGAAGGAACCGTGGTAGCTGAACACGTCGAGCGCCCGCTCACCCCTGTAAGCCCGCAGCCGCAGCCGGTTGTCCCTCTGGTCGATGAAGGCCCCGGTCTTCTGGCCACTCAGCAGGTCCGCGCGGTACTCGATGTCTCCTTCCCTCACCCACACCCACTCGGGCACTTTGCCGAAGAGGGGCTTTACCTCCAGCTCGAGCCCCTCCAGCGTGCGGCTTCGCTGGTCGTTCCTCGCCAGCACGCTCTGTACGGGGATTTGCTCGATCAAGACCTCGACGAAGCGGGGCAGCAGGGGCTCGAGGGCCGCCGAGCCAGATTGCACGACCACGTGACCGGCGTAGTAGTCGAGCACCAGCCCCGGCAGGCTGTCGCCCTCAGCGTGGGCCAGGCGAAAGGCCCCTTGGGGTTCGGCCTCCAGGCTGGCCTTGCGCTGAGCCAGCGCCCGCTGGAGGTTGTCCAGCAGGCTTTGCTCGGCGTCGTCGGTAGGGCGGTAACGAAATGCCCGCACTGCAATTTCCGAAGCCGGGTTCCAGGCCGCCCAGGCCAGCAGGCCCTTGGGCCCGTAGACCGGGTACAACCCGGCCTGATCTGGCCCCTCGAGCACGTCGGAGCGATAGACCCATGGGTGGCGGGCCAGCAGGCGGCTGGCCCCGCGGGGGGAAACGCGAACCTTCACCGGGGCAGTTTACGCCATACTGCCGTAGGCAAAACGTCAATTCCCGATTGCGTAACAGTTGTTACATCTAAAATCGGGCAGACTGGTAGCGATGAAAACCACGAGCGCTTCGCGACCGAACGCAGGTCGGGTTGCCC
Source organism: Calidithermus roseus (assembly GCF_003574095.1). Lineage (GTDB taxonomy): Bacteria > Deinococcota > Deinococci > Deinococcales > Thermaceae > Calidithermus > Calidithermus roseus. Next base: position 16,838 of record NZ_QWLA01000024.1, read on the forward strand.
GTGCGCCGCCAGGCTGCCGCGTGTCGGTGCGACCGGTGGTGGCGCTCTCAATCGCTCTGGGCCGGTGTTGGAATTCCAGCCTGAGCCATGGGGCTAAATGCGCTGCTGTAGGGTATGCTATGCACCGTTGACGCCCCTTTTCATAAACCGCTACAATGCTGCGGGCGTTTACATGAGCCTTATTTCACGAAAGGAGGGAAAGTGGCTGGCCTAGGATTGATTAAAGACCTCGCTGAGCGCGAGCAAGCACTCGCGAAGCAGCTCGAGGAGGCCAAACAAGCGGCGCAGGCCAAAATCAAGGATGCCGAAGCCCAGGCGGCCCAGATCGTGGCCCAGGCCCAGGAGGCCGTGCGCGAGATGGAAAGCCGGATGAGGGCCCAGACCGCCGATACGGTAGCCAAAATTGAGGCGGAGGCCAAAGCGCGTGCCGAGACCGAAGCGAAGAGCATCACCGAAGCTGCCGAGGCGCGCATCGAAAGCGCCGTCAAACTGGTGCTGGGGGAGGTCCTCCCTTGATCGCGCCGATGGAGAAGCTGGTCGTGGCCGGGCCACGTCGCCTGGCCCGTTCGCTGCTGGCCGAACTCCAGCACGCCGGGGTGGTCCACATCGACCCCTTGCGCCCCGCCGAGCTCGGCGAGTTTCGCCTGAGCCCGCAGGAGGAGAGCGAACTCAGACGCTGGGAAGCCATCGTCTCTGGCGTAGACCGCACCCTGGCGGTGCTGGGTGTGACTCCGGTGGCGAGCGTGCCCTTCCCTGGCACGCTCGAGGAAGCCGAAGCCCAGATCAGGCCTTGGGTGGAGCGCGCGGAGGTGCTGGGTCGCGAGCGGGCGGCGCTGGAGGAGGAGCTTCAAAGCATCCAGCTCTTCGGCGCTGCCGCCCAGGCTCTCGCCGGCCTAACCTATGGCATCGACCAGAGCCCCCGCTTCGGGGTGGTCCCCTTCCTGGTAGGCAAGCCCGAGGAGTTGCTCCCGGTTCGGAGCGCGCTGGATTCGGCCCTGCAAGACCGCTACCTGCTCGAGTCAGCACCCATGGACAAGCAGGTGGCCGCGGTGGTAGTGGTCATGAGGCGCGACCTCGAGGCCGCCCGCAGCGCCCTCTCGCGCCTGGGTCTGGCCGAGCTGCGCTTTCCCGGAGCCTTCGCCAACCTGCCCGTCACCCAGGTGGCCCGCCGCATGCGCGAGCGCGAGAAGATCGCTCCTGAAGAACTCGCGGGGGTGCTCGAGGAGGTTGCCAAGCTGGGCCGGGAGTCCCTGACCTCCCTGCAAGCCCTGCTGACCAGGGCCCGCGACGAGGTACTGCGCTACAAGACCGCCTCCGACCTGGCGGCGGGCAAGTACGGCGTGGCCCTGATGGGCTGGGTGCCCCAGGACGCCAAGCCCAAGGTGGAAGAGGCCCTGAGCAAGCTGCGTGACCAGATCGTCTACACCTTCGAGCCCGTGGACGAGCACCACGAGGCCGATCAGGTGCCGGTGACGCTGAAGAACCCAGCCTGGGCCAAGCCCTTCGAACTGCTGCACGGCTTCCTCAACACCCCCAAGTACGGCTCCTACGACCCTACCATCAACATCGCCCTCTTCTTCCCGCTCTTCTTCGGTATCGTGGTGGGCGACATCGGTATGGCGCTGCTGTTTGGCTACCTGGCCTGGTTCTTTGGCAACAGGGCCAAGCAGGGACAGAGTGTGCTGATCCCCCTGGTGGGCTTCAATATCGCCCCGGCGGTGAGCCGTGACATCTCTAAGGTGCTGACCTGGATGGCCGTCTCAGCGGGCATCTGGGGTTTCCTCTACGGGGAGTTTTTCGGCACTTTAGCCGAGCACCTGGGCATCTTCTACCCCAACGACGGCCATCACAGCGGGCTCTTCCCAATCCTGCTCAACCGCCTCGAGGCCGCCGAGACCTCCACATTGCTGATCGTGGTCTGCCTGCTGCTGGGTATCCTCCAGCTCTTCTACGCCTTCGGCCTGCGGGCTTACATGGGCTATAAACACCACAGCGCCTCGCACATGTGGGAGGGCATCGGGTACCTGGCGGGCCTGATCGGGATCGTGGCCTATGCCTACACCTTCCTGACCGGCGCGGGTGCTCCGCTGACGACCTTCATCCTCGTCGCCGGGCTGGCGGTGTTCGTGGTGGCGATGTTCCAGGTGGCCCGCAGCCTGGGGGCCATCATGGGCTATCTGGTGATGCCCATCGAGCTGCTGACCAAAGGCGGGCAGATCCTCAGCTACATCCGTATATACGCGGTGGGCCTGGCGGGGGCGGTGCTCTACAAACTCGCCAACGACGCGGGTTTTGCCATGGCCGAGCAGCTGGGTTTTATCGGCGGCCTCATCGGCTTCGCGGTGGGGGCGATCATGTTCGCGCTGATCACCCTAATCACCATCATGGGGCACGTGCTCCAGCCGATCCGTTTGCTGTGGATCGAGTTTGGCAACAACTACGGGTTCTTCGACGAGGTGGGCCGGGCTTACCGTCCCTTCAAGTCGGTTCGTGACCAATAAGTTCATCTTGCGCGGATGCGCGAAAAGGAGTGACGTGATGCTGAAGAAAGTTCTCTCGATCATCGGTATGGCGCTCTTGGCTGTGGCTTTCGCTGCTGAAGAAGGGGCCGCTGCGGCCTCGTCCTTCGCCGCCATCGGCAAGGGTCTGGCCCTGGGTCTGGGCGCTCTGGGCACAGGCGTGGCCCAGTCGGCCATCGGTGCGGCTGCGCTGGGGGCTGTGGCCGAAGACCGCCGCAACTTCGGTACTGCGCTGATCTTCTTCCTGCTACCCGAAACGCTGGTGATCTTCGGCTTCGTGGGTCTGTTCCTCATCAGCTAGAGCCCTGACCGGACTCCATGCCCTAGGGCATGGAGTCGCAAGGAGACCTGAAGAATGTCGAAACTTGAGGACATCCTCCAACAGGAGGTTCTCGCCGAGATCACCGAGGTCACCAAAGCCGCCGAAGTCCGTGCTGCCGAGATCATCAAGGCCGCTCAGGAGCAGGCTGAGGCCCTCAAGGCTACCCGGCAAAAGCAGTTGGAGGCTGAGCGTGCAGCAGCGGAGCGCCGGGCTGAGAGCGCGGCGGAGCTGGTGCTCAACCAGGCCCGCATCCAAGCCAGGGGCCAGGTGGTGGACCGGGTCAAGGCCGAGGCCCTCAAGGCCCTGGCCAGTCTCCAAGGACAGCCGGGTTATGACGAGATCCTGACCAAGCTGGCTGAGGAGGCCCTGCAGGGCCTGGGCCAGGCCGAGGCAGTGGTGGTCAACCCCGACGACGCGGCCAAAATAGAGCCCTGGGCTAAGGCCAAGGGCCTCGAGCTGCGCACCGATGCCGGCCTGCGCTACGGCGTGCGCTTGGTGGCCCCAGGTGGCAAGAGCATGGTGCAGAATAGTCTTCCCGAGCGCCTCGAGCGCGCCTGGGACTCGCTTTCGGCCAAGGCCGCGAAAGCGATCTGGGGGTAGGCATGGCGGCTGGCTACGCCTACCTCAACGCCCGCGTGCGCTCCCGGCGCAGCCAGTTGGTGGGCGAGGGCTTTTTCCAGCAGGCCCTGAGCGCCTCCTTCCCCGACTTCGTGCGGCTGTTGGGTGAGACGGTCTATGGCCCTGACCTCAAGGGCGGAAGCTTGGAGGATGTGGATCGGGCGGTGTCCAGCCACCTGAGCCGCACCGTGGGCGATCTGCCGAGCCTGGTGTCGGGCGAGCTGCGCACGGTGGTCAGCCTGCCGCTGCTGCGGGCCGATCTGGTCAACCTCAAGGCCATCCTGCGCGGAAAAGCGGCGGGTAAAGACCCCGAGGAGATCAAGGCTACCCTGGTGGGAGGGACTCTGCCGGACACCCTCATCAACAGCATGCTCCAGGCTTCCGACGCCGCGGGCATCGCCCAGATCTTGCAACTGCCCGGCAACCCGCTGGCCAAGGCCCTGCGCAACGCGGTGCAGGGCAGCCCCGACCTTCTGGCGCTGGAAGTGGCGCTCGACCGCGAGTTCTTCGCCGCGGCGCTGGCCAAGGCCAAGAAGCTGCGCGAGCGCTTCCTGGCCTCCTACTTTGCCCTCGAGGTAGACGCCACCAACCTGGCGACGGCTTTCAAGCTACAGGCCCTGGGTGCTCCGGCCAACCTCGAGGCCTACTTCGTCCCCGGCGGAACCCACCTCTCCCTGACCGCCTTCAGCCGCATCGCCCAGGGCGACTTCGCTGCCATGGATACCCTGAGCGCGACTCCCCTGGCCCCGGCGACGGGGGCGCGGACGCTGGGCGACTTGGAGCGAATCCTCCGCAAGATCCTGCGCCAGAAGGCCCACCAGGGCAGCCTCGACAGCCTCGGGCCGGGCCTGACCCTCGACTACGTCCGCAGTAAGGAGTGGGAGGCCGCCCGTATTCGCCTGCTGGCCCGACGGGCCTACTACAACCTGCCTGCCGACGCGGTGGAGAAGGAGGTGATGGGGTGAAGATCGGAGTGCTGACCGATGCCGAGACGGCCTCCGGGTATCGCCTGGCCGGGTTGGAAGCGGTAACCTCGAGCAAGGAGGAAGCTGCCCGCACGCTCGCCGAGATGGTGCAGTCGAACGCTTACGCCCTGATCGCCGTGGACGAGAGCCTGCTCTCCGACCCCAACAAGGCGGTCGAGCGCATCATGCGCGGGCGCAGCACCCCGGTGCTGCTCTCGCTGCCCAACTTGCTCGAGGCCTTCAGCGGCGGTGGCGACGCCAGGGCCTACATGCGCCAGTTGGTGCGGCAGACCATCGGGTTTGACATCAAGCTCTAGGGGTCGGTGGCGAGAGCCGATAGTCCGATACGAACAGATCAGGCTATAGACTATTGACTATCGACCACCGACGATCTGTAAAGGCAAGACTCCACAGACAAGGAGGAACATAGTGGGGGTCATCAAGAAAATCGCAGGTCCAGCGGTGATCGCCGAGGGGCTCGAGGGCGCGAAGATGTACGACATCGTGCGCGTGGGCAACGAGAAGCTCGTGGGCGAGATCATCCGGCTGGACGGTAACGAATGCTTCATTCAAGTCTATGAGGACACCAACGGGCTACAGGTGGGCGAGCCGGTGGTGTCTACCAACCTGCCCCTGGCACTGGAGTTGGGGCCGGGCCTCCTGAACGGGATCTTCGACGGCATCCTGCGCCCGCTGGACAAGATTCAGGAGGTCTCGGGCATCTACATCTCGCGTGGTATCGAGGTCAGCTCGCTCGACCGCAGCAAGAAGTGGGCCTTCACCCCCATGAAACGGGTGGGGGATGTTGTCAAAGGCGGCGACATCCTGGGTACGGTGCCCGAGTTCAGCTTCACCCACAAGATCCTGGTGCCCCCGGACAAGTCGGGCAAGATCAAGAGCATCGTGGGCCCTGGTGAGTACACCATCGACGACACCATCGCCGAGCTCGAGGACGGCACCAAGCTGCGCCTGGCCCACTTCTGGCCCGTGCGCAAGCCGCGTCCCTTCACCCGCAAGCTCGACCCCAACGAGCCCTTCCTCACCGGCATGCGCATCCTCGACGTGCTCTTCCCGCTGGCCGCGGGCGGCACGGCGGCCATCCCCGGTCCCTTCGGCTCGGGCAAGACCGTCACCCAGCAGTCCATCGCCAAGTTCGGCGACGCTAACATCGTCGTCTACGTCGGCTGTGGTGAGCGCGGCAACGAGATGACCGACGTGCTGGTGGAGTTCCCCGAACTCGAGGACCCCCAGACCGGGCGCCCGCTGATGGAGCGCACCATCCTCATCGCCAACACCTCCAACATGCCCGTGGCCGCCCGCGAGGCCTCGCTCTACACCGGCATCACCATCGCCGAGTACTTCCGCGACCAGGGCTACAAGGTCTCGCTGATGGCCGACTCCACCAGCCGCTGGGCCGAGGCCCTGCGCGAGATCGCCTCGCGCCTGGAGGAGATGCCGGCTGAAGAGGGCTACCCGCCCTACCTCTCCTCGCGCCTCTCCAGCTTCTACGAGCGCTCGGGCCGGGTGACCACCCTGGCCGGGGAGACCGGCGCAGTGTCGGTGATCGGCGCGGTGAGCCCGGCGGGCGGCGACTTCTCCGAGCCCGTCACCCAGTCCACCCTGCGCATCACCGGCGGCTTCTGGGCCCTCGACGCCCAGCTCGCGCGCGCCCGCCACTTCCCGGCGATCAACTGGGCCCGCTCCTACAGCCTCTTCCTGGGCATCCTCGAGCCCTGGTACCGCCAGAACGTGGCCCCCGACTACCCTGAGGTGCGCACCCAGATCATCACCATGCTCCAGCGTGAGGCTGAGCTGCAGCAGGTGGTTCAGCTCGTGGGCCCTGACGCTCTGCAAGACGCCGAGCGCCTGAGCCTGGAGATTGGCCGTATCGCCCGCGAGGACTTCTTGCAACAAAACGCCTACGACCCCGTAGACGCTTCGTGCTCCATGGCCAAGGCTTACGGCATGATGCAGATGATCATCGCGCTGTACAAGCAAGGGGAGGCTGCTTTGGCCCGCGGCGCCACCATCGCCGACTTCCTCTCCGACCCCATCATCGAGAAGATGGGTCGCGCCCGCTACGTGCCCGAGGCCGACTTCCCCGCCTATAAGGCCGAGTTCGACGCCCAGGTCCAGCACGCATTCCTGGGCAGCGTCAAGGCTTGAGGAGGTGTAGCAGATGCTCAAGAAAGAATACACCGCCGTCACCTACGTCTCCGGCCCGCTTTTGTTCCTCGAGGGGGCCAAGGACCTGGCCTACGGCGCGATCGTGAATATCGACGACGGCACGGGCCGGGTGCGCGGTGGCCAGGTGATCGAAGTCTCCGACCAGTACACCGTGCTCCAGGTCTTCGAGGAGACCTCGGGGCTCAACCTCGAGCGCACCACCGTCTCGCTCGTGGAAGACGTGGCCCGCCTGGGCGTGAGCAAGGAGATGGTGGGCCGGGCCTTCAACGGCATCGGCCGGCCCATCGACGGCCTGCCCCCGGTGGTGGCCGAGAAGCGCCTGCCCATCAACGGCGCGCCCATCAACCCGGTGGCCCGTGAGAAGCCCGAGGAGTTCATTCAGACCGGTGTCAGCGCCATCGACGTCAACATGACGCTGGTGCGCGGTCAGAAGTTGCCCATCTTCTCCGGCTCGGGCCTGCCCCACAACGAGCTCGCCGCCCAGATCGCCCGTCAGGCCAAGGTGCTCGGCGAGGGCGAGGGCTTCGCGGTGGTCTTCGCCGCGATGGGCATCACCCAGCGCGAGGTGAGCTACTTCCTGCAGGAGTTCGAGCGCACGGGAGCCCTGAGCCGCTCGGTGCTCTTCCTCAACAAGGCCGACGACCCCACCGTCGAGCGCCTGCTCACCCCCCGCATGGCCCTCACCGCCGCCGAGTACTTGGCCTTCGAGCACGACTACCACGTGCTGGTCATCCTCACCGACATGACCAACTACTGCGAGGCGCTGCGTGAGATCGGCGGGGCCCGCGAGGAGATCCCTGGTCGCCGCGGTTATCCCGGCTACATGTACACCGACCTGGCCTCGATCTACGAGCGCGCAGGCGTGGTGCACGGCAAGAAGGGCTCGGTCACCCAGATCCCCATCCTCTCCATGCCCGGTGACGACATCACCCACCCCATCCCCGACCTCACCGGCTACATCACCGAGGGCCAGATCTTCATCGCCCGCGACTTGGCCCAGCAGGGCATCTTCCCGCCCATCAACGTGCAGCCCAGCCTCTCGCGCTTGATGAACAACGGCATCGGCAAGGGCAAAACCCGCGCCGACCACAAGGAACTCGCTGACCAGCTTTTCTCCAACTACGCCCGCGGCATCAACCTGCGCCGCCTGGTGGCCATCACCGGTGAGGACGCCCTGACCGAGGTGGACAAGAAGTACTTGCGCTTCGCCGACAACTTCGAGAAGAAGTTCATCAACCAAGGCCAGCAGGAGCGCTCCATCGAGGAGAGCCTCAACATCGGTTGGGCGCTGCTCTCCGACTTCCCCGCCTCCGAGCTCAAGCGCATCCGCAAGGAGTACATCGACCAGTACCACCAGAAGACGGGCAAGCTCGAAGAGTTGGTGGGAGTGTAGGGATGCTCTCGAACGTCGAACGCCCAACACTGAACGCCAACACCAAAGGCTTCAGGCGTTCAGCGTTGGGCGTTGGGCGCACCGGAGGTGCCAATGGCTGAACAAGTCTCACCCACACGCTCTACACTCTTGGCCAAGCGCGACCAGCGCCGCTTGGCCCTGCAGGGTGCCGACCTGCTCAAAAACAAGCGCGACGCACTGATCGGGGAGTTCTTCGCCCTGGTGCAGGACTCACTCAAGGCCCGTGAGGCCCTGAACGCCGCCGCCAAGGACGCTTACTTCAGCTTGCTCATCGCCAAGGCCTTCGACACCCCCGAAGCGGTAGAGTCGCTCTCGGGCACGCCGGTGAGGGTGCACATGGAAGTCGAGAGCCTCTACGGCGTGAAGGTGCCCAGGATCAGCGCCCCCGAGGGCAACGGGGCCCTGGCTTTCAGCCCCATCGGGGTGGGCTCCAAGACCCTCGAGGCCGCCACTGCTTTCAGGGCCCTGGCCGAGGCCATCATCGAGGTCGCCAACACCGAAAACCGCCTGCGCAAGATCGGTGAGGAGATCAAGAAGACCAACCGCCGGGTCAACGCCCTCGAGCAGATCACGATCCCCGAGATCAACGAGCAGATCAAGTTCATCTCCGACACCCTCGATCAGCGGGCGTTGGAGGAGGTGACCACCCTCAAGCGCATCAAGGCCAAGATCGAGGAGCGCGAAGCCCAGGAAGCGGGCGTCATCTCGGCACACCTCGAGAAGGGCGCGGGCCTGTAGCTGAAGTCTGAATGAAAGCGCGAAGCCCCGCTCAGCGGGGCTTCTTTAGGCTCGGCCAAGGCTTTTCCCGATGGTTAGTGGGGCCTTCAATCGCACCTGGCTGGTGCGAAGCCTAACTATGAGCCCTGTCTAAATCTAAAAGACTACATAGGAGAGAAATAAAGCATTAGAATGCCCCCAGGAGGAAAGCCATGAGAAAATTCGCTGTCCTGGCCATGTTTGTACTCCTCTTCAGTGTGGCTTCGGCCCAGCGCAACTGGATTGGGGTGTCCACACCTGGCCTGCTCGCCAACGGTACGGGTGCCGTCATCAGCTTCACGCCGGGGTTTAGCCTGAGCCTTTCCGGAGTCGTGGGGTTCGAGCGCCTTCTCGGGCCCCTCGACCTTCGCGCCGGGGGGGCTCTGGGAGCGAGCGGGGGTGGCTTTGGCCTGCTGCTGGGAGCCGATGTGCTCTATCCCCTCAACGCGGGCGATAGCGTCTACTTCGGCGGCGGTCCTCACTTGATTTTCGGGGGCGGCACGGCTGCGTTCTTGCTGCAAGGGGCTGTGGGTTATGAGCGCTTTGTGGCTAGCAACTGGAGCTGGTTCGTCGAGTTGAACCCGCTGTTCAACTTCACTTCGGGTGGTTTTGGCTTGACCGGGCAGTTCGGCATCAACGTTTACCTGTAAGCGCCAAGCGCTGCCAAGCCCACCGGGAAGTAGCCGGTGGGCTTTTGCCTCGAGCCCTGGCCGACGGTGGGCAGAGCCTGTGTAATACCAACTTTATCGCTTCCCCTAGCCCACTACTTGGTTAAACGTGTCCAGAAACAGGCCCAGCCGCTCGCCCAGGCTTTCCTGTTCGCGCAATGCTGCCTCGAAGGCCAGGGGCTCCATCACCAGGTTGGGCAGGCGAAACCAGCCCAGGTAGTAGCGCCCGGCCAGGCCCGGCTCGGGCAGCCTCGAGCGCTCGGTCGGCGACAATAGCCGCTCGAAGGCTTCCGGGCTGTTGAGGACAGGGTGCGCGCCTGGCCCTATGCGGCTCAGAAAGGCCTTGAGGGTGCCTGGGTTGGACCAGAAGCCGTAGTTGAGGTCGTCGGTGAGTTCTTCGATCTGGTTCAGCAGCGACGGGTCTCCCTGCCGGGCCACCAGCTTGCGCAGGAGTTCACTGCGTTCTAAGCGCAAGGCCGCATACTCGGATAAGGAAAACAAAGGTGGAATGCGTTCCCCCAATTCAGAGCGCAGCCGGTGGGCCACGACATAGTCCTGGTACTCCCGATAGGGGTCCACCCTGCTATTTTGCGACAAGACGGCGCCAGTTGAATAGGCCCACCGCCTCCACGCAGCCTTTACTTTTTTAGCGAGCCGGACCAGGGTAAATGTGCTCCGGCTCGAGATGGCGCGGGGGTGCTACTGTAGCCTGGGGATCATGGATGCGCGGGGCTGGGTCTTGCGTGCGGTAGAACGGTTGCGCTTCGCCAGTGTGGGCGACATCCAGCGCTGGCTCGACGAGGAAGGCGAGAGCCTCTCGCGCCTCGAGCTCGCCCGCGCCCTCGAGGCCCTGCTCAGGGAAGGGCGGATCGAGCTCGAGCGCGACGTCTACCGTCCTGCGCGAAAGTCGGGCGGTAAGGATGCCTTCGACCAATTGTTCGGAGACTGAGTGATGCGTCTGGCCTTCTCCCTGAGCCTGATGGGCTTGTGCTGGGCTGCCGAGTTGCCCCCAGGTGCCTTTTTGCAGGGCGTGCGTCACGAGTACCAGCGCTTCAACAACTGTGGCCCTGTGACCATCGGCATGGCCATGAGCTTCTGGGGCAGTCGGCAGACCCAGTACCAAATCGCCCCGGTGCTCAAACCCAACAAGCAGGATAAGAACGTCAGCCCCGAGGAAATGGCCGCCTACGCCCGCGAGCAGGGCTACAGGGTTCATCATGGCGTGGCGGGGGATTACGCGTTGCTCAAACGCCTGATCTCGGCGGGTTTTCCGGTGATCGTGGAGACCTGGTTCGTTACCCCGGACGCCGGGGGCATGGGGCACTACCGCTTGCTGGTCGGCTACGACGACACCAGGGGCATCTTCAACGCCTTCGACTCCTACTACGGTCCCAGGGTCACGCTGCGTTACGGTGAGTTCGACGGCCTATGGCAGGTCTTCAACCGCGCCTATCTAGTGGTCTATACCGCCGAGCGGGCTTCCAGGGTCGAGGCGATTCTGGGTGAAAGGCTCGATAGCCGCACCCTCTGGCAGCGATCACTCGATCTCGCCCGCAAGGAAACCCAGGCCCGGCCCACCAACGCCTTCGCCTGGTTCAACCTGGGGAGCAGTCTGCTGCGGCTGGGTGATGCCAGGGGGGCGGCGCAGGCTTTCGACCGCTCGAGGAAGCTGCCCCTCAACCGCGCTTACGATCCGGGCCGCCCCACGGGTACGATATCCAACTGGCCCTGGCGCATGCTGTGGTACCAGTTCGATCCGCTCGAGGCCTACTACCGCGCAGGCCGCTACCAGGACGTGATCACCCTGACCAGCGACGTGCTGGGCCGTGTCAGCGACCACGAGGAGTCCTACTACTGGCGGGCCATGGCACGGGCGGCTATAGGCCAGACCCCGGCAGCCATCAGCGATTTGCAGGCTGCGCTACGCTACAAACCCAGCTATAGCCAAGCTCGCGAGGCGCTCAGGAAGCTTCAGGGCCAAGCGGGTGGCTGATACGCTGAACACCCTTTCTCTACCGGGGGCAAGGGGGGATATTCACTCCCGACCCTCGATTCCTCTAGCAACTTCTTTGGAGGCAAATCCGCTTGGCCCGTGTTCGCCCCTTTTTAGGCGTAGCCCAGCACTTCCTTGCGCTTCCTGCCCCACTCGAGGGCGCTGCGGATGCCGTCCTCGAGGCTCAGCTGGGTTTTCCAGCCCAACAGTTCCCAGGCTTTATCGGCGTTGGCGTAAGCTCCCGCCGTGTCGCCGGGGCGGCGGGGGCCTTCGCGCTTGTTGATGGGTGAGCCCCAAACCTTTTCAAACGCCGCCACCAGCTCCTTTACGGTGTTCCCGTGACCGCTGCCGAGGTTGATGACCTCGTAGGTGTTGGAGGTTCTGGCCAGCGCCTCGTCGAAGCGCTCGACGGCCCTGACGTGGGCCATGGCCAGGTCCCAGACGTGGATGTAGTCGCGGATGCCGGTACCGTCGCGGGTGGGATAGTCGGTGCCGGTGATCTGGAAGTAGGGGAGCTTGCCCAAGGCAGTGTCTACCAACCGGCCCAGCACGTGGGATGGATCGCGCACCTGCAACCCCGAGCGCAGCTTGGGGTCGGCCCCGATGGGATTGAAGTAGCGCAGGGCAATTCCCCGCAGACGGGTGGCGCGGGTGAGGTCTTGCAGCACCATCTCCATCATGTATTTGGTACGGGCATAAGGTGAGCCAGGCTTCAAGGGGGAGTCCTCGGTGACCTTGAATCCTGGCACGGTATCGTAGATGGAAGCCGAGGAGCTGAAGACCACTCGTGGATAACCCAGTTCCTCGAGGTGCTTGAACAGCTCGAGCGACTTGCAGACGTTCTCGCGGTAGTAGAGGTAGGGCTGCTCGACCGATTCGGGCACGACGATCAGGGCGGCGCAGTGGATGGTGGCGTGGATGTCGGGGTGATCGTCAAAAACGCGCTCCAACAGGCTGCGGTCGGCGATGTCGCCGTGGTAGAAGGCCCGGCCCCGTATGAACTCCGGGCGACCGGTGACTAAAGAGTCGAGGATGACGGGGGTGTGTCCGCTATCCTCCAGGGCGCTGGCGACGGTGCTGCCGATGTAGCCTGCTCCTCCCGTGATCAGTACTTTCATGGGGCACAGTATACATGGAGCTGGTTTTGTTGGCTTACGAAAATTTTCGTTATCTTTCGATTTGTGACGGTGCGAAGTTCTGCGGCCAGTCGCGATAGGGGCCTGGGTGGTAGGCCACGATCTATTCTGCTGTTATACTTTTGGGAATATGTTGCGGATCACACCCGAACCCGCCAACAAAATCGAGAAGATCGCCCTAGAAGCCCTGACCTTCGACGACGTGTTGCTCATCCCAGCCTACTCCGAGGTTCTGCCCAGGGAGGTCTCTACCCGCACGCGCCTCACCCGCCGCTTATGGCTCAATATCCCGGTGCTCTCGGCGGCGATGGATACCGTTACCGAGGAAGGGATGGCGGTCGCCATGGCCCGCGAGGGTGGTCTGGGGGTCATTCACAAGAACCTCCCCATCGAGGAGCAGGCCGCAATGGTACGTAAGGTCAAGCGCTCCGAGGCGGGTATGATTCACGATCCCGTGACCTTGCCCCCCACCGCGACCCTCGAGGACGCTGAGCGCCTGATGCGCGAGTACAAGATCGGTGGCCTGCCGGTGGTTGACTTTTTCGGCAAGCTGTTGGGGCTGGTGACCAACCGCGACCTGCGCTTCGAGCGCGAGCTGCGCCGCCCGGTCAGTGAGGTCATGACCCCGCTCGAGCGCCTCGTCACCGCCCCTCCCGGCACCACGCTCGAGGAGGCGGAGGAACTGCTGCGCCAACACAAGATCGAGAAGCTGCCCCTGGTGGATGACACGGGCAAGCTCAAGGGCCTGCTGACGCTCAAGGACCTCAGCAAGCGCCGGAAGTACCCCCACGCCGCCAAGGACGCCCAGGGCCGCCTGCTGGTGGGGGCGGCCATCGGGGTGGCGAAGGATCTGGACGAGCGGGCCGCCGCGCTGGTCGAGGCCGGGGTAGACGTGCTGGTGCTCGACAGCGCCCACGGTCACAGCCGGGGCATCCTGCTGGCGCTGGAGGGCCTCAAGGGCCGCTACGGCGAGGGGGTTCAGATCATCGCGGGCAACGTGGCCACGGCGGAGGGGGCCCGGGCCCTGGCCGAGCGCGGAGCCGACGCGGTCAAGGTGGGCATCGGCCCCGGCTCGATCTGCACGACGCGGGTGGTGACCGGGGTGGGCGTGCCCCAGATCTCGGCGATCCTCGAGGCCGTGCGCGGTCTGGAGGGCCTGGACGTGCCGGTCATCGCCGATGGGGGTATCAAGTATTCGGGCGACGTGGCCAAGGCCATCGCTGCCGGAGCCCATAGCGTGATGCTGGGCTCGATGCTCGCCGGCACCGAGGAAGCCCCCGGCGAGGAAGTGCTCAGGGAGGGGCGGCGCTACAAGCTCTACCGGGGCATGGGCTCTTTGGGGGCCATGCGCCAGGGTTCCGCCGACCGCTACTTCCAGGATTCCGGCAAAGGCGAGAGAACCGAAGCCAAGAAGCTCGTTCCCGAAGGCATCGAAGGCATGGTGCCCTACAAGGGGCCGGTGGGGGACGTGCTCTATCAGGTCGTGGGCGGTCTGCGGGCGGCGATGGGCTACTGCGGCACCCCTGACATCGAAGCCTTCCGCACCCAGACCCGCTTTGCCCGCATCACCAGCGCGGGCCTCATCGAAAGCCACCCCCACGACGTGGTGGTGGTGAAGGAAGCGCCCAACTACTCGCGCTGAACTCGAGCCCCGGCAATAGGTGCAGGGCCGGGCCCCACCGTGGCACAACCTTGCCGTGAAGCGCTTGTTATGGGTAATTTCGGCGGCCTTCGCGGTTGTGGCAGCCCAGGGAGGCGTTTCGCTGGGGCGCTTTGAAACCCCTGGGAGCCGGGTGGTGTACTTCAGTGAGGGCAGCGCGGGACACCACTACCGCCTGTACAGCAAGGTGGCGGTGGGGGAGACTTTCCTCACCTACGCCCGGGCCTCGGGGGTGCTCTCGAGCACGGTACCCTCGTGCCAGACCTGGACCTACCAGGGCATCCTCTCCGAGAGCTTCGTCCTCGAGCTCAGCGAGTTCAACGCCGCGCGGGATTCGGCTTTAGCCCGCTCGCTCATCACTCAAGCGGGGCGGGCCAGCCGCTCCGGCGACACCAGGGCCTACGCCCAGGCCGTGACCCTGCTGTGCAGCAGCGGCGAAATGGGGATCGGGCCCATCAAGACCCGCACGGTCTACGTGCCGGTGCAGTTCGTCACGCGGGTGAGCACCTCGGGCATGCTAGGCCGTCCGGTGCTGCTCAAGCTGATGCTCAACCCCGACGACTACACCCTCGAGGCCGACCTCGAACCGCGCTAGAGTGCGTGTGGCGTTTTGCCCTTGGCTATCGGCTATCGACTATCGACCTCATGCGGCGTATACAATTCCCCCTGTGCAGGCCCTCCCTCATCCCCATCTCCCCACCCAAGCCTCGGAGGGATCGGTGCTCAGGGCCAGGGCCATGCAGGGTTACTTGCTCGAGCTGCGTTCCGCCCTCAGCCGCTATCGCCCGATTCCCAGCATTCACCTGATGGTGCTGGGCCAGGAGGATTGGAACGCGAGGGCCCGTAATCCCTACGGCTTCGCCTTTCAGCGCACCAGCCCCAGCGGGGGCCTGTTCGTCTTCCTTCCGGCTCGTTACCCGGAGCGCCTGCTGTGGCGTTTGCGTGAGGTGCTGCTTCCTGCGGCCAAGCAGGACGGACTGCCCGGCAAGCTCGAGGAGTTCCTCGACCTCAACTTAGGTCACGAGTACGCCCATGCGGTGGCGGTAGCCTGGGGATTGCGTACACGGGTGCGCTGGGTGGATGAGTTCCTCGCCAACTACTTGTGGCTGCTGGCCCTCTGGCAAACCAACCCCGACTTCTTCAAGCTGGCCAGAGCCTGGGGCCACACCCTGACCCACCTGACCCCCAGCGACCCCCAGCTCGGCAGCTACGAGCGCAAGAAGCCGGGAGTCTCCGACCAGCTCTGGTTCCAAGGACAGTTCACCAGCCTGGCCGCTGAGTTGGTGGGCAAGCACCAGGATCGGCTGCTCCTGGGGCTACTCGAGGCCGCTCCGCTCAAACGCTCGACGGTCCACAAGGTACTGGTAGGGCTCGAGCCCAGCTTCAAGCGGTGGTTCGCTGAGTTCTCGCCCAAAAAGCAAAGGCTTTCCCCCCTCGAGGAGCAAAGCGTGGGGTGGGAAAGCCTGGGCCAGGAGAGCTAGAGTGCTTCTTATTTGAATTGCGCGATCAGAATCCCGTAGCCCTGGGCCAGTTCGACCTCCAGACCCTCGGGGCTCGTGACCTGGTTGGACAGGGTCAGACTCTCGCCTAGCGCGACCTGAGTCTGTGCCAGCTCCCACCGGGCGCCCCGGATGCCCAGCCCATGCAGGTCGGTCAGGGGGATGAGGCTGAAGGGGGTCGAGGGGGGGAAGTCGAAGCGGTGGCGACCTGGCAGCAGGGGGTGGGCTTCCTCGAGGCCGCTGCTGAGGACGATTCTGAGCCCCTGGCGGGCCAGGGTGAGGGCCAGGGTGAGGTGGGCCAGGCTGTGGTCGCTCTGACCGCCCAGCGCTCCCAGCAACAGCAATTCCCCCGCTCCCCTCGAGCGCGCCGCTACGATAGCCAACTCACCGTCGGTCTTGTCCTTTTCCCTGGGGTACACCTCGCGGGGCACCTCGGGGTACTGAGCCAGCAACTCGGGGGGGCTGGAGTCGAAATCCCCGACCCACAGCTCCACCGGGAGCCCCAGCGCCCGGGCATGGACCATCCCGCCATCGGCGGCGATGACCCGCAAGCCCTCGCCACGCTCGAGCTCCCGGCGCAGGCGGGGGGTGATTTCCAGCCTTCCGCCCAGCAGGATGGCAAAACGGCTCACGCACCCTCCAGGGGGATGAGTCGGCTGAGGTTGAGGCTCAGGGACAGGCTCTGGCCTTCCTGCCAGGCGCTTTCGCCGCTCTCGTGGTACAGGCGCAGCCCCTGCCACTCCAGCCAGTAGCCTACCCGCTCGCCCATGAACAGCCGCTCGAGCACCCGCGCCTGTGGGCCCCGACCCAGCTCCAGCGCTGCCGAGGGGATCAGATGGGCTTTGCGGGGCAGTCCCAGCTGGGACGACTCTTCGGGCGAAAGCAGGTTGCGATGACCCAGGAAGCGCGCTACCCAGGGGTCGGCGGGATGGTGGTAGAGGGTTTCGGGAGAGCCAAGCTGTGCCAGGCGACCTTCCCGCATCACCGCGACCTGGTCGGCCAGTAGGAAGGCTTCTTGCTGGTCGTGGGTGACCACGATGGCGGTGGGACCGTCGCCCGAGAGCAACTCCCGCAGCTCGAGGACGAGCGCCTCGCGCAGCCTGCGGTCCAGCGCGCCCAGCGGCTCATCCAGCAGGAGCAGGTCAGGGTTGGGGGCCATGGCCCGCGCCAGTGCGACCCGCTGCCGCTCGCCGCCGGAGAGCAGGTGGGGCAGCTTGTGAGCCTGAGGGGTGAGGTGAGTCTGCTCGAGCAAGGCCCGGACCCGTTGCTCCAGCCGCTCTTTGGGCCAGCTCGCCTCGCGCAGTCCGAAAGCGATGTTCTCGTAGACGCTGAGGTGAGGGAAGAGGGCAAAATCCTGAAACAGCATCCCCACCCGGCGTTTTTCCGGGGGCAGGGCCAGCAACTCCCGCCCCTCCATGCGGATGGAGCCGGAGTCGGGGTACTCGAGACCGGCGATCAGCCGCAGCACGGTGCTCTTGCCCGAACCCGAAGGGCCTAGCAGGGCCAGGGTCTGCCCCTTGGGCAGGGTCAGGGAGAGCTCGAGGCTGAAGCCCGGATAGCTCTTGCGCAGTTCCCGCAAAGCCAGCACGGTCCTCAAATTACACCGATAGAATTCAGCCGTGGCTACGATGCGGCTGTTCACTTCCCAACGCATGCGCCAGGCCGACGCCACGGCTGTTGGGCTTGGTTTTCCTAGCCTGCTGCTGATGGAAGCGGCGGGCAGGGCCGTGGCCGAGTGGGTGCTGGAGCGCTTCCCCGGAAGGCCGGTGGCCGTGCTGTGTGGCAGAGGCAACAACGGGGGCGACGGGCTGGTGGCGGCGCGACACCTGATGCTGGCGGGGGCCAGGGTGCGGGTCTTTGCGGCGGAAGGCCACTCCGGCGACGCAGCCCAGATGCAGCGGGCCTTGCAGGCTCACGCTCTGGAGCCTCGCCCGCTCGAGCAGTGGCAGCCGCAGCCGGGCGAGGTCATCGTGGATGCCCTCTTCGGCACGGGCCTGAACCGCCGCCTCGAGGGCTCCTGGGCCGAGTTGGTGGGTCGGATCAACGCCTCGTCGTGCCCCGTGGTCGCGGTGGATCTGCCCTCGGGCCTGCCCTTTGAGCCTCACGTCCGGGCTCACAGCACGCTGGTCCTGGCCGCCCTCAAGAGTGAGCACCTATTCTATCCCTGGCGGGAGGCTTGCGGGCGCATCGTGCTGGCGGGGATCGGGATGCCGGAGCGCTCCCTCTTCCAGCCCGACCTCCCCGAACTCCTCACTCCCCAGGCGATGGCGGCCCTCTTGCCTCGCCGCTCGGGCGATGCCCACAAGGGCAGCGTGGGCCGGGTGCTGATCGCCGGGGGTTACGCCAACTACACCGGAGCCCCGGCGCTGGCCGCGCTGGGGGCACACCGGGCGGGAGCAGGGCTGGTGAGCGTGGCCTATCCCGCCGGGCTCGAGCTCCACCTGCCGCTGGAGTCCGTCCGCTATCCGCAGGAGCACTGGTCGCCCGAGGGTCTGAGCCACGTCAGGGCCGAAGCCGCCGCGGTTGGGATGGGCGCGGGGCCGCAGGCCGAGCCAGCGGCGCAGGCCGTGCTCTCGCGCCGAATACCCACCGTCCTGGACGCCGACGCTTTGCAGCCGGGGATCGTGGAGTCGTACGCTCGAGCCGGCACGCCTGCCGTGATCACCCCCCACCCCGGCGAGGCGGCGCGGTTGCTGGGAAGTGAGGCCGCTTCCATCGCAGCGAGCCCGCTCGAGGCTGCCCGCACGCTGGCTGAACGCTTCGCGGGGGTGACGGTGGTGCTCAAGGGCGGGCCAACGGTCCTGGCGCGGCAGAGGGGGAGCGGGGTCGAACTGGCGGTAGGCACCACCGGCAACCCGGCCATGGCCAGCGGCGGGATGGGCGACGTGCTCTCCGGGGTGATCGCCGCCCTGCTGGCGGCGGGCCTGGAGCCGTGGGACGCGGCGCGGCTGGGGGTGTACCTGCACGGCCTCAGCGGGGACCGCCGGGGCCAGGTGGGTTTGCTGGCCCACGACCTGGCCGAGGAACTACCTCAGGCCAGGGCCGCGCTCGAGCGGGGCGAGGTCAGGGCTTTCTGGGAGTGGAGGTAGCCTTCAGGCCGGGCTTTTGGGCGGGGATCGCCACCCTGGAGGCCGTCCACACCAGCAGGCTGATCCCGCCGAGCCAGAACAGGTCGTACAGCACCGTGGTCCACCGGGCCGGACCCCCCAGCACCGAGACCACCCGCGCCAGGCTGACGAGCACCAGCGCCAGGCTCAGCGCGCTGAGGCTGCGGGCGATGCGACCCCCGGCCAGCACGGCGGCCTGCTGGATGTAGATCATGGTCAGGAAGAACACCACCCCCTGGTAGACCATGCTGAGGGCGCTCAAGCTGCGGAAAGCCTGGACGAAGACCACCAGCAAGACCGCCGAGATCACTGCGATGAGGGTGAAGCGCAGAGCGTTGCCCGTGGGGTAGAGCCCGTTGCGTTCCATGGCCCAGGGCAGCAGGGCGCCCATCGCCAGCACCAGCAGGGCACTCAGCAGGTAGATCCCCTCCCGCACGGCTTCCGGCCCTCCAAGGTTGGGACCCAGCTTGGTCAGCGCGAGCGAGGAATCCCCCACCCCCAGCAGCACCAGCCCCACGGCCAGGCCGGCCAGGGGAAGGCGCACTACTGCAGGCGAGCGGCTGGCCAGGCTCCACAGCATCGTCACCCCCAGGAAATCGGCCAGGGTGACCGCGGCGCTGCGCACGAACTCGCTGCTCAGTACCCCCGCGGCCCAGACCAGCCACAGCGCGGCCATCAGATACATTGGAGTTGTCAGATTTCTCATGAAGCGATTGTATCAGCGGGGGCGCTGGATGAGCTGCTCAAACAGCTTGGCTGCACCGGGCTCGAGGGTCTGTCCCAGCCACTTCACCAGCCCCTGGCGCAACTCCTCGGGATCGTCCTCGGGGAGGGTCCGGCGCAGGCGCTCGAGCGCTCCCGCCGCTCCCCGCCCCATGTATTCGCGCAGCACCTGCTCCACCGACTCCCACATGCGGTTGCTCTGCTGGCGGCGAAGTTCTTCCTCTTCGCGCTGTAAGACCTCGAAGAGGTCCGGTGGGGCCTTGTTCGGGGACTGCAACAAGTGGACCCGGCCCTCGCGCAGCTCGCGCGGCAACTCGGGGGAGAACACTGGCTGCCCGCGGTAGAAGTACCAGGCCCTCCCGGCACTGCCGTCCTCCACGACCAGCACCCCGGTGAAGTGCTCCTGGCGCAACGAGTCCAGCAGGGTCTCCAGTTGCAGCGAGCGCGGGATGGCGGCCAGAAAGCGCGGGGAGCCCTGGGTCAGGGCCAGCAGGCAGGGAACGTCCTCCAGGCGCAGCTTGTACAGCGAGAGCCCGCCTTTGGAGAGTTCGGCGATGAGGTGGCGGTAGGCGGTGGTGCCCGCTTCGTAGCCTTGCAGGTCCTGTCGCCAGGCCTCGAGCAGGCGTCCTTTGTAAAACACCAGCAGGCCGTGACCTCTGGGCAGCTTGGCCAGGGCAAAGCCGGTGAACTGCGACTCCCTGAGCCGCTGGACGAACTCCGGGGTCAGCAACTCGCCGGGAACCCATTCGGTGAGAGGGTCGTTTTGTGGAAGAAAACCAAATAGATAAGCCAGCAGGGCAGGGCTGACGGTGTCGAGAAGTCCGCGTGAAGCCGTTTCCATCAACATCTACCCCCGAGAAGTCTGCACTGCACAACAGCCATCGCTCCATCCGGCGAGGCGATCACTGCGAGCCTGAAAGCTAGGCCACAGTGTAGCATGGCCCCGACGCGGCTTTTGGGTATGATTACGGGCGTGTTTGAGGTCCTGGTTCCGGCGACCCTGGCCAACCTGGGTTCGGGCTTCGATGCTTTAGGGGTGGCCGTGGACACCTACCTCGAGGTCCGCGCCCAGCCGGCGGAGTGCGATCGCTTCGTCTACACGGGGGAGGGGCAGGTGCCCCCCACCCCCGACAACCTCGTCCACCAGGGCTACCGTGCAGCCTGGGCCGAGCTGGGCCAGGTCGCTCCGCCGGTCGCCTTGTGGGCCAACAACCCCATTCCACTGGCGCGGGGCATGGGCAGCAGCTCGGCGGCCCTGGTCGCGGGTGCCGCCATCGCCGACTGCATGAGCGGGGGGAAGCTGGGCAGGGACGGGGTTTTTGCCGTCACCGCCCACATCGAGGGCCACCCCGACAACGTGGCCCCGGCCATCTACGGCGGCTTCGTGGCGGCCCTGGCCGACCCCCCCATCGCCATCCCCCTACCCGTGCCCGAGGTGCGCTTCGTGCTGGCGATCCCGACTTACGAGGTGCCTACCCCGCTGGCGCGGGCCGCGCTGCCCCGGCATTATTCCTTGCAGGATGCGGTCTTCAACCTCGCCCGCAGCGCGCTGTGGCCGGCTGCACTGGCCAGTGGGAGGCTCGAGGTGCTGCGCGAAGCGGCTAAAGACCGCCTGCACCAGCCCTACCGCGCCCACCTGATGCCGGGCCTGGAGGCGGCGCTCGAGGCGGCCTATACCGCCGGAGCCCTGGCGGCCTTCGTGGGAGGCGCGGGACCGACGGTGGCGGCAGTCGTCCGGCCTGGGACGGAGGTCCCGGTGCGGCAAGCCCTGGCGGAGTACGCCGGTCGGGGCGGTCGAACCCTTATTCTAGGGCCGGGAGCAGGGTATACGTGGAAGGAGATCTGAGCACCATCCCCATCGCCGACGTCATGGAGTTGCTCCATGACGGGCGCCGTACCGGACGCCTGGAGCTCAAAGTGGGCGAATTGCCGCTGACCCTGCGCTTCGTGGGGGGGGAAGTGGTGGGCGGGGGAATCTGGGACTGGGAGGGCCTCGAGGCCATCAGCACCTTTCCCCTCTATGCCCACGAGGGCCATTTTGAGTTCGTCAACGAACTCCAGACGGGCGCGCCCTTGATGGGTTTCAAGACCCTCATGGGCGAGTGGGCCCGCCTCAACGACGAGTGGAGCCGCTTTCACCGCCTGCTCGACTCACCCAGCCGGGTGGTGGAGAGCCCGCGCCCGGTCGAGCCCTTCACGGTTCTGGTCGGTGGAAAGAGCGTCAGGGCGGCGGCCAAGGCCTGGGGAGTGCCCTTGATCGTGGCCGCCGAGCGGGCCTGGCGCGGCCTGCACGAGGGGGACCTGGTGCCGCTGCGCAAGTACGCCTGGTTTGCCCTGCGCATCCGACATCCCTCCGCCCGCCGCACCCAGGCTGGCAGCCTCACCCGCCTCGAGGACAGGATCACCGTGGCCCTCGACGGTACCCGCAACGTGGGCGAGATCATCCAAAGCGGGGGCCTCGAGCTCAGCGCGGTGCGCCGCTACCTGATCACAGCGCTGCTCTCGGGCGAGATTCAGCCCCCTGGCCGGGGCTGGCTGCTGCGCGACCTGCTGTGGGAGCTGGAAGCGGAAAGCCGGATTACCTCGCCCGCTTGAACGCCAAGACGAAGAGCCCTCGAGCGCTGGGCTCGAGGGCAGAGGTATAGGCCTCGGGGATTGGGGATTATTTCTTGGAGCGGGGACGGTACTTGCCAAAGGTACCGCGCCAGATTTTGCCCCTACGGGTACGACGATCGCCCTTGCCCATGGTGTACTCCTTCAAGCCTTAGCGGCGGCCAGCAGCTTGTTGACGCCGGCCATCAGGCGAGACTTCTTGCGTGCGGCGGCCCGCTTATGCAGGGTAGAGCCCTTGGCAGCCTTATCGATGAGGCTTTCGGCGTAGCGCATGGTCTCGATGGCCTCTTCAGCGTTGCCAGCCTGGGCCAGGGCCAGGGCCTTCTTGGTCACGGTCTTGATGGTGGCCTTCTTGGAGCGGTTGAGGGCACGCCGCTTGAGGGACTGGCGGTGCCGCTTCATCGCGGAAGGGTTGCGGGTGCTTTTCTTCTGTGCCATGTTTCTCCTGAATCAAGACTGCCCGGCCACGCTGAACATATGCGCTCCAGGCAAACCGTTCACAAGTCTAGCACATGGATGGGGGTTTTACCAATCAGGGCGAGGCTGCGCATACCCCATGCGATGCGTGTGGGATGAATTGGCCATTCAGTACTCGAAGCGGGTGCTCACCCAGTCCAAGCGGGCATAGCCCCTGGCATCTTGCAGCTTGAAGCGCACGGTGTACAGGCCGGGGTTGACATAAAACAAGGCGATATCGCTGAAGCGACCCTTATAGCGCCGGGATTGCCCGATCTGCCGGCCATTCTGGGCGATGATTACCTCGAGCGAGCCGTCGTTGAGTTGCCCGTCCACCTTGACCTTGACCGCGGCATTTACCCCGGTTACCCGCAGGTCGTATTTGTGCTCGCCGCTGTACTTCCAGTACACCATCGGTATGAAGGGGGGATAGCCCACCGCCAGGCCCACCTGCTCGGCATAGTAGGCCAGGGCCGCCCCCAGCAACGCCAACACCAACACGAGACGCAGCACGGCCTCAGTATACGGGCGGAAGGGGCTTTCCTGGCGGTTATACTTGTGCCCATGACGGTTGAGGAAACCCTTAACTCACTCAAACGGGGAGCGGTGGAGATCATCCCCGAGGAGGACCTGCGCAAGAAGCTCGAGTCGGGACGCAGGCTCACCATCAAGCTCGGCTTAGACCCCACCCGCCCGGACATCCACATCGGGCACGCCGTGGTCTTGCGCAAGATGCGCCAGTTCCAGGAGTTCGGGCACAAGGTGGTCATCATCATCGGCGATTTCACCGCCATGATCGGCGATCCCTCAGGGCGCAGCGCCACCCGCCCGCCGCTGACGCTCGAAGAGACCCGCGCCAACGCCAGGAGCTACGTGGAGCAGGTCTCTAAGATCCTGCTCCAGGACCCGCAGCGCTTCGAGCTGCGGTACAACTCGGAGTGGCTGGAGAACCTGGGCTTCAAGGAAGTTATCAAGCTGGCCTCGCAGCTCACCGTGGCGCAGATGCTCGAGCGCGAGGACTTCAAGAACCGCTACACCTCGGGCGTCCCCATCTCCATCCACGAGTTCCTCTACCCCTTCGCCCAGGGCTACGACTCGGTGCCCATCGAAGCCGACGTGGAGATGGGCGGCACCGACCAGAAGTTCAACCTGCTCGTAGGCCGCGAGGTCCAGCGGGCCTATGGCCTGCCAGAGCAAGTGGCCTTCATCATGCCGCTCCTGGAGGGCTCCGACGGGCGCAAGATGTCCAAGAGCTACGACAACTACATCGGCATCAACGAGGAGCCCGCCGTGATCTTCAAGAAGCTGATGCAGGTCATAGACCCGCTGCTGCCGCGCTATTTCGAGCTGTGCACCGACTTGGAGCCCGAGGAGATCAAAGGGGTGCTCGAGAAAGGCGGCATGGTCGGGGCGCACCGGGTACTGGCCCGCCTGCTCACCGGGGCCTACGCTCAGAGCCTGATCCCACCGCGGCTGGACCGGGCCTTCTACGAGGGGTTGGGGTACAGCCTCGAGGCCGCCGGGCACGACCGCGATGCGGGCAGCGTGGAGGTGATCCGCCAGGCCGAGGAGCGTTACTACCAGGTCGCCAGAAACCTCATCCCAGAGGACATTCCCACCGTCGCGATCCCCCCTGCTGAACTCAGCGGCGGGGCCATCCCCGTCGCACGGCTGTTCACCCTAGCCGGCCTCACCGCCTCCAACGGTGAGGCCAAGCGCATGATCCAGAACAGGGGCCTGCGCATCGACGGTGAGGTAGTGGCCGATCCCAACGCCCAGATTGCCCTCGAGCAACCCCTGGTGCTCCAGCGAGGCAAGGACCGCTTCGTGCGGGTGGAGGTCCTCAAGGGTCAAACGTCGAACGCGGAGCGCCAGACCTAGGGGCGATTCACGAACCGTTCCCCAATACCCCTTTTCGCCGATGACTAAGCGCCTTCCGCTTGATCTTCCCTCATCTGGGGTACTTAATCGCTACCCCTGCTCGAGGGGTCGCAGCGGGGTTTCATGCCCCGTGGCGTAGATCGCCCCATCCTCGGCCTCCAGCCGCAGCCTCGGCAAGGGGAAGCGCGGCGGACCGTATACGGCTCGCCCCGCCTGCAAGGGCTCGAAAGCGCCGAAGTGGCAGGGGCAGCCCAGGAAGGGGTGGTCGGTGCGGAAGTTGTAGGCGATGGCGCCCAGCTCAGGGTTGTCCACGAAGTTGACCGTGCAGCCCTGGTGCGTGCAGATGCGCGAGAGGGCCAGGAAGTAAGCGCCCTCCAGCTCGAGGCCCCCTACCGCCGGCTGGGGCAGCCGGAAGGCCACCGCCCGTAGCCTGCGTTCTGCCGAGCCGATCCGGACGGGATATTCGAAGTACTTGAAGGCCCAGGGTCGCCTTAGCTCGCTCGCCTCCGCCACGTGCACCCTGGGCCCGTCCTTCCACACCGGCTCCGAAACCCCGCTTTTGAAGAACTGGATGTAGACGGTGCGCCAGCCCAGCCAGCCGAAAAACCCGGCAGCGATGGCGCTGGGGATAATCCAGATGAGGTCGCGTCGCTCGAGCTTCATCCCCGTCACCCTGTACCCTATAACGTTTTCAGGTAATCTAGCAGTGCCTCGAGTTCTTCTGCCCTCAGCGGAACAGCAGGCATGCTGCCGCGCCCTTTGGTGACCACTTCGGTCACGGCCTGGGGGACTTTGCTGATGGGGTTGCCTCTGAGTGCGGGGCCGCTTTCGCCCTGGGCCTGGGCCCCGTGGCAGGCCGCGCATTTTTGCAGGTAGACCCTCTGGCCCGACGAACGGGCCTGTAGCTGCTGCCTGGCCGTCTGGATCAGGTTGTCCACCTGGGGCGACGAGCCCCCGGCGGCCTTGTAGCGCTCCCAGGCGTCGATGGCGTCCTGGGAACGACCTGCTTGGAAATAGATGTTGCCCAGGAAGAGCCAGCCCTCTGGTTCGGAGGGGTCGGCACGGGTGGCGAGTTCGAGCAGCGGCAGGGCCTGTTCGCCGCGCCCGGCAAAGAAGAGCAGGATGCCCAGGCGGCGCAGGGCCAGCACATTTTTGGGCTCGAGCTTGACGACCTGCAGGTAACCCTGGCTGGCCCGCTCGAAGTCCTGCACGTCCCAGGCCTGGTTGGCGTAGGCCAGCCAGTCCTCGGGGCGGTTGTTCTGGCGGGCTTTGGACTCCAACTCGCGCAGCCGAGCGGCCTCGGCCCGGCTGGTGATGATGGTCTCACCCGGCAGGCGGGGCACGGTGAAGCGCCAAAGCCCCACCCCCACCACTAGCAGGCTCACCGTCACCAGCGCCAGCGTGGCCGGGGAGAGCGTGCGTGGGGCGGGAGCCTGCTGGCCCAGATCGGCCAGTTCACGCTCGAGCCGTACCGCCTGCGCCAGCAGCCGCTTGCGCTCTTCTCCTTCAGCCTCGCGGGCCTGGTTCTTCAGTAGCTCGACTTCGGCGCGCAACTCCTGGGGGCGCGGGCTCTGGGGGAAGGGCTGGGAGGGTTTGAGCAGGGGCCGCAGGATGTAGGCCAGGGCGGCCAGCGTGAGCAGGGCGGTGAAGAGGTAGGCAAATATCATGGCGTTGGGTGTTGGGTGTCGGGCGGCAGGAGCTCGGCCTCGAGGCGGGCGATCTCTTCCTCGGAGACGTCGCGCTGCGCGGCCCTGGCGCGGGTGGCGGCCAGATAGCGCCACAGGCCATAGGCCAGCAGGGCCAGCCCGATGAGTGGGGAGAGCCAGACCCACAGGGTAAGGCCCTGCTTGGGGGGCTCGTAGAGGATCCAGGGGCCGTAGCGCTCGACGAAGAACTGGCGAATCTCGGCCTCGCTCTTGCCCTGGGCCAGTTGCTCGGCGATCAGGCGGCGCATCTCCTGCGCTACCCCGGAGTTGGACTCACTCGCCGACTCCCCCTGACACACCGGGCAGCGCAGCCCCTTGGCGATGCGGAAGACCTCGGGGGAGAGGTCGGGGGGC
>NZ_QWLA01000025.1 GCF_003574095.1 Calidithermus roseus
CCGGTGGCCCCCGCCAGCCCCCCCGCGCTGTACTACGGCTACGAGGGGGAGGTAGGCGATCCCGCCTTCATCGAGTACACCAACGGCAAGTACACTGCCGCCGCGGAGTACGCCTCTATACTCTCCGGGGTCGCTGCCATCGCCCCCGCCGACGCCCCGCTGAAGATCGTGATCTACGCTTCCTGGCGGGCCAGGTGGCACCCCCTCTACGGGCGCTGGGTGCGCATCTACCCCAAAGACCCCATCGCCCTGCGCATGGAGGGGGACCGGCTGGTGTGCGAGGGCTACCGCCCGGCGGACTGGGTGGTGGAGATGATGCCCGAGGGCTTCAACTTCCCCGGCTTCGATCCTCAGCGGGAGCGCTTCGACGACTTCAAAACCCCCTACAAGCTGCCGGTCGAACTCGACCCCCACGCGGGGAGGTGAGCATGGCCAGGATCGAAGCGCTGCTGCTGAAGGCGTTGGGAGGTCTGGCCCTGGGGCTGGCCCTGCTGGCCCTGCCCCCCCTGCTGCAACCGGCCCGATACCTCACCCCGGTGGCCCGGGCCCTGCCCGAGGGCTCGCTGCCCCGCCAGGAGGCCCTGGCCACGCTGCGCCAGAACGCGCTGGCCCAGCTCAGCCTGGGCGGCCTGGCCGGGGTGGTGCTGCTGGGGCTGGGCGGGCTGCGCTCGGAGGTGGCCCGGCTGCGCGAGCGGCTGGAGGAGCTGGCGGAGGACTGACCGAGGACCGCGCCACGATGACCCCTGACCTGCCCCCTGCCGCCCGTGTTTCTCCGGAAGCTGCCGCTGGCGACGACGAAAGACGTCGCCTCCGGCGAGGTCAGGTGGCAAGGCCTAGGGGTGGTTAACCCCTTCACCGAGTCGGGCAGGTTGGTCGATCTCGAGGAGTATCCGCGCCTGCGGCAATACCTCGAGGCCCGCCGAGAGCGGATCGCCCGGCGTCAGTGCGCACGGAAAGCCCCGGCCAGCTGGTATCGCACGCTCGACCGCATCACCCCGGCGCTGGCCTCGAGGCCCAAGCTCCTGATCCCGGACATCAAGGGTGAGGCCCACGTCGTCTTCGAGGAAGGCAGGCTGTATCCCCACCACAACCTCTATTACGTCGTCTCGGACGACTGGGACCTGCGGGCTTTGCAAGCCGTGCTGCTGTCTGCGCTCGGTCGCCTGTTCGTGGCCAGCTATTCGACGAAAATGCGGGGTGGCTTCCTGCGCTTCCAGGCGCAGTACCTGCGCCGCATCCGCCTTCCGCGCTGGGCGGAGGTGCCCGAAGCGCTGCGCCGGGAGCTGGCCCAGGCCGCCCTCCGGCGAGACCTGCAAGCCTGTAACCGAGCCGCCTTCAGGCTCTACGGCCTGAGCCCCGAGGAACGCTCTGCCCTCGGGGGCGACGGAGACTGAGACCAACCTCCTCCCCACGGAAAGCTCTGCCCCTCGCTCCCTCGAGGGGGCTTCTGAGGGTCACGGTGGAGCAAAATGTGTTAATCCATATAGACATATCGGATGGCCCGCCCTAAACGTCCCAGGGGAACTCCAGTGCGGTGCTGCACGATCCCAGGTACGGATATCCCCGCTTTGAGCATTACGGCGCGCTTTGGTCAAATCGGATGATGTAAAGTGAGCATGGCTATGGTAAAGAGCCGGATTAGCAGTAAAGGCCAGATCACTCTACCCAAGCGAGTGCGGGAAGTCCTGGGTCTTGGGCTAGGGGAGGAAGTGGTGTTTGAAATCCGGGGCGCAGAGGTGCTGCTCAAACCCTGGCGCAAGGTACCCCTCGAGGCCCTGCGGGGCCGCCTCAAGAGCGAGGTTCCCTTTCCCGGCGAAGCGGAAGAGCGGCGAGTGCGGGAGGGCGCGTGGGCGCGGGAGAAGTAGGGCGCTTCTGGCTGGACACCAGTCTCGTCCTGCGCCTTCTGACCGGTGAACCCCCTGAGCTGGCCCAGAAAGCCCTCGAGGTCTTCCGGGAGGCCGAAGCGGGGAAATACACCCTGCGGGTTCACCCCCTGGTAGTGGCGGAGGCTTTCTACACCCTGCGCTCCTTTTACAAGCTGCCCAGGGCGGAGGTGGCCCAGGCCCTGGAGGAGCTTTTCAATCGGGAAGGCATGGAGGTGCTGGAAGAAGAGGCGATACGCCAGGCGCTGGCGGAGGCGGGCCGGGGCGGGCTCAGTTTAGAAAAGCGAGGGGGTGTGGGGGAGCTATAATCCCCCGGTTTTCAAACCGGGGATACATGGACTCCCCCACGTCCGCCGGAGGCGGACATAGTATAGTGGGCGGCGGTCATTTATGGACGCCCTCCTTCTACGTGGGCAGCGCCGGGAATATCTCAGCCCAGACTATTCAGCGCTACATCGAGTTGCAATGCAAGCATCAGGATGACGATGCTTAAAGCATTTAAGTACCGCCTGTACCCCACCCAGCCCCAGCAAAAAGACCTGGAGCGCACCCTCTCGCTGTGCCGCCAGCTCTACAACGCGGCCTTGCAGGAGCGTAGGGATGCCTACCGCAAGGCGGGCAAGACGGTGGGCTTCTACGAGCAGAAGCGCCACCTGCCGGAGATACGGGCCGAGCTGCCGGAGTACAAGCACATTCATTCCCAGGTCTTGCAGAACGTCATCGAGCGGGTGGACAAAGCCTTCCAGGGCTTCTTCCGTAGGGTCAAGGCAGGGGAGAAGCCCGGCTACCCCCGCTTCAAGGGGCAGGGGCGCTACGACTCCTTCACCTTCCCCCAAGCCAACCAGACCGGGGTCAAGGTGCAGGATGGGCGGGTACTGCTGTATGGCATCGGCTCGGTCAAGTGCAAGTTCCACCGCCCCATCCAAGGAGCCATCAAAACCGCCACCCTCAAGCGAGAAGGCGAGCACTGGTATATCGTCTTTGTCTGCGAGTTCGAACCACAACCACTCCCTGAAAACCACGAGGCCATCGGGATAGACCTGGGCACCAACCCGAACTTCCTCATCACCTCGGAGGGGGAGATGGTCGAGGCCCCTCGGTACTTCCAGAAGGCGCAGGCCAAACTAGCCACCGCCCAGCGCAGCCTTGCCCGTAAGAAACGAGGTAGCCGTCGTCGTAAACAGGCCAGAAGGCGGGTAGCCAAACTGCACCGCAAAATCGCCAACCAGCGCAAAGACTTCCACCACAAGCTGGCAAGGAGGTTGGTAAGCCGCTATGGCACCGTCGTCCACGAAGACCTGAACATCCTCGGACTGGCCCGCTCCCGCACCGCCAAGGGGGTGCAGGACGCGGGGTGGGCACAGTTTCTCCAAATCCTCGCCTACAAAGCGGAAGAAGCTGGTAGGCGGGTCGTGGGGGTAGACCCCAAACATACCAGCCAGGACTGCCCGGTGTGCGGGCACCGGGAGAAGAAACCCTTGTGGGTCAGGGAGTTCACCTGCCCCGCTTGTGGGGCCTCTCTTCACCGGGATGTGGCCGCCGCATTGAATGTCCTGGCCAGGGCTCGGACGGAGCCTTCGGGGATGGGTACGGCATGGGCCGTCCCGTGAGAACCGAGAAGCCCCGTTCTTCAGAACGGGGAGTCGTCACCCTTGTCCTGCTCTTCCTCGGACAGCTCGGTCAGCCGGCGACCATCCTTGAGAAGGCCCCGGTCCTTCTGGGGATGGGCCAGGCGGTTGATCCGGTGGGTGAGTTCCTCATGGTCCAGGACGAAGGTGAGGGCTTCGGTGGCGGTGTCCTCGAGGTGGTGGGCCTCGTCGAGCACCAGGTGGGGCCTCTCTTGGTTTTTTTCCTCCTCTTGCTGTTCTTCCTCCTCTTCCCGCAGGAAGCTGGCCAGGAGGTAAGCCTGGTTGGTCACCAGGATTTGAGCCCCTTTGCGATGATTTAGCTGGCGCTGGAAGGCGCAGGTGTGGAAAAAGGGGCAGTCCACCCGACAGCGGCGGGGGTTGGTGCCTACCCGGTCCCTCACCTCGCGGAAGCCTCGAGAGAAGTGCCAGTAACCGGGGAGGGCCTCGAGGTCGTGCCCCCCCAAGGCCGCGTAGTGCAGGAGCAGGCCCACCGCAGCCCTGAATTCCTCTTCCTCATCCTTTTCCTTTCGGACGTCCAGGAAAAGTTCGAAGAGGGCCTCGGGGCATAGGGTGTCTCGCGGGCTCTTGACCAAAGCCGCCTTGACCTCATAACCTCTTTTGCCCACATCTTTGAGTTCATCCAGAGCCTGGGCCTGGAGCACCTTGGTATGGGTGGCCACCCAGGTCCTCTCGCCCCGGTGCAAAGCGGGATAGAGATAGCCCTTGGTCTTGCCGGTGCCGGTGGGGGCCTCGAGGAGGACCCTCCGCCCATCCCGCAAGGCCGCTTCTACCTCCTTGAACATCTGATCCTGGGCTTCCCTACGGGTGGGCAGCAGCTCTGGACCCAGGTTGGAGGGATGCGACAGGTGCCGACCCCCGTATAAAACCGGCTCCACCAAAGCGGGTGTGGTCAGGAGCTCCTTGACCTGGCCTGGGGTGTCCGCGAACAGCTCGCCCTCGGCAAGCCCGAGCTCCCGCCAGGCCCGGGCCACCCCGTCGGGCAGCTTTTGCAGCACCAGCCCGGCCAGAACCCTCCAGGTGGCCTCCACGTCGGCCTGAGCCCGATGGGCATCCTTCAGTGCTTCATCGGTGAAGTGGGCGTGGAGATCCCCTAATCGGTAGCCGGAAAGTCCTTGGGAAGGGATAGGGAAGACCAGGTGGGCGAGGCGGAGGGTGTCTAGAGGGGCTGTGGTAATGAGAGAGAGGTCCAGTCTGACCTCTTTCAGTGCCCGCTCTAGGATGGGCTGGTCGTAACGCAACAGGTTGTGACCAAGGAGGGGGCGATCTCCTACGAAGTTCAGAAACTCCTTGAGTGCCCTTTCCAGCGGCACCTTTTCACGCTCATACTCATCAAAAGGGATGCCTGTGAACCGGAAAACTTCGTGGTCGGCCTTGAGCGGTTTTGAGGTGGCTACGTACCAGTGGCGGGCCCTGCCTTCCGCGTCCTGGGTGGCGATCTCCAGGATCTCAGCCTCCTCTGGGTCTGGGGAGGTGGCCTCGAGGTCCAACGCTACGTAGGGTTTCATGATCGGTGAGCTTTTCTCGTCATCAATGCCTGCAAAACCATCCAACGTCTAATCCCTGGCGATTCCCTTGCTGGCTACCCCACTTAAGCTCGTGAAATGGGCTCGAACTCTACCGAGACGGTTCGGAGTGCTCATGCCCTTGGCGAGATAAAGTGAGAACACTGCCATTTTAGGCAGAAAGTTGCGACTTTTGACGTGTCATATGAGTATACTCGTGCGCATCTAAGTTAACCCCTGAAGAGGACGAGTTGCCGCTGGAGCTTTCTGAGAACGCACGCCGCTCTAGCAGGTCGGAGACCGAGAGGCTCACGACCCGACCTGCCTCGATGAAGTCCTCGGCACCGTGCTGCTGAAGGCCTAAAAGCTCAAGAGCAAAATCCACGTCCCCCTTTCGGCCCTCAGCCCCCCATTACCAGCCCCGCCGCTACTTCGAGGAGTCCATCAAGGAGCAGGGGGTGCTCCAGCCCCTGCTGGTGCGCTTCGTCGCGGAGGGCCAGTACCAGATCATCGCCGGTGAACGGCGCTACCGGGCCGCACAGATGGCGGGACTGACGGAGGTGCCGGTGGTGGAGGTGGACGTGGACGAGGCCACCGCCCGCCAGCTGGCCCTGGTGGAAAACCTCCAGCGCGAGGACCTCAATCCCTACGAGGAGACCCTGAGCATCCTGGCCCTGCTGGAGATGAAGCTCGGCAAGGGCAGGGAAGAGGTGGTGAGCCTCTTGCACCGGATGCAGAATGAAGCGAAGGGAAAAGTTACCCGAAACATCTCAGGTAGCTCAGAGGCCCAGGCCGTCGAAAACACCTTCCAAACGCTGGGCCGCCTGAGCTGGGAATCCTTCGTGCGTACCCGCCTCCCCCTGCTCAACCTTCCCGATGACCTGAAGGAGGCCCTCGAGGAGGGGGCCATCCCCTACACCGCCGCGCTGGAGCTGAAGAAGATTAAATGCCCAGGTACAACCACGCCTCCGTCACCTCGGGATAGTACTCGTAATCCTTCCCCAACCGCCGGCTCCGCCCCATCCAAGCAAACGTCCTTTCCACTACCCACCGCTTCGGCACCGGTTTGAACCCCTTCACCCGCACAATCTCCGGGGGAGGGGAAGCCTCTTCGGAAAAACTGCGGGTCTGGAACACCGCCGGGTCCACCACGGCGAACTGCCAGGGGGCGGGCAGGTCGCTGCGCACCTCGAGGATGTCCGCCCCCGGCACCGCCGGCAGGTCGGTGAGGGTCAACCCTGCGTGCTCGGGTTCCGGGCTGAGCCGGTAGTAGACCTCGCTTTCCTGGTCTCCTACGCGCTGAGTGCGGGATTCCAGGGGCACGAACTCCAGGCTGGCCCCGGTGAGCGTGCCCTCCTCCACCAGCCGGCGGGTCTCGGGGTCGAGCACCTCGACCTCCACCTCGAGCTGAGGCGCGAAGTCCACCCGCAGGGCCCGCCCCACGAAGGGTTTGCCCCGGATGCCGCGCAGCTCGGGCAGGTTGTGCTGGAGGCTGATGGTGCGGTGTTGCCAGAAGCCGGGTAGCCAGTCGCGCATCAGCGCCTCGACGGTGATGGTCGTGCCGTATTCGTCCACGACCGTATCGTTAGACGCCCGCACCACGACCACGCCGGGGCGTACCTGGCGGAGTTGCAGCGGGACGCGGCGCGTGGGGTTACTCGATTGTTGGCTGCTTTGGCTACTGCGGAAGCGCAACGAAAAATCCCCCTCGAGGTGCCCGGTGGGCGTTCCCCGAGGGGGATGTCTAACTTAGACTATAGCACAATCAATCTTCGTATGTGGCCAGTTCTTCCGGCGTAGGTGGCTCGAACTTGCGCGGGCCTTCGGAGGAGCTCCGGTATTCACCACTCCCCAAACCAGTGTAAATGCGGGCCTCGGTCTCCTCGATGCCCATGCTGCGGAAGCGCTTCAGGCGGCGGGCTGCGACTGCCTGCTTTTCGCGCTTACTTTCGATTACCTTAGCCATCCCAGCCTCCTGAAGACTTGCTCGAGTTCGAGCGCGATTGCTTCAAACTCATCATCTGTCCACTGCACAGTATATCCGATTTCAAAACCCGGTTTGTTCTGCCGTGAACCAACCGCTTGGAGTAACCGACGATCCCCGGAGTAAACCGCAATAAATTGGCGGTAGCTGCGAGCAAAGATTTCGTCAGGGCGAAGCAGGTAGGCTACGAAACTTCGATCCACCGGTTTCTGTCCCTCGACGTCGTAGGTGTAAAACGCTCGCCGCAATGACCTAAGATCTTGTATTGCAGTAGTTTGGTTGATTACACTCCACCAACGAGCTAGCGGGCCTTCGCCCATCGAGGCTTTCAAACTTGCGTATTGGTTTTTGTAGAAAGCCTGGTGATCAATCATATGGCCAAATTCCTCGAGAATTGCCAGCAGGGTGGTCTTCCCCGATTCAATCCCAATGTATGCCGGGTCTCCCGTTTTGGGATCCGGGGTGTAGCGGGCGAGTTCATCGGCATCAAGTAGCCGTTGCACCACCGGTACCCGAGGCAATCCCTGAAGGCCGTGAACCCTCGAGGCGATGGCAGCAGCCTCCTCGACCAGCTTAAAGACCTCGTAATCAAGCCCCAGAAGCCCTTTGCGGGGTAAGCGGAGAAAGTTCCGCCAAGGGGAACCTGTTGGCATCCAAGTTTGGCTTCGGGGCTGGGCAGACGGTGCAGGAACATCAAAGCTGTCGCGTGAAGCAGATGCGCTTTCGTTTTCTTGCATAACCCCGACCAGCGTACACCGGCAGTTCACCACCTCCCCCGCCGGAGCGCCCAGGCTGCGGTCGCCGGGGTACATCAGCCTCGAGCCTGCCGGGGTGACGAAGGGCTGCTCAATGGGCACCGTCACCCCGTCCATGCGGCGGTGGTCGAACCTGCTACCCTTTTTCGCCACCCGCACCCGGTTATCCCGCGCCGTCAGCCAACGTTTGTGGGTGTAGCCTGCGGCCCGCAGGGCCTCGAGCTGGGCCCGGTTGGCCCCCGAGTTATAGAGCGTTCTGACCAGGCGCTCAGCCGAGAAGTAAGCCGCGCCGTACTCCTGCTGCACCTGGCGGATAATCTGAGCGGTGGTTTTGTTCTCTCCCCGCAGCTCGGCCAGCCGCCGGGCCAATGCCTTCGGTTCGGTGAGGGTGCGCCAATAGCTCAGGAGGTCGCCCTCGAGCAACCGGCGAAACTCTCGCTCGAGGGTCTGGGTACGGGGGTCATTCGGCAGGAAGCCGTATTGCAGGGCGATCTTCCGCGCCAACTCGGCCAGGTCGTCGGCGAGGGTGGAGAGGTCGGGGTTGAACTCGAGGCTGGCCTGCCGGATGAGCTGCTCGAGTAAAACCTCTTCCGGGCTGGGTGTGCGAATAACGATGAGCCGATCCAGGGCGGGCCGAATCCGGCGCAGCACCAGGCGCAACCAGCGCAGGCGCTGGGGCGCGACGCGTTGCCACAGCCGGTCGGCATACTCGGCCACCGCCGCCTCGACCAATGCCATGTGGTGCTCGACGCGGCGGGTGGGGCGGGCGCGCCAGGCGATCATGCCTCGAGGTCGTCCCCACCATCAGGGCTTGGCTGGGTGGCCGGGCCCTCGAGGCCGCTCAGCGCCCTCGCCGGTACCAGCACTTCGTCATCCCCCCTGGGCTCGTAGCCGATTAGCTCGCGGCCCTCGTCGCCGGTGAGGATGGGCCGCCCCACCGCCTTGACGATGGTCTCGATGCGCTGCTGGATGATGTCCACGTCGCGGAACTCGGCGCGCAGGCGGTAATCGGTAATGCCCAGGCCTGAAGGGGGTGGGGCATGGAGGACACGGTTGAGCAGGGCCAGTACAGGAGCCGCGTTTCAATCCTCAGTGGGCTTAATTGCCCACTGCAACGCGGTATTAGCCTCAATAGGCTTACCGGGTTTATGACGTCCTGAAGGGCCGAATTCGGTTTGCGCGAACCCCGGGTATTTTCGTCCTTGCTTGAGGTTCGCGCTGGCGGCGCAGGTGAAGTTGGCTATCCTTGAGCACCGCGCAAAGATCATGCGCGCCTTGCCCCGACCCTGTGTGGCGTGAGAGACAAATACCTCACCCGAATGGTCGGCAATCTCGGCATTAAGCGCTCTCTTCTCGTGAAAGGAGGTCTGGGTTTCCTTCTGGTGCTGCTCCTGTCGGTGGGCTCGCTGCCAACCCCGGTCCAGCTGGTAGGAAGCCACTCCCAAGTGATTGCCGATGGCGATGACCCCAAGATCGGTACCGGTGGCTAGAGGGTATCGGGCATGGGGAGGCACACGGCCTCCCCTAAGGTTTTTGACACTCCCACGGCTGAAGCGCGTGGGATTCTCGTTCTAGCCCTCGGCAACCCGGCTTGCGCGTTGCATTGGGCGTACCGAGCTTGGGGGTAGATTCCCGTTGGGATATCCCCAGGGTGTGCCATGCACCCCGCCCTGCGGAGCCTGAAGAGCCACAGGGACGATCCCCTGTTGGGACAGAGCCCTGACGGGCCTGTTCACCCAGGGGCAGGACAACCCCAACCAGTTCGCTAGATTGCGTCCAGCGTTGTGGTCGGCGTGTCCCCGGTATCCGCATCTCTCGCATCTGAAGCTGTGCCGATTCCTTACCCCGATGGCCCCGCACTTGCAGCACGTCTGGGAGGTGTAGGCGGCAGGCACCTTCTCGAACTTGATTCCTGCCGAGAGGGCCTTGTACGCCGTCTTGGTCTCAAGGTCGTAGTAGGGCCAGAAGTCGCGGTTGTGGTCGGCCTGAGACTTGGTAGCCTTGCGCTGCGGGCTCTGGCGGATGCCCGTGAGATCTTCCATCCGTATCCCGCAGCCATGCTCCTTGGCGAAGGCCACCAGCTTCTTGCTGAGGATGTGGTTGGTGTGCCGGATGATGCGCTGTTCTTTTTGCTCCAGGCGCTTGACGGTCTTGTGCTTCCCCGCCTTCTGCAGCCTGCGTCGCTTGGCGGCGTAGTGCCTGCGAATGTGGCGAATCCAGCCGAAGCTCAAATAGAGTGAGCGGCCCTCCGGCGTGACCGCCACCGCCAGATGACGTTGACCCCGGTCCACCCCGATGAAGCGCGTGGGATTCTGCGAACATGCTTGTAAAATAACTTTGGAGTGGGGAAAATCGCGGTTGATGATGCTCGAGTAAGCCTCACGGCCCTGGTAGAAGCGGACCGGATGGCCCCGGCGGTGCGCTTGCTGGAAAGCCTAGTGCATCAGGCTTCTACCCACCAGCAGGCTGAGCAGGTGGCAGACCTGTTCGGCCTGCTTCCCGAAGGCTGGTTGCGCCAAGAAGTTTCTCTCCAACGGCTGTACGCCGCGGTTTTGTGCCGTTCTCGTCGATCTGCGGCGCTGCTGGTCTACCTCGACGCGCTGACGATACCAATTTCCCCTGTCCTGGGAACGTACCGGGCCTGGGCCCTTCTGCGGGAAGGCCGCTACCTGGAGGCGCTGGAGCAACTCGAGGCCCTGGGCGTGGCACAGGGTTCGCCCGCCCTCGAGGAGCACACCCCGTTCGAACGGGGGCTCTACTGGCGCACCAAAGGGGAGGTGCTGTTTCGCCTGGGGCGGGCCGAGTGGCACGAGGTGTTCGTGAATGCGCGGGGAGATTTAAAGGGGGCAGCGCTGGGCCGCAGCCTCGTCGACGAGGGCGGGTTGCTCTACCTCTCGGGCCAGTGCTCCGTGGCGCGGGTGGTGTGGGCTGAGGCCCTGGCTTATCTGCGCGACGACCCCTATTACCTGGCCTGGGCACGCCACAGTCTGGGAATGGCACTCATCAAGGACCGTCCGGAGGAGGCTGAGCAGCACCTGCTCGAGGCCGCTCGGCTCAGCCGCAAGGCGGTGGCGCGGGAATTCCGGGCGCGAGCCCTGTGTGGCCTGGGAGCCGTCCGCCGCTCTTTTGGGGAGTGGGAGCGGGCCTTGGAAAGTTACCAGGAGGCCATACGGGTTGCCTGCGACCGGGACGACCGACAGCAAGCCCTATGGGGCTACGGCCACACCCTTCGCCTACTGGGCCACCTTGAGGAAGCCCTGGCCCAGCTCACGCTGGCCCGTGAACTCGACACCTCTCCAGCGAAGAGCTGGCTCAACGCCGATATCGCCGCGACGCGGCTGATGCTGGGAGACGCCGTTGGGGCCGAGGAATCTTTAAGCCAGGCGGTTGAGGTGGGTGAGCGGGGCAAGATTGTACGAACGATGGTGCAGGCGGCCTTGCATCACCGCAGCAGAGCACTGGAAGCCGCCCGGACCCTCCTGGATGGGCTTGATCCCACTAACCTCTGGGTGCGGGAGGAAGTCCACTGTTTCCCTGAGTTACGGGCCTACCTCGCTTTGCCCGAGCAAACGGTGCGGCAAAAACACTGGATAGAAGTCAACCCCTTCGGCTCGCTCGAGGTCAAGGTGAATGGCCGTCCGGTGCCAATAAGCCCAACGGGTCGGCCAGGCGAGTTGCTGGTGTTCCTGCTGGAGCATGGTGGAAGTGCCGGGGTGGAACACCTTATCGACCAGCTTTACGGGGAGGATCAACCTCAAAACCGCAAGGCCCTGTGGGCAACCGTCATGCGACTGCGGCGGGCTTTGGGGTGGAAGGGTAGTGTTCGAGTCCAGGGAGGGGTCTACCAACTCGACCCAACCGCCGAATGGGTTTACCGGGATCAGCCTTCACGGGGGGCGGAGGAGTTCATGGTGGGCCACTACGCCAACTGGATTCAGGAGCGACGAGGTGTCTTCCCCTGGGTTGTCTAATGGTTATAATCGTTATGAGGTAAACACGCTCAAATTTCTTGCGCGACCATACTCGTCGCACGCTGATGTAGATGGTTGGTAGACGGGCATTGGTAGAGTCATACCTACCTACGATTCTTATGGAGTATGGAGATGGATGACTCCGACTCGCTCAAGGCTACCCATGAGAAGGCGCTGCGGCTGGTGCGAATCCTCGAGTTGCTCAAGCTAAAACCCTGGACTGCGCAACAGCTTGCTACCGCCCTGGGGGTCAAGAAGCGGGCGGTGCTGTACTACCTCGAAGACCTCAAGGAACTCGAGCCCTACCTGGGCTTCCGCTTGCTACACGACCCGCTCCGGCACACCTACGCCCTCAACGCCGGCGTGCTCCTGAGCGACATCGACAAAGTGGTGGCGCACACCGCCCTTCGGATGCTCTACCACCACTCGCCGGGCCACAACCAGCAGTACCTCGAGGCCATGCTCAAGCTGGCCCGCGGCCTGCCTGAGCCTGCTCGGACCGTCGCGCAGCGCAGTGCCGAGGCCATGGCTGCCCGGGGGCCAGGCCTCGAGGGCAGCAACCTCGAGAAGATCACCAGCGCCTGGTTCCGCCGCCAGCTCGTCCAGTTTCACTACCAGCTCCCCGGGCGGCGCGAGCCCACCAAATTCGAACTGGAAACCTACTTCATCGAGGTCTCACGGGCCAACATGGCGGTCTACGTTATCGGCCGCGAGCGCAGCTACAAGAACGAACTGCGCACCTTTAAGCTCGCGCGGATGCAGTTCGTCACCCTGGTCGGTCCGACCGAGGCCTACGAGATCCCAGCCAGCTTCGACCCCCGGGAGTACCTCTCCGACGCCTGGGGCATCGTGGGGAGTGGGGGGAACCCGGTCCGGGTAAAGCTGCGCTTCCTACCTCAGGCCGCCCAGCGCATCCGGGAGGGGGGCTATCCCAACCTCAAGGAGCTGGGGCAGCGCGATGACGGCAGCCTGGTAGTGGAAGTCACAGTAGGCACCGACGAGGACGGTTTCCCCATCGAGCTGCTCTCGTGGGTGCAGAGCTGGGGACCGAGGGTGGAGGTGCTGGAGCCGGCCAACCTGCGCGATACCTGGCTGGCCGAGGCCCGGCAACTGCTCCAGCAATACGAACCCCAAAGTTGGA
The DNA here is from genome assembly GCF_003574095.1 of Calidithermus roseus. Lineage (GTDB taxonomy): Bacteria > Deinococcota > Deinococci > Deinococcales > Thermaceae > Calidithermus > Calidithermus roseus. The sequence continues at coordinate 12,886 of NZ_QWLA01000025.1, forward strand.
TGGCTCCCAAAACCTACTGGGCCCACACCCACAAAGACCGCGCTCGCTGGCAGACTATGCAGGAGCATGTCTCCGAGGTAGCCCGGCTGGCCGCAGAGAAAGCCGCGCCCTTTGGTGAGTCGGAGAAGGCCGGCCTGAGTGGCAGGCTGCATGATCTGGGCAAGTACGGCGATCTTTTCCAGCTTCGGTTGGAAGGTAAGGAAAGGGGCCTCGACCACTGGTCGGCGGGGGCCCACCTGGCCCTGTTTGAGTACCGCCTGGTGGACGTGGCCCTCGCGGTGCAGGGGCATCACATCGGGTTACAGAGTGGAGCCAGGGAGAGCCTCAAGGGGATGCGGCTTGAGTCCCTAAGCCAAAAGCATCCGCTCGAGCTGCGCCTCACCGAGACCGACATCAACTTGCTCAAAAAGCGCTTGCAGGCAGACGGTTTGGAACTGCCCCCCTCCAGTCAGGCACAAATCTCCGTTTCTACTAGCGCTGCTACCATGCTGGACACGCGGATGCTCTTCTCGGCCCTGGTAGATGCCGACTTCCTGGACACCGAGCGGCATATGCAAGGCGAAGTTCGGCCCAGCCCCCCGCCTTTGCAGCCCGAGCGGGCTTTGGAGCGTCTCGAGGCCCACCTAAACAGATTGGCCGCTGACGAGAACTTGCCCGAAGGCATCCGTTGTTTGCGTCAGCAGGTCTCCGGGGCCTGCGCTCAGGCCGCAGACCAGCCTGAGCGCCTTTTCACCCTGACCGCCCCCACGGGCCTGGGCAAAACCCTGGCCATGCTGCGCTTCGCCCTGAAGCGGGCTGTACAAGATCAGCGCGCAAGGCGCATCGTGGTGGTGCTGCCCTACCTGTCCATCCTGGACCAGACCGCCCAAATCTACCAGGAGCTTTTTGCAGACTTTGGACCGCACTATATCTTGGAAGACCACAGCCTGGCCTACCGACCTTTGCGTAAGGAGCTTTCCGACGAGCAGGACTTGGCCGAACTCGAGCGCCGCCTGCTGGCGGAAAACTGGGATGCGCCCATCATTCTGACCACAAATGTACAACTACTGGAAAGCCTGCACGCCAACCGGCCCGGAGCCTGCCGCAAGCTGCACAACCTGGCCGGGAGTGTGCTGCTCTTCGACGAAGTGCAAACCCTGCCTACCCACCTGGCCGTGCCCACCCTCAAGACCCTCTCCCGGCTGGCTAGCGAAAAGTACGGCACCACGGTGGTCTTCGCCACCGCCACCCAGCCTGCCTTCGATGCCTTGCACGACAAGGTTAAGGAGGGCGAGCCCCAGGGCTGGCAGCCGGTGGAAATGATCCCCGAGTTGGAGGCGCTTTTCCGAAATACGAGGCGGGTGCAGGTGGAGTGGTGGCTCAAAGACCCCACCCCCTTCGCCCACCTGGTCACCCTGCTCGAGGTCGACCCCCAGGCGCTGATGGTGCTGAACCTCAAACGGCAGGCCCACGCCCTCTTCCGGCAGGCCGCGGAAAGGGGTTTGGAGGGCCTCTACCACCTTTCCACCGCGCTGTGTCCAGCTCACCGGCTCAAGGTGTTGGAAGAAGTGAAAGACCGCCTCAGGGAAGGCCAGCCCTGCCGCCTCATCTCTACCCAGGTGGTGGAGGCCGGGGTAGAGCTGGACTTCCCCATGGGTTACCGGGCCCTGGCCCCCCTCGAGGCCATCGCCCAGACCGCCGGGCGCATCAACCGACACGGGCTGCGCCGCGAGGGGCGGCTGGTGGTGTTTGTGCCGGAGGACGAGGGGTATCCGGACAAAGCCTACCAACAGGCCGCCAGGCTGACCCGCGCCTTGCAGGCCGAGGGGGAGCTAACCCTCGAGCCCGCCGTCTTCCGCCGTTACTACCAGAGCCTCTACACCCTGCAAAACGTAAGCGACCCCGAAATCGAAACTCTGATTCAGACCCAGAACTACGCCGAACTGGCCCGCCGCTACCGCCTCATCGAAACCGCCGCCGTGAACGTGGTGGTGCCCTACAACGACGAAGCCCTGGCCCTCATGCAAGAGGCCCGTGACCGGGGCATCGCCGCCGACTGGATTCACCGCGCCAGGCCCTACACGGTGCCGTTCTTTTTGCCCAAGGGCGGGCCCCCGTCGTTCCTGGAGACGATCTTCCTGCGCTACGGGCGGAGTGAAGTGCCCGATTGGTACCTCTGCCCGGACCAAGCCCTCTACGACCGCCTGCTGGGTTTTACGCCAGAAGAGGGGAGCGGGGCGGGCTTGGTCGTTTAACCCCGTGCCGGGGCGCATCCTCTGGTATCCTGCGCCCCCAAAAAAGCGGAGAGGAGGAGCCATGCGAAGGTTTAGCTTGGAAGTTTGGGGCGAGCTGGCCTGCTTCACGCGGCCCGAGTTCAAGGTCGAGCGCTTCAGCTACCCGGTCATCACGCCCAGCGCCGCGAGGGGCATCTTCGATGCCATTTACCTGGACTTTAGCCCGGAGGGTCAGAGACCCCTGATGTACTGGCAAATCGAGCGCATCGAGGTGCTCAAACCGGTGCGCTACATCGCCCTGATGCGCAACGAGGTCAAGGAAAAGGCCAGCGTGCGCAGCATCCAGAGCTGGATGAAAGACCCCACGAGCTTTGAACCCATCTTTGCCGACGCCACCAAAGAAGACACCGGCCAGGACACCAAGGGCCGTACCCAGCGCCAAACCGTGGCCCTGAAAGACGTGCACTACCGCCTCACCGCCCACGCCGTGCTCTATCAGGAAGACCACGCTTTGCGCCAGAAAATCGAGCATAGCTTTGAGCGCCGTGCGAGGGCGGGGCAGTGCGTTTACCAGCCCTATCTGGGCTGCCGGGAGTTTGCCGGCTACTTCCGCTTGGTGGAGCCCGGCGAGGAGGCCCAGCCCGTGCCCTACAGCGAAAAGATCGGCTGGATGCTCTACGACGTCTTCGACCTGGCCAGGCCCAGGGGCCCGCTCCGCACCGATAAAGGCGAAAAGCCCAGCGTGAGCGTGTTTGAGGCCGAGGTGAAAGACGGCGTGCTCGAGGTGCCCCCTTACGGGAGCGAAAAAGTACGCAAAGGAGGGGCCTGATGCTCGCACAGCTCGTGCAGTACGCCCAACAGAAGGGCCTGGGGGCTGAACCCGGCTTTACCACCAAAGAGATTCGCTGGCTGATGGGGGTGAGCCCGGCGGGGCAGTTCACCGAGCTGATCCCCCTAAACCAGACCAAACCTGCCCCCGACCTCTCCCAGCCCGACATGATGACCCTGCCGGGCTACTTGCGGGCCCAGGGCCATCCGGCAGAGCAGGCCGCCCACTTTCTGGCCGACACCTGCGCGGTGGTGTTTGGGCTGGCCGAGCGGGACCGCGAGGGCAACCTCAAGAAGCCCGAGGAGCACGCTAAAAATCTCCAGAAGCAGCAAACCTTTCAACTGCTAATCAAGCTGGCTGCTGAAGAGGTGCCCCTGCTACAGCCCATCGCCCAGGCCCTGGCCAACACCGTGCAGATGGCACGGGCCTTGGAGAAGCTCGAGGCCCAGGCCCAGCAAAAAGGGGCCGATAAGCTCAAGCCCACCGACAAAATTTCGTTCTTTGTGCAAAGGCAGTGCGTGCTTGACTTTCCCGACTGGCACGATTGGTGGCGGCGGTTCCGGGCTCAGGCCTTTCCGGCCACCAATGCTGGTGGGATGCGCTCCTTTGCCAGTGGGGAACTGGCCCCACCGGCCCCCACCCACCCCAAGGTGACCAAGCTGGGCGGGAGCGCTTTCGGACACGCCCTGGTCACCTACGACAAGGAGGCCTTCGAGTCGTATGGGCTCTCGCAGGGCGAGAACGCCGCCGTGGAAGAAATGGCCGCCACCGCCTACCGGGCCGGGCTGGACACGCTCTTGGAGCAGGCCGAGACCCTGGGCGATATGAAGGTGGTGGTCTGGTACGACCAGGAAGTGCCCCAGGAAGACGACTTCTTCCGCGACCTCTTCGCCCCCAGCGCGCCCGAGGCCGAGGAAGCCCAGGCCCTCGAGCGCGCCCGCAAGGTACTCAAAGCCCTAAAGACCGGCGAAGCCCCGCCCAGCCTGTGCCACGCCCGCTTTTTTGCCACCGCCATGAGCCCGGCCTCGGGCCGGGTGATGGTGCGCGACTGGCAGACGGGTTCGCTCGAGGGCTTCATTCTGGCCGTAGAGGCCTGGTTCGACCACCTTTCCATCGTGCGCAAAAGTGGCGACCGATCCGCCAACCTACCGGGGCTGAACCGGCTCTTCCTGAGCCTCCAACGCCCCAAAGCCCCCGAGCAAAAGTTCGATGACTACATCAAGCCCGTCAAAACCCTGCAACTCCCCCTCTGGCGGGCCGCCCTGAACCCCGACCTGCCCATCCCTTACGCGGCCGTCGTTCGCGTCATGGAGTCCCACACCGCCGAGGTCATGACCGGGGCCTTTACCGAGGCTTTGAAAGCCCAAAAGCCCGACGCCGCCGCCCTGGGGCGCATCTACGCCCGCATGGGGCTTTTGAAGGCCTACCACATCCGCAAAGGAGGGAAGATGAGCACCGCACTAGACCCCCATCACCCCAGCCCGGCCTATCACTGTGGCCGATTGATGTGCCTCTTGGCCCAGATCCAGGAGGCATCTACCGAAGCCGAGATCAACGCCGGCGTGGTGCAGCGCTACTACGGCGCGGCCAGCAGCACGCCTGCTTTGGTGCTGGGCCGCCTGACCCGGCTCTCGCAGCACCACCTGAGCAAAATGGCCAAGGACTCCCCGGGCCTGGCCTACTGGTTCAACAGCCAGCTCGCCCAGGTTTGGAGCGCCCTGGGACCCAAGCTCCCGCGCACGCTGAGCCTGGAGGAGCAGAGCCTTTTTGCCCTGGGCTACTACCATCAACTGGCCGAAAGCCGCAAGGGCAAGCAAGAAAGTGAAGCCCAATCCGCATAATCCCAGGCGTGACCGAAAGGAGATGTATATGTCCCAACCCATCCAGAACCGCTACGAATTTCTGCTCTTCTTCGACGTGCAGGACGGCAACCCCAACGGCGACCCCGACAGTGGCAACGCCCCCCGCGTAGACCCCGAGGACGGGCACGGCCTGGTGAGCGACGTGGCCCTGAAGCGCCGCATTCGCAACTATGCCCAGGCCGCCGGGGCCAGCATTTTTGTGCAGCACGGCACCAACCTGAACCGCCCCATCTTCGAAGCCCACGAAAAAACCGGCGGCTTTACCGGAACCAAAACCAAAGACAAAGTCGAGGCCGCCCGCCGGTGGATGTGCGAGCAGTTCTTCGACGTACGCACCTTTGGAGCGGTGATGAGCACCGGGGCCAACGCCGGGCAGGTGCGGGGGCCGGTGCAGATCACCTTTGCTAGGAGCCTCGACCCCATCTTTCCCGCCGAGTTCAGCATCACCCGCGGTGCGGTGGCCGAAGACGTGAAGAACGCCAAGACCCTGGAAGACTACCTGAAGTGGGAAAAGGAGCAGCCCGAGGACAAGCTCCGCACCATGGGCCGCAAAAGCCAGGTCTCGTATGGTCTGTACCAGGCCAAGGGCTTTGTCAGCGCCCACCTGGCCCAGGGCACCGGCTTTAGCGAGACCGACCTGAAGCTTCTGGTGGAAGCCCTTTTGAACATGTTCGAGCACGACCGCAGTGCCAGCAAGGGCCACATGGCCACCCGCCGCCTCTACCTGTTCCAGCACGTGGGCACCGACCCTCACAACGCCGAGCAGAGCAAACGCCAGGCCATGCTGGGCTGCGCCCCCGCGCACCGCCTGCTCGATTTGGGCCAGGTGGTCTCGGTGCGCCTCTTAGACGAGAGCAAGCCCCCGCGCCGCTTCGCCGACTACGAGGTGAAGGCCGATCCCACCCGGCTGCCCAGAGGCGTGCGGATGCTGGAACTGGATGTCTGGGACGAGGCCCGCTTTGATCGCTGGATGGGAGGGGCCGATGCCTAGAACCATCCCCATCCCACCCCCCCAGCTAAGAGCGCCGGAGCTAACCACCTGGACGCTCAAACTGAGAACCATTACCCCCATGTTCGGGGGCAGCGCCACTCCGCGCGAGGTAGACCCCAAGAACCCGGTACGCGCGGCCAGCGTGCGGGGGCACCTGCGCTTCTGGTGGCGGGCTACGGCGGGGGCGCAGTATGCCAGTGCGGAGGAGCTGTTCAAGGCGGAAGAGGAAATTTGGGGGAGTGCAGAGAAGTACGGAAAAGTGGCCCTGCGGGTTCTGGAGCAGTCTGCCGGGCAGGCCGTGAGACCCTCGGAACTTGTGCCGGATAGGGGTACAGCGAGAACCGGGCCGATGGAGAAGTTCTTTCTGCACCCTTTCAACGAAAATAGAAGCGAGGGTTTGTCAGAAGCTAGTGGGCTAAAGTCGGTGGAGTTTACCCTCGAGCTCACCCATACCCTCTCCGAAACCGAGGCGGAGCACCTGCGTCGGGCTGTTCGGGCCTGGATTGCCTTCGGCGGCATTGGGGCGAGAACCCGACGCGGGGTGGGGGCGCTCGAGGTCACCGCGAACCTCAAAGACTGGCTACCCGCTACCCCCGACCAGCTCAAAACTTGGTTTGCGGTTCCACCGCAGAAAGAGGTTCATCACACCACCCTTGCTGGCGCGGTGATCTGCCTGGGCCAGCCCCGCAAGCCCAGCAACACCGATCCCTATAAAGGGCACTCGGCCTGGCGGGAGCTGGGGCGCTTTTGGGCGCGTTTTCGCAAAGGGCACTATCTGGAAGACCCCGTGACCGGAGAAACCATGGCCTACACCCCCATGGCTGGGGGCAAGTGGCGCGACCACAAGACCCTGTTGGCCTTGCGACCCAGGCAAGAGCGTATTGCCCTGGCCAAGCCCTTCTACGGCCTGCCCATCGTTTACCAGCGCTTGGGCGACAGCTTTAGCGGAACCCTCGAGGCGGTTCACTCAGGTGGCAGACGCATGGCCTCGCCGGTTATTTTGAAGCCCATTGCTTTTGCGGATGGCAGCATTTGGCCAGCCGTCATCATCCTCAATGCCCCTGCCCCCACACGAATCAGGGTCAATGGAGAAGAACTCTCTTTGCAGATTCCTGACAACGACCCTGTGCTGGATGCGCTCGAGGCCGACGAGCCCCTCGAGGCTGTGCGTAAGGCTGCCCAGCTTCAGGGCTTCACCCAGGAGGTGCGCCTATGACCCACCTCCTCGCCATCTCCATCGGCCCCGTGCAGGACTTCATCGCCGCCGCCCGCCGCACCGCCGACCTGTACGCAGGTTCGCAAATCTTGCAGGAGCTGAGCAAGCACGCCGCGCAGTTTCTCCATTCAAAGGAAGCAGAGCTCATCTTCCCAGCCGACCCGAACGCCGACGGGGCCAACAAGATTCTGGCTAAGGTGAGCACAGACCCCAAGCAGCTTGCCGAGGATACCAGGAGGGAAGTTCAGAAGAAGTTGAAGGCAATCTGGGAAGAGACCATCGGCAAACTTTCCGGTGAGTACCGGAGCTTGATTGACGATAAACGAGTCCAAGAGCAGCTTGGGAGTTTCCTCGAGTTCTACGCTGCCTGGGTGCCCTTGAAGAAATACCCCGAAAGCCGCCAGGCCGTGGAGCGACTGCTCGCAGGCCGCAAGGCTCTGCGGGACTTTGCGCCTACCCGGCAAAACGACGATGGCGTGCCCAAGTCGGCCCTGGATCCTTCGCGGGCTGCGGTCATTGACCCCCGGCAGTGGGCCGAGGCCAGCGTGCGGCTGGAGGATGGCTCCTATCGCCCGCTCCGCATCAAGCCCACCGAGTTTCTGGACGCAGTCTCGCTTCTAAAGCGCTGCTACGGGGCGCTGAAGTCTGAGGTGGTGGTGGACACCCGCACCATGGCTCGGCGGGCCATCAACCCTGAAGCCATGCCGGATGAGCGCTGGGGCGAGGACGACGACCATATCCCGGAGCCCCAGCCCTACTTTGCCATCCTGGTAGCCGACGGCGACCGCATGGGTGACCTGATCAGCCGCCAGGACGACCCCGAGGCCCACCGCAGCCTCTCGAAAACCCTGGACGACTTCGCCAGGGAAGCCCGCAACATTGTGCTCAAGCACAAGGGCTTTATGGTCTATTCGGGTGGGGACGATGTGCTGGCCTTCCTGCCGGTGAACCAAGCGGTGGCCTGCGCCCAAGAGCTTTCTGAGGAGTTTCGCCACCGGGTCAAGGGTACCCTTTCAGCGGGGATTGCCATTGTGCATTACCGCGAACCGCTCTCGATTTCCCTGCAAAATGCGCGAGACGCGGAAAAAGCCGCCAAGAACGGAGGGCGCAATGCGCTGGCGGTAGCCCTGCACACTCGAGGGGGCGCAGCCATCCAGGTAGTGCAATCCTGGGACGGGTTGACCTGGCAGGAGTTGCTACAAACATACAAGTCCCGCCAGATTACCCGTGGCTTTGCCCACGAACTGCGGGATCTGGTGCGCGAGTGGCAGGACGACATGCGGGCCGACTACCTGCATAAGGAAGCCCTGCGGGTTCTGGCCCGCAAAGAGGCCCGCGAGCTGAAAATCCCCGCGCCTACCACCGACACACCAACCTACCGAAGCGATTTGCTTCGCTTTGTGGATCAACTTATCATCGCCCGCTTTCTGAGCGGCATCCGGGAGGAAGCGCATGCCGGAACGAGTTCTTGAAATCCACGCCCTGAGCCCCCTGCTGTTCCGCGATGGCCGGCCCTTCAGCGCCGCCGACGGCACCGAGACCGCCGCCCGGAGCCTGAGTCTGCCCTTGCCCAGCACTGTGGCAAGTTTTATTCGTACCCAGATTGGCAAGGCAGAAGGGCTGAACTGGTCGGAACACAAAGCCCTCAAAGAAGCAAATAGCTGGCAAGTGTGCGGGCCGCTGTTGGCTCGAGGTAATGAACTTCTGCTACCCGCCCCCCGCGATGCGGTGGTTTACCGGGGTGCTGACGGCAATGCCCAGGTCATGAAGCTGACACCCTTTAGCCCCCCCGACGGCGCGGACTGTGACCTGCCGGACGGCCTTTTGCCCCTGCAGGTCACCCAGGACGTGAAGCCCGAGTCCGGCTACAACTTCTGGACGGCCCAGAGTATGACTTGCTGGCTGTTGGGAGAGAAGGTTATACCGCAAAAAATAGCCGGTCTGCCCACCGAGACCCGCGTCCACGTGGCTATGGATCCGACCAGGGGCAAGGCCAAAGAGGGCCAACTTTTCAGCGTGGCCTACCGGCCCCTGGAGATGGGCAAGAACCCCCAAACCTACCAGCCCGCCAGCCTGCGGGTGCGGCTCTCGCTGCCCAACGGGCAGACCCCGGCCCCCATTGGCCACCTGGGGGGCGAGCGCCGCCCGGTGGCGGTGGAGGTAAAAGAGAGCCTTTCGGACTACTGGTTCGACTGCCCGGAAGCTATCAAAAAGCGCTTCGCGGAGCTGGGCAAGGGGGCAAGGGTGCGCCTGGTGCTGGCCACCCCGGCCCTGTTTGAGGGTGGCTGGAAGCCCGGTTGGATTGAAAAGTCCGGCACGGGCGAACTGCACCTGCCGCGCGGGCTGGCCAGGGTACGCCTCAAGCTGGTTTCGGCGGCGGTGGGGCGGCGCGAGCCGGTGAGCGGCTGGAACCTGCGGCAAAACCAGCCCAAACGGGTGCGCTGGATGGCGCCCGCGGGCAGTGTGTACTTCTTCGAGGTAGAGGACGGGAACCCAGCCGACCTGCTGGAAAGCTGGCTCCGGCCCGTTAGCGACAACGAGCAAGACCGCAAGGACGGCTTTGGACTGGCCCTTTGGGGAGTGTGGTGAACATGCAAGCAAAAATGGTTTTCTGGCAGGCCCTCACGCCGGTACACCCCGGCACCGGGCAGGATTCAAGCAGCGTGATTGACCTTCCGGTAGCCCGCGAGGCCGCCACCGGCTTCCCGGTGATTCCGGCCAGCAGCCTGAAGGGGGTGCTGCGGGACGGGCGCGAGGATGAGCAAAGCAATAAGCTTTTCGGCTCCCTGGAAAACGCTGCCGAACTGACCCTGACCGACGCGCGGGTGCTGTTTTTGCCGGTGCGCTCGTACGCGGGCACCTTTGCCTTCCTGACCTGCCCGCTGGTGCTCGAGCGGCTCAAGCGGGACCAGAAGGCTTTGGGCCTTCCCGAGCTAAAAGCTACGATTCCGAATCCAGGGCAAAAAGAAGCCTTCCTGCCGCAGAATACGCAGATTACCCACAACAATCAGGTGATCCTCGAGGACATAGACCTGAGCGCAAAAGTCGGGGACGCAGATGCCTTGGCGCAGGAACTTGGGAAACTGGTGTTCGGTGAGGAAGCGGGCTACTTTGTTGAGCGCTTTGCCCTGGTGTCGAACGACGTATTTGCCTACTTCAGCGAGATGGGCATGGAGATTATCGCACGGGTCAAACTGGATTCGGACTCTAAAACAGTGGTGCGCGGTGGCCTCTGGTACGAAGAAGCCATCCCCGCCGAGACGGTCTTCTCGAGCTTCGCCATTGGCAAGAGCGGCTTTGACGAAATCAACCGGCCCTACATCCAAATAGGCGGCCAGGCCAGCGTGGGAAGGGGGCTGTTGCGGCGGATGGGGGTGAAGCATGAGTCTTAAGACCCGCGCGCAGGCGGATATGAGAAAAGCCCTCGATCTAGTCAGCAGCCTTGAAGGCGAAAATGAAGAGGTCAAGAACATCTACGGCGGCCTGTGCCACAACTTTCCCATCCTGGTGCGGCAGAGCGGGCTTTGCCAGGCGCTGGCTTTTAGCGCAGATAAGGCGAGGGTAAATCCCAATCAAAAAGAGACTGATCGGAACAAGGCACACAAGTTGCTTCTGAAGCATGTGGGCGACATTCTGGATGTGCAAAGCGCCCTCGAGGCTGTTCAGCAAACAGACGCTATCGGCTACATGCACTACACCCGCCGGGTGCTTTCAGCCTGGGTCTACTTCAAGCGCTTTGCCGCCAGCGTGCTGGGCGTGCATACCGGAGGACACGATGAGAGCCAGCAGACTTAACCTTCCCCCACCCCCCCACGCCGGGCTGGCCCTTCAACGCTACTTGAAGCAGCAAGACGATGAAAACGCTTCGGCGCGGGAACTCCTGACCCATATTGCCAACAGCCAGGTCTCTACCGTGTACCGCACCGCCTTCGAGCGCTGGAAGGAAAGCCTCAAGGGCGCAATCTGGCTCGAGGCCACCACCCGCACCCCATTGGCCATTGGCTTGGGCAACAGCAGCCCCCTGGAGAACGGTCTGGCCCTGCACCACACCTACGGCACGCCTTACCTGCCGGGCAGCGCGCTAAAGGGCCTGCTGCGCCGGGTGGCCGAGCGCTATGGGCTTACCGAGCAGGAAAAAGCGGTGCTGCTGGGCGAAGGCCCCGACCCCAAGCGAAAAAACCAGGGCAACGCGGCCTACCTGGTCTACTGGGACGGCTGGTTAGACCCCGCCAGCAGCCAGCCCTTCCAGTCGGATGTGATTACCGTGCATCACCGCGAATACTACGGCAAAAAAGGCGCGGTCTGGCCCACCGACTTCGACGACCCCAATCCCGTGGCCTTTTTGTCGGTGAAGCCGGGAGTAAAGTTCTGCATTCCCATCACCTCCCCCGCCGAAAACGCCCAGGACTGGCCCTACAAGGCCGCCGAGATGCTCAAGTGGGGTTTGGAAAACCTGGGCTTGGGGGGTAAGACCAATGCGGGGTATGGGTATTTTGAGGTTAGGCCACCCGAGAAGCCAAAAACCGATGCGGATATTGCCCAGGAGATTTACCTCGAGTTCCGCCCACTAATTGAGCGAATCAAACTGCGCGACCCCATGCGCGACGTACGGGAAATAGCCGCAAAGTTGAAGAAATATCCACTTAGGCATCGTTCAAAGACTATCGAGGCCATCGTGGAACATCTCAAGTCCATTGGAGTGGGTGCGGGAGATATAGACCGAATCCGGGCAATGCTGGAGGAGACATGATTATTCTTTCACTACTGGGAACCGGAGACTATAACGAAACCATCTACACCTGGGGGAGACGGAAAAAGTCAGCCCAGTTCATGCAACAAGCCCTCTCCGCATGGTTTCCTAACACGAGCCTTCTGGTTTGCGCCACACGTAAGGCAAAGGGTAAGCATGGGAAAGTCCTTCGCGAAACTATTCCAAACATAAAAATGATTAACATTCCGATGGGAAAAAACGAAAAGCAATTCTGGACAATATACAACCGAATCGAGGAAAATATACCCGCAGAGAGTGAATTGGTGTTCGACATAACCCATGGTTTTCGTTCCCTACCGGTTCTGGCTTTGCTTGCTGTGGCGTACCTGAGGGCGGCTAAGGGTGTGAAAGTTAAGCATATTCTGTATGGTGCATTTGAAGCCAGGGTTGGTGAGAAGACCCCGGTACTTGACCTACTGCCCTTCTTGAACATGCTGGACTGGGCTAGTGCCACCAACCGTTTTTTGGAGACGGGCGATGCGAGAAAATTTCGACCACTGATTGAAACTAAAGGGGGTAGGCCGCTCAATGTGCACCTCAATTCCGCAGTAAAAGAATTGGATTCGTTATCTCAGGCGCTCGCTACTAACCGCGCCTTACGGAGCGGAGAACTGGCCCAAAAGGTACAGGAGAAATTGTTAAAAGCTCAACAGGGGAAGTGGGAACCGAGACACGAACCCCTCAAACTGCTTTTGCCGCGCCTGGCAGATAGCCTGAGCCTGCTAAGCCGAGATAAGCAAGGTTCGCAGGAAGAACAACTGAGGCAGAGCTTTGGCCAAGTAGAGTGGCTTTTGCAGAATCAGCAATTCGAGAAGGCGCTCGGTCTGGCTCGAGAGTGGATGGTGTCATTCGCGCAGTTGAAGAGGCAAGGAAGTTGGCAACCCATTGAGCGCAAGAAGAGAAAAGCAGTGGAAGATTGGTTGAACGACTGTGCCAAAGGGAATGTTGCCACACCCGATGACTGGGAGGCTTTTATTGGTGTGTGGAAAGACCTTGGGAACTTGCGAAATGACCTCATGCATTTTGGTTTCCGAGATGCTCCTCGAACGGAAGCATCCATCCCTAAAGAGGTTGAGGAAAAAATTGATGGCCTCAGGGAAGTTGTCTCTTCGCTGGGCCTCGAGCTTCCGGAGGTTTCATGAGCACCGTCATCCTCACCACTGTTGGTACCAGCCTGTTGGGCAACATCGCGCGAGCGGGCATTGGCAAAGAGGACGCTCGAGGCGTCCTCGAGTTCATCCGTAGCGACCCGGCCAAAGCCAGCGCCGAGACCAACTCGCTGGGGCGCCTGCTGCGGGGGGGAGAGCGGGTAGAACTCCTGCACAGCGACACCGAGGAAGGGCGCTGGTGCGCGGTGTGGGTAGCTACTTACCTGCGTGAAAAGGGCTTCTCCGTTGAGCTGTTCAAGGTACAGGGTCTGGCCTACGAGGCCAGGGGTTTCGTGGACTACGGACTGAGGCAGTTCGTTCAACTGTTGGCTGGGCGGATTCGTGAGGTCCACCGACAGGGTCACCAAGCGGCCATCAATGCCACCGGAGGCTTCAAGGCCGAGATCGCTTACGCCACCGCGCTGGGTCTGGTGTTCAAGGTGCCGGTCTATTACATTCACGAGAAGTTCGGCGACATCGTGACGCTACCACCCTCTCCCTTCGGCTGGGACAACAGCTTGATTGCCTGGAACACCGATTTCTTCGATTGGATCGATGCCGAGCTTCGCCCTACCTCCGAGGTACGCTCCCGGGTCAGAGGGCTGCCCGCCGAGATAGGTTTACTGCTGGAGGAGATGCCCGACGGCTACACGGTGCTCTCACCGCTGGGCCAAGCTTACCTCGAGGCCTTCCGGTGCGAGTTTGAGCAGGCTCAAAGTGTTCCCGTCTATTTTTCGCCCAAGGCAAGGGCAACTTGGGAAAACCTCGAGCCCGCCGCGCAGGAGCGCTACCAAAAGCTTCTCCAGCGCCTACGCCTGCCCAACCGTGCGGCCAACAGCGAACTCAAGAGCGGCGGTGGCGATGTGCTGGGCTACCCCAAGGGGCGTGTAGACGAGCGGCTTTTCTACGCCGAACGGGACGGAGGGCTCTACGTCTTCGCTCTCACCCGGCACGGCCCCGGGTACGAGCGTATGTGCCAGGAGGGCTTTAGCTGGCGCGACTTCGAGCCGGCAGAATTCACCCTCTGGGAGGGCTAGATGGACGACCTGGACGACCTGTTACCCGAGGCAGCCCTGACCCCGCTCGAGGCCCAGGAGCCCCTGCCCATCAGCGCCCTGGCCCAGTACACCTACTGCCCCCGTCGGGCGGCCCTGATTCTGCTCGAGGGCGAGTGGGCCGACAACGAGTTCACCCTGCGTGGAACCCGCGCCCACGAGCAGGCCGACCTGCCCGAGGGCCTACTGCGGGAGGGGGTCTGGGTGGAGCGGGCTTTGCCGCTGTGGTCGGAGCGGCTGGGGCTTTCGGGCCGAGCCGACGTGGTGGAGTTTGTGGAGGGGGCACCGTACCCGGTGGAGTACAAGGTGGGTCGCAATTGGCCCAGGGAACTGGCACGCCGGGCTGCTGAGGTACAGCTTTGCGCCCAAGCTTTGTGTCTGGAGGAGATGTTCGGCCAGGGCGTAGAGGAGGGTGCCCTCTTTAGCAAGACGAGTCGGCGCAGGCGGCCGGTGCGCTTTACCCCCGAGCTCCGAGCCGCAACCTTGGCCACCATCAGCGCCCTGCGAAGGCTGTTGCGCGAGGAGCGTCTGCCCCCACCCGCTGCCGACGAGCGGTGCCGCCACTGCTCGCTGCTCTCGGTCTGTATGCCACATGTACCTCAGGCCTTGGTCGAGTGGAGGGCTCAGCGGACGTGACCAGCGAACTGCTGAACACGCTCTACGTCCAGACCCAGGGGGTGTACCTGCGTCTCGAGGGCGACACCCTGCGCATCCAGCACGAGGACATAACCCTGCGCAACGTGCCCCTACACCACCTAGGTGGGCTGGCAGTGTTTGGGAATGTGCTCATCTCGCCCTTTTTGCTGCACCGCTGCGCCGAAGAGGGCCTCGAGGTGACATGGTTTACCGAGTCGGGGCGCTTTCGAGGGCGGCTTTCGGGGCTGGTTTCGGGAAACGTGCTTCTAAGGCGAGCCCAGCACAAGGTCCTCGACAACCCCTCTGCGGTCGTGCATCTTTCTGCCCGATTTGTGGAGGCCAAACTCAAAAACAGCCGTCTGGTGCTTCAGCGGGCGGTGCGGGAGCGCGGCGAGACGGGGGCCTTGGCCCGTGCCTTGGCCGAGCACGAGGCTGCCTTGCGGATGCTTCCTCGCGCCCAATCGGTGGACGAGGTGCGAGGGCTTGAAGGACAGGCTGCCAGTGCCTACTTCTCCGCCTTTGGCGACCTTTTGCTCTTGGGTGAGTTTTGCTTTGACGGCCGCAACAAGCGCCCTCCGCGCGATCCCGTGAACGCCCTGCTGGGCTTTGTGTACGCTCTTTTGGCGACCCAGTGCACCGCTGCTCTGGAGGGGGTGGGCCTTGACCCACAAGTGGGTTTCCTGCACGCTTTGCGTCCGGGTCGGAACGCACTTGCCCTGGACTTGCTCGAGGAGTTCCGCGCCTGGTGGGGTGACCGCCTGGTTCTGGCCCTCCTCAACCGCAAACAACTGACCTCGAGGCACTTCGAAGAACGCCCCGGCGGGGCAGTGCTCCTGTCGGAGGACGGTCGCAAGGAGATGATCGTCGCCTTCCAGAAGCGCCGTCAGGAGACGGTACAGCACCCGCTCTTCAAAGAGCCTGTGCCCATCGGTCTGTTGCCCCATATCCAAGCCCGCCTGCTCGCCCGCTACCTGCGGGGTGATCTGCCGGAGTATGTGCCCTTCGTGGGCAAGTAGGAGTGCATCGATGGAACGGCTCGACATCCTGGTCACCTATGACGTCAATACCATCTCGGAGGAAGGCAAAGCGCGGCTGGCCCGCGTGGCTAAGGTCTGCAAGAACTACGGCCAGCGGGTCCAGATGTCGGTGTTCGAGTGCCGCGTCACCCGGGCCCAGCTCGAGGAGCTAGAGGCCAAGCTGCTCAAGGTGATCGAGCCTGACAAGGACAGCCTGCGTATCTACACCCTTCCAGGCGGGCGGGAAAAATGCTTGAGAACACACGGGCAAGACCGGTACCAGGACTTCGATGACCCCCTAGTCCTTTAGCGCGAACCCCTAGTAGTTGCAAAAATCCAGGAGGTTCGCGCAAAGCCATTTTGTGGCTTGGGTACTTTGAAAACTTCGCTATACTGTGAAGCACCTCGCACTGCGGAGGTGGCCTTGGCTCCCAGGTTCGCGCAGCGCTGGCAATAAATGCAGTCCTGCACGTGTGGGTTTTTGAGGCCGTTGCAGTGGGCAATTAAGCTCACTGAGGATTGAAACTGCGGGCCCAGGGGCGCTGGCTGGTGGGGGTGCGTGGTTGCAGTGGGCAATTAAGCTCACTGAGGATTGAAACCAGCCATTCGCAGGCCTGGAGCATGTGGGCTACCGCGTTGCAGTGGGCAATTAAGCTCACTGAGGATTGAAACGTGCGGCGCGAGCGGGCTTACTGGCGGCGCTACACGTTGCAGTGGGCAATTAAGCTCACTGAGGATTGAAACGTATTCCGCTACCGCCGCGCCGCGGAAAATCACGAGGTTGCAGTGGGCAATTAAGCTCACTGAGGATTGAAACTGTGTGCCTAGGTGTGCGTGCGCCTAGGCTCCGTGTGTTGCAGTGGGCAATTAAGCTCACTGAGGATTGAAACATTAGGCTTGGGGGCCTGCAGCGTCCAAGCTACCAAAGTTGCAGTGGGCAATTAAGCTCACTGAGGATTGAAACTCTATACGCGCGCGCGCGGGAGCGCGGGAGGGCACGCGGTTGCAGTGGGCAATTAAGCTCACTGAGGATTGAAACCCAAAATCTTTGTGCGCTTTGGGCGGCCCCCGCGCGTTGCAGTGGGCAATTAAGCTCACTGAGGATTGAAACCGGCTGGTGCAATCGCGGTTGCATCACGCGTACCATGTTGCAGTGGGCAATTAAGCTCACTGAGGATTGAAACGCCTTATCGGCCCCCGCTCCCGGAGCTACCTCAGCGGGTTGCAGTGGGCAATTAAGCTCACTGAGGATTGAAACCCTCCGTCCTCGAAGATGATTGTGGCGGAGGTCAAGTTGCAGTGGGCAATTAAGCTCACTGAGGATTGAAACAGAGGGTCCATGAAACCACCACCCGTGTGTGCGCAGGTTGCAGTGGGCAATTAAGCTCACTGAGGATTGAAACGGGAGCGGGCGGCAGGACGCCATAGCGCAAGAAGGTTGCAGTGGGCAATTAAGCTCACTGAGGATTGAAACCAAATTGGGATTTTGCCTACCAGATGGGGATTTCCCCGTTGCAGTGGGCAATTAAGCTCACTGAGGATTGAAACGCGGGCAGGGCTACCTCTGCCACGGCTTCCACCCCTGTTGCAGTGGGCAATTAAGCTCACTGAGGATTGAAACCTTCAGAGGTGATTGCCAGCTCAGGGCGATCCAGGTTGCAGTGGGCAATTAAGCTCACTGAGGATTGAAACGTAGTCGCTTTTTGCTTGGTTTCCTCTTTCCAGGCGTTGCAGTGGGCAATTAAGCTCACTGAGGATTGAAACTTATGCTACTGCGCCGAACGCCCAATGGGCGTGGGAGGTTGCAGTGGGCAATTAAGCTCACTGAGGATTGAAACACTCCCGTGAGGGTTGCTCCTCCAGCGGTGTAGCCCGTTGCAGTGGGCAATTAAGCTCACTGAGGATTGAAACAAGCGCTGCTGTAGCCATGTAAGCCTCCTTTGCTCTCGTTGCAGTGGGCAATTAAGCTCACTGAGGATTGAAACAAAGCGGAAGTAAACCTCTTCGGCGGGTGCCGGAGCGTTGCAGTGGGCAATTAAGCTCACTGAGGATTGAAACTGCACCTAGGGCTAGGCGCACCTAGGCGCACACACAGTTGCAGTGGGCAATTAAGCTCACTGAGGATTGAAACATTCATGCCCGCCTCCTCCGCCCACACCCGTGCGTTGCAGTGGGCAATTAAGCTCACTGAGGATTGAAACATCCCACCACTGGTTCGGGTTGGGCGCCGGATCGAGCGAGTTGCAGTGGGCAATTAAGCTCACTGAGGATTGAAACGTCGCCAGGCCAATGGGGATTGCTACGCAACCCCGGCGGTTGCAGTGGGCAATTAAGCTCACTGAGGATTGAAACTAAGGTTGGTTCTCCCTTCTCCTGTGGCTCGCACTGGTTGCAGTGGGCAATTAAGCTCACTGAGGATTGAAACATTGGCCAACCGGTAGAGCTGCTTGTTGCTGTACCGCGATACTGGGAGGATGGTTCTGAACCACCACTTTGCTTTGGCTATTCTTGGACATGTACTATGTAATCCATGTTGTATCTAGCCGGGAGAGAGGTGGACCCCCAAGCGCTCACCACCTGGCGGAGCTACCACCTCCGGGCTGAGGAGGTGCGGCTCGAGCCCCCTCAAGCCCTCACCGTCGCGCCGCTGGTCCCCGGCCTGTGGAGCCTGTCCACCGGCGGCTGGATGGGGGAAGCCCGCCTCTGGCGCGACGGGGAGCCCCTGTCGTTGCGGATCCAGGATGAGAAGCTGGACCCCGCCGCCTGGGAGCGGCTCCTCCAGGACCTCAGCAGGGCCGTCAGCGGGCTGCCCCTGGCCGAGCTGGCCTCCGGGGCCAGCTTGACGCCGGAGCCCACCCCCGGCACCCGCTACGTGCAGTACCTGCTGCTGCGGGGGCTGGGCGACCGGGTGCTGGAGGCCCTCGAGGCCATTCACGCCCGCCCCCACGAGGCCCTGGCCCGCGAGGCCCGCTGGGTGGAGCCGGGGCAGGCCACCCGGGCGAGCCCCGAGGCCCTGCTCCGGGTCGCTGCCGCCGGGGAGCTGGTGCCCGCCGCGGGGCCCCGGTCCCCGGTGAACGCGCAGCCCCGGCGCTGGCTGGACGAGCACCTCAGCCCGAGCCATGACACCCCGGAGAACCGCTTCGTGCGCCACGCGGTGGAGGGGATGCTGGCCGTTCTGCGCCCCTTCAGGGACGACCCCCACGCGGCGCGGCTGGCCGACGGGCTGGGGCGGGCCCTGCGGCGCAGGCCCCTCGACGGGGCAGGCCGCCTGCGCCACTACCCGGGGAACTCCCGCGTGCTGCTACGCCGCAGGGGCTACCGGGAGCTGCGGGAGTGCTACGCGCTGCTGCTGGGCGGGGCGCGGGTGCGCTGGGCCGGCCTCGAGCAGGCCTTCCGAGGAGGGCTGCGCAACACCGAGGTGCTCTACGAGTACTGGGTCTTCCTCGAGCTGCAGCGCCGGCTGGGGGTCGAGCGGCCCCGCCTGCCGTCCCGCCGCAGCGCCAGCGGCCTGCACGTCGACCTCGCCCAGGGCCACGAGGCGTCGGTGGGGCTGCCCGAGGGCAGCCTGTACTACAACCGCACCTACCGCCCGCCCGCCGAAAGCTACTCCCTCCCCTTGCGGCCCGGCTTCGCCGTCCACTGGCCCGACGGCACGCTCACCGTGCTGGACGCCAAGTTCCGCCGCGAGGAGGGGGGCGAGGCCAAGCTCGAGGACCTTTACAAGATGCACGCCTACCGCGACGCCCTCCGGGGGTGCCGCTCGGCCTGGGTGGTCTACCCGGGCGCTTCCGAGGGGGCCGGCGAGGCGAGCGCGGAGAGGTCCTACCTGCTCCGGGCCCATTCCGACCTCCTGCGCTCGGAGGGGATCGGGGCCTGGATTCTCAGACCGGGGAGTTCGTCATGAATCAAATGCCTCAGACAGCCGCAGAGACCGCAGAAACCGCCGAGACCGCCATCCGCTACCTCCACGACCGCTGGGACCACATCCAAAAGGAGGAGGCCTACAAGGTGCCGGGCGCCGAGAGGGCTCGGGAGGTCATCACCCGCTTCCTCGAGGGCCAGGCCGACGCCCAGGAGCTGGCCAGGAGCTTCCACCGCAACCTCAACATCCTCGGCTGGCGCAGCGCGGACAAGCTCAGGGGCCTGATGCGCCGGCACCCCGAGGCCTTCCGTGAGGCCATCCGGCTGCTGTGGCAGACCGGGGACGCTGACGGCTTCTGGAGCGTGCTCGAGTCCCGCCTCTCGGACCCCGAAGCCCAGGATGAGTTGCAGGCCCTGGGCGGGAAAGGGGGACAGGCCAACATCGCCTCGTACTTCCTCTTCGTCCACGACCCCCACAACCACCCTCCCTATAAGCTGCGGGGGATCGCCAATGGCCTGGCTGTGCTTGGCCACCGTGCCCCCCAAGGCGACACTCCGGGTGGGCTGCTGCGCGACTATTACGCCATCCTGCGGGAGCTCCTGCCCCGATGGCAGGAGGCCGGGATCCCGGTCCGGCACCTCCTGGACGTGCAGAGCGGGCTGTGGCACCTGCCCGCCCTGGTGGCGGGCGTGGGGGCCGAAGGGAGCACGGAAGCTCAGGAGCGGCAATCCCACGGCACGGCCTCTCCCGCGCACGCCTTCGACGATCTGCAGGCCTACCTGCGCTCCTGCGGCCTGGCCTTCACGCGAGCCCAGCTGGCCCACTGTCTGGCCGCGCTACAGACCAAGCGGCTACTGATCCTCTCGGGGCTCAGCGGGACGGGCAAGACCCAGCTCGCCCTGCGGGTCGGGGAATACCTGGGGGAGGCCGTGGTGATCCCGGTCAAGCCGGACTGGACGGACACCCGGGGCGTGCTGGGCTACGTCAATCCCCTCAGCGGGGACTACCAGCTCACCCCGGCGCTCCGCTTTATCCTGCAGGCTGCCCGGCAACCTGACCTGCCGCATTTCCTTATCCTCGACGAGATGAACCTGGCCCACGTGGAGCGCTACTTCGCCGACTTCCTCTCGGCTTTGGAGAGCGGTGAGCCCATCCCGCTGCATCTGAGCGCGGACGTGGAGAGGCAGCAGGGGATCCCCTCGAGCCTGCGCCTGCCCGAGAACCTTTGGGTGATCGGGACCGTCAACGTCGACGAGACTACCTATGCCTTCAGCCCCAAGGTCCTGGACCGGGCCTTCGTGATCGAGCTCAACGACGTGGACCTGGCGGGATACCTAAACGGGGCCCTCGAGGGGCCCCAGCCCGACGAGCCCGTGGACGAAGGGCTGCGCCTGGAGGCCCGCCGCGACTGGCGGGGATTGGGGGTGGCCCCGGAAGATAGGGAGTGGCTGCTGGAGGTGCATCGCAACTTTTCGGCTCACCAGTGGCCTTTCGGCTACCGCGTGGCCGACGAGGTGCTGGCCTTCCTGTCCCACGCCCGCCGGTTGAGGGTGGAAGACTGGAATCCGCGCGACGCGGCGCTGTCCAGCAAGCTGCTCCCCCGTCTGCACGGCAACCGGGCCCAGCTCGAGGGCCTGCTGCAGGGCCTGGCGGGATGGCTCGGGCTGGACCTCGAAGACCCTGATGCGGCTACCCCCTATCCCACTACTGCCGGGCAACTGCGCCGGCTCTGGCTCCAACTCCAGCACGAAGGGTACGCCGCCGCGTTGGGTTAGGCCGGATTATTTATCTCTGGACCCATACCGAATAATAATGCCGTCCAGGACGGACTCAAGACCGCCGACCGCATAAAACGAAAAGTAAGGCCCCTCCGTGGAGGGGCCTAAGTTAGGGGCTGGGGTTGGGGCGGCCTCGAGGGGGCGGGGGCGGCCCCCATCCCCTCGAGGCCCAAACCGCCCACATTTCCCCTAACGAATATTAAGGGAAATGTACCCGGGCGGCGAGGCGGTGGTTGCGGGCCGTGCTCGAGGGGTCAGCAGGTCTCGATCCGGAACTACGCCCGCCCCCTCCGCTCTAGCGTGGGTCGGGAACTTTCAGTTCCGGGCCCCACGGGGTCTTCCCGGGCACACCCGGCCTACTCGAAGGTCATGGTCGGCAGCAGCTTGGGCGTGGTGTTCGTGCACACCACCCCGCTGTTGGGGTCCCGCTCGTCGACCCGGTAGCCGTAGAAGCTTCGGGCTGCTGGCGGTTGCCCTCTCGATCCCGCTGCTCACGCTGTCTATGGTCCTTCTTGGTAGCGGCAACAGCCTCTCGGTAGCCACCTTCATGTCCACCCTCCAGAAGTGGCTGCCTGGTGGGAGAACTCAGGGGCCCCTACACATAAATCTTGACACGACCTTGCCGTGTACCCACGAGTCTCAGATGTGTTGACCAAATTACAACAACTTGACAGCCTGGAGATGCAATGATAGTTTTTTCTTGAGTCGAAAAAACCAAGGCCTTCTCAAGCACGCCCTCTGGTCGTCTCGGCTCAACCTGAAGAGGAGGAGGACATGAAGTCACTCGCCAGGATGTTGGTGTTTTTGTTGTTTGTGCTTATAGCGGCCAGTTTTGCTCAGCCGTTAATTGTGGGTGTGAGCTGGGCCAACTTCCAGGAAGAGCGCTGGAAGATAGACGAGCGGGCCATCCGTGAACAGCTTGGTCGCATGGGGGCAACCTACATCAGCGCCGACGCGCAAAGCTCCTCGGAAAAACAACTCAACGACATAGACGCTCTGATCGCCCGTGGTGCCAAAGCCCTGATTATTCTGGCTTGGGACAAGGATGCCATCCTGCCCGCCATTGACAAGGCCAAGGCCGCCGGGATCCCAGTGGTGGCCTATGACCGCCTGATCGAGAACGACTACGCTTATTACATCACCTTTGACAACGTGGAAGTGGGCCGGATGCAGGCAAGAGAGGTGTTCAAGGCTCGTCCCAAAGGCAACTATGTCTTTATCCTGGGGGCCAACACTGATCCCAATGCTGATTTCCTGCATAAAGGCCAGCTCGAGGTGCTCGACGCGGCCATTAAGCGGGGCGATATCAAGGTGGTGGGCAAGCAGTACACCGAGGGCTGGAAGCCCGAGGTGGCCCAGCGCAACATGGAGCAGATTCTGACCGCCAACGGTAACAAGGTAGACGCGGTGGTGGCCTCCAACGACGGCACCGCCGGGGGTGTGGTGGCTGCGCTGGCCGCGGTGGGCCTGGCCGGTAAGGTGCCGGTCTCGGGTCAGGACGGCGACCAGGCTGCGCTCAACCGCGTAGCCCGCGGCCTTCAGACCGTGAGCGTGTGGAAGGATGCCCGCGAGCTGGGCCGTAGGGCCGCCGAAGCCGCCGTGCTCATGGCCCGTGGCACCCCCATGGACAAGCTGCCGGGCAGAACAGTATTTGCCGACGGCCCCAATAAGGTTCGCATGAACGCCCTCCTGCTCAAGCCCATTCCGATTACCCGTCAGAATCTCGACGTAGTGCTGCGGGCAGGCTGGATTACCAAGCAAGCCCTCTGCCAAGGGGTTAGCGGTTCGACCGCGCCGGCTGCCTGCCGTTAGTTCCTCGGTCGGATGAATAGGGTGGGCTCTGCCCACCCTATTTGTGGGCTCCAATAGCGATATAATCCCAATTTAACGATCAAAAGCAGGTGGAGGACCAGCGCATGCAGATGCAAAGTGTTTCGAAGGCCCACACCAGCCTGGTCAGCAGCCTGGGAGTGGATGGGCGTATCCTGACCATGCTGGTGGTGCTGGCGGTGGTTTGGACAGTATTCCAGATTCTCACCATGGGCCAGCCGGGGCAGTTCCTGAGCCCGCAAAACCTCTGGAACCTTTCGGTCCAGACAGCCGTGGTGGGCATCATGGTGGGCGGCATGGTGATGGTGATCGTGACGCGCCAGATTGACCTTTCGGTCGGTTCTGTTCTGGGCTTCAGCGGCATGATCATGGCCCTGATCCAGACGGTTCCACCCCTGGGCTGGGGTGGGAACTGGCTTCTGGCGCTGCTGGCTGGCTTACTGCTCGGGGCCCTGATCGGGGCCTTTCAGGGGTACTGGGTGGCCTACTGGGGCGTACCGGCTTTTGTGGTTACCTTAGCGGGATTGCTAATTTTTCGCAACGCCACCTTCATTGTGGCCAGTGGGCGCACCATTGGCCCCCTCAACGATAACTTCAAGGTGCTGGGCGGCGGCCTCAACGGCTCGATTGGGGAGTTCTGGACCTGGGTGGTGGGGTTGGCGGTGATGGCTTACATCGTCTACCAGGCCCTCACCAACCGCAACCGGCGTATCAAAAACGGCCTGCCCGTGCGTCCGATGTGGGCCGAGGTGGTGGTCAACGGGGCTCTGCTGGCCCTGACCCTGGCCTTCGTGCTGGTGATGAACGCCTTCCCCTATCCGGGCACCAACGTGCCCCGGGGCATGCCGGTGCCGGTGCTGATTACCTTGATTGTGCTGTTTGTGTTGAACTGGGTGGCGCTCAATACCCGTTTTGGCCGCTATGTGTTTGCCATTGGGGGAAACCCCGAAGCCGCTTTGCTGGCCGGTATCAACGTCAAGCGCATGCTGGTAGCGGTGTTTGCCCTGATGGGGATGCTGGCCGCCCTGGCCGGGGCGGTGCAGGCCGCCCGCTTGAACTTCGTGACCAACAGCATGGGGAACCTCCTCGAGCTCGACGTGATCGCGGCAGCGGTGATTGGGGGAACGGCCCTGGCGGGGGGGAGCGGCACCATCGTGGGCGCGGCCCTGGGGGCCCTCCTGATGTCTTCCTTGCGTAGCGGGATGGTGCTGATGGGACTGCCCACCGAGTGGCAGAACGTGGTGCTGGGGACGGTACTGTTGGCAGCCGTTATCTGGAACAGCGTCTATTTGAGGAGTCGGAGGTAAGCATGACCCCGCTGGTTGAAATGCGCAACATCAGTCTTCGCTTCGGAGGGAACCAGGCCCTGGACAACGTATCGGTCAACCTGTACCCCGGCGAGGTGGTGGGGCTGCTGGGGCACAACGGAGCGGGCAAGTCCACCCTGATCAAGGTGCTTTCCGGCGCTTACCGGGCCGACTCCGGCCAGATCTGGGTAAACGGGCAGGAGGTGCAGATTCGCACCCCCCAGGATGCCCAGGCCCAGGGTATCGAGACCATCTACCAGACCCTGGCCCTGGCCGACAACCTGGATGCGGTGGCCAACGTATTTCTGGGGCGGGAGAAGGTACGGGGGGTGAGGCTGGACGAGGACATCATGGAACTCGAGGCCCGCAAGACCCTGGATCGGCTGCGGGTGAAAATCCCTTCCCTGCGCCTGCCGGTGGCCCAGATGTCGGGGGGCCAGCGCCAGACCGTGGCCATTGGGCGGGCCATCTATTTCAAAGCCCGCTGCCTGATCATGGATGAACCCACGGCAGCGTTGGGGCCGGAGGAAACCCAGAAAGTCCACCAGCTCATTAAGGCCCTCAAGGCCGAGGGGGTGGGGATATTTTTGATTAGCCACGACCTGCACGATGTCTTTGACCTGGCTGACCGCATCACGGTAATGAAAAACGGACGACTGGTAGGCACCGTCTACACCCAGGACGTCACCCACGACGACGTACTGGGCATGATTATCGGTGGAGTGATGCCCAAAAACGCCCGGCCTGCCGACCAGCCTGCGCCGCGAGCTTGAGGGACAGGCCTCGAGGGAACAGGCGGTCAACCCGTGCTAACCGTATCTTTGCCCGAGCAGCGGCCTGCCCGGTCTGTTGCGCAGGGCTGGGCAAAGGGCTACGGGTTGGGCTGGTGGGCTGAAAGCCCATGCAGGCCCTGGACGTTCCGCACTGGATTGTCGAGGCGATTGAGGTGGTGACTGAAAGGAGAACCCTATGCGAATCGGTATCGTGGGGGCAGGCTGGTGGGCCGGTTTTGCCCATCTTCCAGCTTTCAAAGATGCGGGGGCCGAAATTGCCGGCATCTATAGCCGCACCCCGACCCATGCCCAAAAACTGGCTGAGCAGTTTGGCGTCCGAGCCTTTGAGAGCTACGAAGACCTGCTAGCAGCCTGCGACGGCGTGGCCGTCTCTACCACCGATGATACCCACGCCCCCCTGGGCATCCAGGCCCTTGAAGCGGGCAAACACCTTTTCATGGACAAGCCGCTGGCCCGCACCGTGCAGGAGGGGCAGGCCATTGTGGATGCTGCCAGAGCCCATCAGCGCATCGGCCTGACCGCCTTCACCAGCCGGGGCGACCTGGCCGCCGAGACCGCGCAGCGTCTTGTGCAGTCGGGCGAAGTGGGCGAAATCCTGTACGTGCGTGGCTACTTCCACGGGGGCTTCATGGGCGACCCGCAAGGCCCCACCACCTGGCGGGCCAAAGCAGAGATCGGCGGAGCCGGGGGTGCGCTGGCCGACCTGGGAGCGCACCTGTTCGACCTGGTGCGTATGGTGACCGGCCTCGAGTTTACCCAGGTGATGACCCAGGCCCACATTCACCTAAAGCGCCCTGACCCGGTCACCAACTTCGATGAAGGGGCGGTGCTGGCCCGGCTGGGCGAGGCTAGCGGGGCTTTTTCGCTCTCGAGGGTACACATCGGCGCAGACCAGCGGCTCGAGCTGGAAATCCAGGGCAGCAAGGGGGCCCTCAAGCTTTCGCCCGCCCTGTGGGGGCAGGGAGACAGCTTCCAACTGTTGCTGGCCCGTCGTCCCGGTTTCTATCAACCGGTCACGCCTGACCCCAGCCTGCTTCGGGGGCGCAACCCAGAAAGCGCCTGGGGCTATTTTCAGTTCATCGAGCTGGCCCGGCGCTTTCTCGAGGGCGCGCGTACCCACCGGCAGCCCTCGCCCAGCCTTGAGGACGGCCTGGCTGCCCAGAAGGTGATCGAGGCGGTGGTGCAAAGCAGCCAACAGCAAGACTGGGTGGCCGTGGGGTAGCCTGTGTCTCAGGCGAACACCCCATCCAGGCCAATTGACGAGCTAGGGGATACCCCCTTATTATTTCGTAACTAGAAATAAATACCTGTTCCCTGAAGCTCCTATGGCCAAAGCGATGAGAACCACCCCCCTTGGCGGCACCCGACAGTTGCGGCGCTGGCACCGTGCGCGTATCCTCCAGGCCATCCGGGCCGAGGCGGGCATCTCCAGGCTCAGGCTGGCCCGCAAGCTAGACCTCTCGCCTTCTGTCGTCACTGAGGCGGTCGCCGAACTATTGGCTGAAGGGTTGTTGGTTGAGAAGCCGCTGCCCCCCACAGGCCAGGGCCGCCCTTCGGTAGCCCTCGACCTCGAGGGTGAGTGTCATGGAGTGCTGGCCTGGGAGATTGACCTCGATCGGATGGCGGTAGCCCTGTTGAACCTGCGGGGGGAGGTGCGGGCTCGAGCGGTGCTGCCCCCGGCCCCCGACAGCCTCTCGGCGGCGCTGGAGCAACTGCAAGCGGCTACCGCGCCCCACCTTTCGGGAGTGCGGGTGCTGGCCGCGGGCCTTTCCATCCCGGGGCTTCTGGAGCCTGCCCAGGGCCACCTGACCCTAGCCCCCAACCTGGGCTGGGCCGACCTGCCCTTGCTGGAGCGCTTCCGTGCGGCGCTTGAGGCGCTAGGGCTAAACAAGACCCTGGCGGTGGTGGAAAACGAGGCCAACGCCGCGGCCTACGGCCTTTATGCCCTGGGGAGCCTGGCCCTGGAGCACTGCGTTTACCTGAGCCTGGGGGTAGGGGTCGGGAGCGGGGTGGTGGTGAAGCGGAGCGTCTACCACGGGGCCCGCTTCCACGCAGGAGAGGTGGGACACATCTCCTTAGACCCCCAGGGCCCCCCCTGCCGCTGCGGCAAGCGCGGCTGCGCCGAGGCCTTTCTCAGCCTTCGCCGCTGGCAGGAAGCCCCCACCCTGGCCCGGCTGGGTGAGATGGCCGAACGCCTGGCCCAGCTTTCGGCGGTGGTGCTGGCCACCCTCGACCCCGAGCGCGTGGTGTTGGGAGGGCCGCTGGTCGAGGCCACCGGCGAGGCTCTTCTGCGGTTGATTCAGGCCAAACTCCCCCGCTACGCCCTCTCGGTGCACGCCCCCGAGCAGGTGGCGCTCTCGCCGCTGGGCCGGGAGGCGGCGCTGTTAGGGGTGGGAGCCTTGGCAGCAGACTTTTTTATGGAGCAAATGGCTTACGAAGAGGTGAGTTGACACTCCCACGGCTAAAGCGCGTGGGATTCTTGGGCTCACCACTGCGCCCGGTACGAGCGTCTTACACGGTGATGCACGGTATTTCGACCGTCTCCTCAAGCGTGACTTCCCGTGTGTCCCACGGTACGGAGTTTGGTCAAGAGTGCGGCTTGGTTTTCGCCGCACCAGACCGATGGGCATTTTATCACATACCAGCCGCCCACTATGCCACATGCCCCTGCGGGGCACGTGGGGGAGTCCTCGCCTCGCCGTGGCGAGGCGACCAGGGCTAAAGCCGCTGGGTTTTATAGCTCCCCCACACCCCCTCGCTTCTATAAAGGCCTCGTCCGCGCCGGTTGCGACCCCAATCCCGACCCTGCACCCCGCCTCTTCCAGGGTGGGAAAAGCGGCTTCCAGGCGGCGAAGGAGCGCCGCCTGGTCCGCCGACTCCAGCAGCCAGGGTTCCGCGCCGTGGGCGACCCGGGCAAGCTCGCGCACCTGGCCGGGGCCGGGTTCGGGTTCAGGTTTCTTCGGCAGGATCGGTGCGCAAAGCGCGTCTGCCAGTGCGGCCAGCGTCGCCCGGTCGAGGGCCGGACGGTAGGCCACGCGCGTGGCCCCCGGTGCCTCGCGGCTGATGACGCTGACCGCGGGGTAGGCGAGCACCTCGGAGTGGAAGGCCAGGGTGTCCGCCATATCGACGTAGACCTTCAGGTGGAAGCGTTCGGCCACGAGGCTGCGCAACCGTCCGCCGTAGCGGTTCTTCATCCAGCGGTCGCTGCAAACGAAGCCCAGGCAGCCGCCCTGCGACAAAAGCGACAGGCCCCGCTCGAAGAAGGGCACGTAGAGGTCGGCGCGGTGACTGAAGGTGGGGTAGCGACGGCGGTACTCCGCCAGCAGGGAAGCCGGGATCCGCTCCTGGCGGACATAGGGCGGGTTGCCCACCACGAAGTCGAACTCGCCCTCCAGCGGCGTCAGCAGGAAGTCCCCCTGCAGCAGCCAGCGGTCCGCCAGGGCCGTCGCGACGTCGGCGGGCAGCCCCTCGCGCCGGAGAAGGGCCACCACGGAGGCGTGGGTGCCGCGGAAGGTCTCGTGGTGCAGCTCGACCGCCCGGATCGCCCCGGCCAGGTCGGCCAGGGGGGAACCGTCCGGCCTCGCCGCCCGCCATGCGCTCAGCAGGCGTTCGATGGCCGGAAGCAGGAAGTTCCCCCCGCCAAAGGCGGGCTCCAGCAGCCGCTTCTCGTGGAGGGGCCGGTCCTGTGTGTAGCCGACCAGATCGAGGACGAAATCGACCACCTCCCGGCGCGTGTAGACCGCACCCCGAGCGGTGGCTTCGGCGCTGGAGGCCAATCGCTCGACTGCCGCCCGCGCTTCCGGAGAAACACGGGCGGCAGGGGGCAGGTCAGGGGTCATCGTGGTGCGGTCCTCGGTCAGTCCTCCGCCAGCTCCTCCAGCCGCTCGCGCAGCCGGGCCACCTCCGAGCGCAGCCCGCCCAGCCCCAGCAGCACCACCCCGGCCAGGCCGCCCAGGCTGAGCTGGGCCAGCGCGTTCTGGCGCAGCGTGGCCAGGGCCTCCTGGCGGGGCAGCGAGCCCTCGGGCAGGGCCCGGGCCACCGGGGTGAGGTATCGGGCCGGTTGCAGCAGGGGGGGCAGGGCCAGCAGGGCCAGCCCCAGGGCCAGACCTCCCAACGCCTTCAGCAGCAGCGCTTCGATCCTGGCCATGCTCACCTCCCCGCGTGGGGGTCGAGTTCGACCGGCAGCTTGTAGGGGGTTTTGAAGTCGTCGAAGCGCTCCCGCTGAGGATCGAAGCCGGGGAAGTTGAAGCCCTCGGGCATCATCTCCACCACCCAGTCCGCCGGGCGGTAGCCCTCGCACACCAGCCGGTCCCCCTCCATGCGCAGGGCGATGGGGTCTTTGGGGTAGATGCGCACCCAGCGCCCGTAGAGGGGGTGCCACCTGGCCCGCCAGGAAGCGTAGATCACGATCTTCAGCGGGGCGTCGGCGGGGGCGATGGCAGCGACCCCGGAGAGTATAGAGGCGTACTCCGCGGCGGCAGTGTACTTGCCGTTGGTGTACTCGATGAAAGCCGGATCGCCCATGTCCCCCTCGTAGCCGTAGTACAGCGCGGGGGGGCTGGCGGGGGCCACCGG
>NZ_QWLA01000026.1 GCF_003574095.1 Calidithermus roseus
CTTCCTGGTGGGCCTGATGGTCGCGGTGGTGGCGGGGGCGGTGATTGGGCTGGCCCTGCGCGAGCGCAAGGTGCCCTTCGTGCCCTACCTGGCCCTGGGCGGGCTGGTGGCCTTCTTCTTCGGGCAGGACCTGATCAACTGGTACCTGAGCTATCTGGGCGTGGGTCCGTAGCCTTCTTGTCTGCGAGGAAGAAGATGACCCAGAGCGATATCGCCCTTCGACGCCTGCACAACCAGCACGTCGCCCGGCCCCGGCACGCGCAGGTTGCTGGCATACCCAGGCCCGTCCGGCCATGCGGAGGGCGCCCGGCCCCGGCACGCGCAGGTTGCTGAGGTGTCCGCTGGTGGGGGGCGGGCACCTGGAAGCGCAGGCTCGAGAGGAAGGCCCTCACCCTCAGGCTCGAGCTGTTTGGAGACCCAGGCGAAGAGCAGCGGGCGTGGATCACAGACGCCGCTGAGCGCTACGGCCGCTTCCTGGACCTGCCGGTGATCGTGGAGGGGTGAGGCTCCGGGACTTACGCCCCAATCACCTGAGGCCTGGGGGTTTTAGGCTTTAGGGCGTGGACCTCTACACCCTCTTCCTCCGCCGCGCCAGCGTGCGCAAGTTCAAGCCCGAGCCCCTGCGGGAGGGGGACCTCGACAAACTCCTCCTGGCCGCCCAGCGAGCGCCCACCGATGCCACCGCGCAGATGTACAGCCTGCTGCGCGTGACCGATCCCGCCTTGCGGGCCGAGCTGGCCCGGCTCTCCAACAACCCCCACATCCAGGTAGCCGCCGAGTTCTTCCTGGT
This sequence comes from Calidithermus roseus, assembly GCF_003574095.1. Classification (GTDB taxonomy): domain Bacteria; phylum Deinococcota; class Deinococci; order Deinococcales; family Thermaceae; genus Calidithermus; species Calidithermus roseus. The sequence goes on from NZ_QWLA01000026.1 coordinate 791, forward strand.
CTTGGCCGATGTGCACCGGCTGCGCCGCCTGGTCGAATGCCGGGGTGGAGCCTGGGGCTACTGGCCCCGCACGGCGGCCCACTTCGCCATTGTCGATGCGGTGCTGGCCGGCAGCGCGCTGGCGATAATGGCCGAGAGCCTGGGCTACGGGATCTGCTGGATCGGGGGGGTTCTGGAGTGCATCGAGCAGATCGGCGAGCTGTGCGCCCTGCCCGCCGGGGTTTTCCCGGTAGCCGGGTTGTGTGTGGGTGTTCCCGAGGAGATTCCTGCACCCCGGCCCCGCCTTAGTCGCGCCCTGGTCGTTCACGAGAACCGCTACCGCGAGCCCGAGCCCGCCGAGTTGGAGCAGGCCTACGAGGACATGCGTCCTATCACGCGTAGCGGCGACTGGTATAAGGTGCTCGAGCGCTACTTCACTCGAGGCGGGATCATGGAACAGCGCGAGCCAGCCTACCAGCGCTTCACCGCCCGGCAGGGCTTCGACCCCGACCTGCCCCCAGGCTCCGACGCCCCTTCCCTGGGGGGGCTGATCGAGCAGGCCCTCGAACGGGGCTGGCGTGCGGTGCTGTTTCGGGAGGGGGTCTGTTGGCTCGAGCGCGAGGTAGAGGCCAGCCGGGGGGAGGGCCGGCCCGGCGTAGCGCTGAGTGAGGCCCTGGCTTTGGCAGAAAAACCATTCTGGCCGCCCTTGCCCAGAGATACGTAAGGGGGATATGCTTGATGTAATAAGAATGAATTCGCTCGAGTCCCCTCAGCAAAGGGCGTGCCGCGCGTACTGGCTCATCGCGGCACTGGCGATAGGGCCTGCCCTGTTGATCCACCCCTTTTTCGGGCGCTGGCCCGAGTTTTTGCTCGATGGGGTCTATGTCGTGGCTACCTTTGCCGGCTGGCGGCTCGCCCCTCGCTTCACCCCCAAATTGGTGATCACCCTTCACCTCGTCCTGAGCTTTCTGCTGGTGGTCTGGTACATCGCGCAGCCCCAGAGTCTGCCCAGCCGCTTCAGCTTCCAGGAGGAGGCTTACGTAGCCCTGCTGGCCCCAACCGTGATGGGATTGTCGACGGTGTGGGGAACGTGGGGCTTTGCCGTGGCGGTGCCATTGAGCCTCTCCAGGCTGCAAAACCCCACCCTGCCCGAGCAACTCAGCGCAGGTTACGTGCTGGTGTTCGTCGCCTTGCTGGGCTTGGTGACCCACTACGGCCTGCGCCGCCTCGAGGAGGCCCACGAAAACCTGGCCAACGCGGCCTTGCAGGACCCCTTGACTCAGCTGGGCAACCGGCGGGTGCTCGAGGCCGACTTCGTGCGCCTGCAAGCCCTGGCCAAGCGGGCCGGGGTGCCGCTGCTGTTGACGCTGTGGGACCTCGACGACCTCAAGAGCGTCAACGACGACCAGGGTCACGCCGCCGGCGACGCCTACATCCGCGACTTCACCCAGGCCCTCCGGCTCAACGTGCGCGAGGGCGACGGGCTCTACCGGCTGGGCGGCGACGAGTTCTGTGGCCTGCACTTAGGCCTCTCCGAGGGCAGCTCGGTGAGCCTGCGGGTGCGGGCGGTGTTTCCAAACGTCTCGGTGGGCTGGAGCGAGGCTCTGGGCACCCTCGACGAGACCCTGGCCCAGGCCGACCGACACCTCTACGCCGAGAAGGCCAGCAAGCGACCGATCAAGCTGCCCAAGCTGCCCTCGTAATGGGGCCGGAGGGCGTTCTTCAAACGTTCACAATCCTTCCCCAGTCGCTTCACTTCCCCAGACTAGCCTGAAGGCAGCCCTGGGGAGCGTGCTTCCCAGGTGAAAGGAGAACCTCGATGAACACGAAGAAACTCCTCATTGGTGCAGCCTTGTTGAGCCTGGGGCTCTCGCTGGCCCAGACCCCGCAGCAACCGGCCCAGCCTAACCGTCCCGCGCCGGGTCTCAACCGCATGATGGACATGCGCGGGGGGAGCCTGCTGTGGACGGCGGCGCAGTTCCTGGGGGTGATGCCCCACGAGCTGGCCCTGCTGAGCAACGGGCAGAAGACCATCGCCGACGTAGCCCGCGATCTCGGAGCCGACGTGGCCAGGCTCGAGGCCGCCCTGACCCAGGCCCGCAACCAGGCGATCGACCAGGCCGTGCAAAACCAACTGCTCACCGCCGAGCAGGCTGCGACCTACAAGAAGGCTACGCCCACCGTCGTCAAGGCCTTCTTGGCCTACAAGCTCGACGCCAGCAGCCTCGGCCCCGGACGTGGAGGGTTTGGAGCTTGGGGACGGGGCTTTGGCCCCGGTGGACGGCGCTGAGTCTGCGAGTTTCAGGGCTCAGGGACAACCGGAGGGTTGTCCCTGAGCTGTAGGGGCCTAGAATGGGCGCAGTGGCCGGTGGACTCATCCTGATCGTCGAGGACGAGGCCCGCATCGCCGAGGTGCTCGAGCGCTTCCTGCGGGCGGAGGGCTTTCGCACCGAGCGGGCCGCCGATGGGCGGCGGGCGCTGGAGCTGTGGCGGGCAGCCCGGCCCGATCTGGTGCTTCTGGACCTGATGATTCCCCCGCCGGATGGCCTGGAGGTCCTGCGCACCATCCGCCTCGAGGCCCAGACCCCGGTGATCGTGCTCACCGCCCGCGTCGAGGAGATCGACCGGCTGCTGGGGTTGGAGCTGGGGGCCGACGACTACGTGACCAAGCCCTACAGCCCCCGCGAGGTGGTGGCGCGGGTCAAGGCGGTGCTGCGGCGGGTCAACGGGCGAATGGGGGCCCCGCAGCGCTACCGGGTGGGGGATCTCGAGCTCGACCTCGAGGCCTTCCAGGCCCGCTGCCGGGGCCAGGCCCTGGCCCTCACCGCCACCCAGTTTCGCCTGCTGCACGCCTTCATGGCCCATCCTGGCAAGGCCTTCAGCCGCAGCGAGCTGCTCGACGTCTTCGGTGAGGAAGCCCCCGACGAGCGCACCATCGACGCGCACATCAAGAACCTGCGGGCCCGGCTGGGTGATTGCGGAAGCCTGATCCAGACCGTGCGCGGGGTGGGTTACCGGCTGGCCGGGGAGAAGGCGTGAAGCTCACCACTCGCCTGGTCCTCTCTTTTGCCCTGGTCGCGCTGTTCGCAGCGGGGCTGGGGGCTTTTCTGGCGATCCGGGCTGCCCAGACCGACGTGCGGCGCTTTTTCCGCGATCAGTTCGGCGAGCAGGTCATGCCCCCAACCCCTGGCTGGCCGGGGCGGCGTTTTGGCCCTCCGCCGCTGCGCGAGCGTGAGCAACTGCTGGCCCGCTTGCGCGACTCACAGCTTCAGGCGGCGTTTTTCGCCGTGCTGGTGGGCCTGCTGGCCGGGGGCTACCTGGCCTACCGCTCGGTGACCCCTATCCGCCACCTCACCCACGTGACCCGCCGCTATGCCCGGGGAGAGCGCGAAATACGCGTCCAGGTGAGGGGTTCCGACGAGATCGCCGAGCTGGGGGCCTCCTTCAACCAGCTTGCCGACCAGCTCGCCGCCGAGGAAGCTCAGAAGCAGCGCATGGTGGCCGACATCGCCCACGAACTGCGCACCCCGCTCACCGTCCTGCGGGGCGAACTCGAGGCCCTCCAGGCGGGCCTGATGGAACCCAGCCCCGCGAACCTGGGGCGCCTGATCGAGGAGGTGGACCTGCTGACCCATCTGGTGCAGGATTTGCGCCTGCTGACCCAGGCCGACTCGGGAGGCCTGAGCCTCAAGCTGAGCGAACTCGAGCTCTCCAGCCTGGCCCGAGAGGTCCTGGCTGCCTTCCAGGCCCGGGCCGAGGCCAAGGGGGTGAGGCTGGAGTTCAGCGGAGCCGAGCTCTCCCTCACCGCTGACCGCGAGCGCTTGCTGCAGGTGCTCTACAACCTCCTCGACAACGCCCTGCGCCACACCCCGCAGGGGGGAGTGGTGCGGCTCGAGGTACGCGCTGAGGGTTCCTGGGGCCTGCTGCGCGTGAGCGACAGCGGTCCCGGCATTTCCCCGGAGGATTTGCCCCACATCTTCGAGCGCTTTTACCGCGCCGACCGATCCCGTACCCGCGAGACGGGCGGCTCAGGGCTGGGGCTGGCCATCGCCAAGGCCCTGGTCGAGGCCCACGGCGGACAAATCAGCGCCGGCAATGGCCCTGGGGGCGGGGCGGTGTTCGAGGTGCGGCTGAGGGCTACTTGAGCTCGAGCTTCTTGCGTAGCTCGAGCACCTGGGCCTGGCTGAGCTTGGTGGCGCGCTTGGCCTTGACCTCCGCGGCGTTGAACAGCTTGAAGTCCTTGGGCAGGGCCTTGTCGTTGCCCCACTGGGTGGAGATGTGGTTGAGCACGCCCGCGAGCTGCTCGTCGGTGAGCTGGGCGAAGGGGGGCATGGCCCCGCTGTACTTCTGCCCCTTCACGCTGATCTCCCCGGCGAGGCCGTAAAGCAGCACGTTGATCAGGTACTCGCGCCCGCCCTTAGCCGCCAGGACTTGGGGGACATGGCCGGCCAGGGGAGGGAACACGCCAGGGATGCCGGTCCCGTTGGTCTGGTGGCAGCCCTGGCATTGCTGGTAAACATTGCTGGTTTGCGGGCTGGGCTGCGCACTCACCACTACAGCGGCAATTCCTGCGGTCACAAGGGCGAAGATGCTGCTTTTTTTCATGGAATCACCTCGAGCGGGCAGGATTGCTGCCCTGCTCCAAAAGTCTACGCCAGGAAGCTGCGTTTTAGGATGCCAGCTTATCCAGGGTGATCTCACAGCGGCTTCCAGAAGCCCTCGTGAACCTGGATGGCCTCATCCTCGAGGGCCGGACCCCACACCTCGACAGGGCGCTGCCCACGGGCGAAGACCTCGCGGCAGGGCAGGTCCAGGGTGGGGTTGGCCGGGTCGTCGCCGGTGAGGGTACGCAGACGGGCCTCGCTCAGGGCATACACCACCCGCCGGACATTGCCCCAGTAGATGGCCCCCGAACACATCGCGCAGGGCTCGGTGCTGGTGTAGAGCGTGCAGGTGGCCAGGAAGTGGGGGTCGTAGCACCTGGAGGCCAGGCGCATGAGGTTGAGCTCGGCGTGACCCGTGCAGTCGCGCTCGGTTTCCACGGTGTTTTCGGCCTCGAGCACGACCCTCCCCTGCGCATCCACCAGCAGAGCGCCGAAGGGATGGTTGCCGTTGGCCCTGGCCCGCCGGGCGACCTCGAGGGCCTGCCGCAGGAATTCCAGATCGGTGGGGTTCATCGGAATGGGGTCTGGGAGGTAACCTCGAAACCATGCGTCCGGCCCCGGACGCATTCTTCGGTTTCGTAGCCCCCTGGTGTACGGGCAAGGCCCGTCCCGACAGGGGATCGTCCCCAAGCCGCCTGCGCCACGCCAAGGCGCGGCGTGCGGCGATACCCACTCACCTCCTTTACGGTAAGCTGTGCCTTGGGAGCATTGCTCCCGTGAACCTTGTCAGTTGGAGTATGGGGTTCCTGGCACGACACGGCCTTGCCAGGGTAAAACTCCAAGGGCTCGCTCCGAACGCACTCCCTAGGGGAGATGGCTTTAGATGGAGCATATGCAATGCCCTGCGTGCACGGGCTTTGCCCGTCCCGCAGGGGACTCGCAGACATGCCGCCGGGTGCGGCGGCATGCTCGTCTGCGTGGGGATCGTCGCCCGAAGAGCAGGCTCGACGGGCGTGGGCCGCGAGGGAAGCGGCATGGCCGCTGGGCGCTGTGCGCCTGACCTGTGTAAACCGGCCCGGATTCTGAGGGTGTCTTCTCTGCATCGTCTCTCCTCGGAAAGCCCTAACTAGAACGCGTTAGGGTGGTTTACGGAGCCAGGATAGCGCTTTGGGGCTATCGCTGGCACTCGGGGCAGAAGTGCGTGCCCCGCCCCCCCACCACGATCCGGGCGATCTGGCCCGTGCAACCGGGGGTGTTGCAGGGCAGGCCGGCGCGGTCGTAGGCGTTGTGCTCGAGCTGGAAGTAGCCGGGCCGCCCGTCGGGCTGCTGGTAGCTGGCGTCGGAGAGGGTCGAACCCCCGGCGCTGACCGCGCGGGCCATGACCTCCCGGATGGCGGCGTAGAGCCGCTCGACGGCTTCGGGCTCGAGGCTGCTGGCGGGTCGCTCGGGGTGAATGCGGCTCAGCCACAGCGACTCGTCGGCGTAGATGTTGCCCACCCCGGCCACCGCTTCCTGCCCCAGCAGCACCTCCTTGATCTTGCGCTGGGTGCGGGAGAGGGCCCGCCGGAAGCGCTCTAGCTCGAAGTCCTCGGAAAGCGGCTCGGGGCCCATGCGGCGCAGCAGGCCGATCTCGCGGTAGTCGCCGGCCTCGACCACCCACCACCTGCCGAAGCGGCGGGGATCGACGTAGTAGAGGTGGCCCTCGCCCAGGTGGAGGGTGAGGCGGGTGTGACGGTGGGGCGCGAAGCGAAACCCCCCCGTCATGCCCAGGTGGATGACAGCCTCGAGCCCGCCTTCCAGCCCCAGCAGGATGAACTTGCCCCGCCGGTGGCTGGAGAGCACCTTGCGGCCTTCAGCCAGCTCCGTGCGGCGGTAGCGCTGTGGGTCGGCGTGCTCCAGCCGCAGGAGGGTGCGGCCCAGGAGGTGGGGCTCGAGGAGGCGGCGGGTGGTTTCGACTTCGGGCAGTTCGGGCATAGGTGGTTGCGGGCTTCAGCATGCAAAAAACGCGTGCGCTAGACCGTGACCTGCTGCGCTATGGAGGGCTGAGGGCTCGTGGATGTCCCTTGGCCTGTCGCTTTTTATTGCATCAGGCGCCGGTGATGCCGTCTGGGGTTGGCCATGGCCAGGCGGCTCTCGCGCAGGATGTACTGGGCCAGCACGTTCACCGGCAGCCCCGGCAGCTCGAGCGCCTGGCACACCGAGCGGTAGCGTTCTGGGTCGGCGGCCCGCACCAGCGGAGCGATGCAGTGCCAGACCGCGTTGACCAGCTCGCCGTCTAAGGACGCTTCCGACTCGAGCAGCTCGAGCGCTTCGGGGGTATACAGGCGCAGGATGGGTTCGGGGCGAGCGGCGTCCTTCACATCCTTAGAGAATACTCTGGCTCGAAGGATAGACCGTAGGCCGCGCCATGCATTGACTTATCGTCTGACCAAGATGGCGGGCAATTCGGCCTCGAGGCTGCGCTCCTCGAGCTTGAAAGCGGCCCGCATGGGGCCGGGGTCGGCGGTGTTTCCGCTTTTGAGCATGCGGTACTCGTCGGGGGTGATGGGGGTGAAGGGCAGAGGGCTCATGAGCGGCACGGCCAGGTCCATCAAAAACAGCGGTATGGGAAGGATCGGCTTGCGCGAGCCCAGGGCTTGCTTCATCAGGAGCAGCAGTTGGTGGAAGCTGTATTCCTTGGGTCCGACCAATTCGTAGGTTTGGCCGATGGTCTGGGGCTTCTCGAGCGCCTGGGCGAAGGCTTCGGCCACGTCGCCCACCCAGACCGGGCGGAAGGGAAAGTGTCCGTCGCCCACCTGGGGGATGAAGGGAAGCGGAGCTCTGACCAGCCCTTTGAGCACCCTGCCGAAGAAGTCGTCACCCTCGCCGAAGATCAGGCTGGGCCGGAAGATGGTCCACTCTAGGCTCGAGGCCCGCACCAGCTCCTCGGCTTCGGCCTTGGCCTCGAAGTAGCGGCTGCCGGTGCCCCGCGCCGCACCCAGGGCCGACATGTGCAGCAAGCGCCCGACCCCGGCCCGCTGCATAGCAGCGAGGGTGTTGCGCACCCCGTCCACGATGGTCGTTTGGAAGGTCTGGCCGCCCCTCTCCCGGATGAGGGCCACCAGATAGACCACCGCCTCCATGCCCTCCACGGCTTCCCCCAGACCCTCCCCCGTGGCCGCGTCGCCCCGAAGGTGCCGAACTCCCTGATCCGCGCCCCGTACCCGCTCAGTGGGCCGGGCCTTGCGTGAAAGCGTATAGACCGTGTGCCCCCGCGCCAACAGCACGCGCGTCAGGTGGCTGCCCACGTAACCGGTTCCGCCGATGAGCAGGACGTTCAAGGTGGTCTCCTGTGTCTCAAGTCCTACGCCGAACGCCCAAAACCACGCATCACCAGCGCTTTGCGCTTGGCGGCTTCTAGCCCTCGGCCACCGATCCTCGACCTTCCTGCTCAAACTGCCGCCAGCAGCCGCGTTTCGGCCTCGGCCTCGAGGCTGCGGCGGTCCACGAGGTAAATCTTGCGGTAACCGGTGTCGAGGAGGCCCTCGTGGCGCAGATCGGAGAGCAGTTTGCTCACCGACTCGCGGGTGGAGGCGGTGGCGTCGGCGATTTCCTCGTGGGAGGCGCTTACGTAGAGCCCGCGCTCGTCCTGACCATGCGCGGCGGTAGCGGCCAGGTAGAGCAGGTAGCGGCAGATGCGGCTGCGGAGTTCCCCCCATTGAAGGTGGGTTTCGTAGGCGTGCATCTGGCTCATCTGGCTGGCCAGGCTGCTGGCTACCTGGCGCAATTCCTCGGGGGAGAGGCCGTGTGGATCCAGGGCGTGGGCCGCGGCCTCGGTCAGGGCTTCGGCGGTGTAGCGGTGGTTGCGCTCGGATAGGCTCTCTTCCCCGAAGTAATCGCCCGGAAGCACGTGGCGCAGGGTGAGCTGTCGCCCGTCGGGCAGGATTTCGACGATGCGGATCAGGCCCCGCTCGAGCCGGTAGAGCGTTTGGGCATGATCACCTGCGCGGTAGATCACTTCCTTGCGACGCACCCGTTTCATAAATACCCCTCCTCCAAAACCGCAGCACCACTTCCACGACGACGCCAGGACGCTCCCTTTGTTGACGAAGCTGGAAGTTGTACAAGGGGACGAAAGGTTTGACTGAAGCTTACCACAATCCCCTCTCCTCGAGCACCCGCGCCAGGTTGTCGGCCAGCTTGCGGGGATCGTTTCCCAGGTAGCGCGCGCCCAGGCGCTCCACCAGGCCCGGCAGCCCCTCGGCTGCGCGGCCACCCACCACCACCACCGGCGCCAGGTCGGCTAGGGCGCCGTGGGGCAGGGATTCCAGTGAGGCCGCCTGGACCGCCGAGAGCACCACGGCTCGGGCCTCGACGCGCTGCACGAAGCCGTGTAAGTCCTGCAGGGGGGTGTCGGGCCCTAGGTAGAACACCTGATAGCCCGCCCGCCGCAGGAACAGCGCGGTGATCAGGCCGCCCAACTCGTGCTGCTCGCCAGGCAGCGTCGAGACCACCACCACTGGGCCCAGCGAGCCGCCCATCAGCTTGAGCAATTCCTGCAGGCGGCCACGCAGGTAGGTGCTCGCCAGGTGCTCCTGGGCAGTGGTGACGCGGCCTAAGTGCCAGCCGTCGCCGATGCGCCTGAGCACCGGGGAGATCACCTCCATCACCACCTCCTCGAGCGGGTGCAGCCGGAAGGCCTCGGATAGGGCGCGCTCGGCGGCCTCGAGGTCGGCCTGGAGCAGGGCGTTCTCGAGTTCGAGCGAGAGGGCCTCGGGGGGGCGCGGCCCCTCCTGGGTGAGGCCCTCGAGGTAGCGCTTGACCGCCTGCGCCGGGGTGACCCCCTCGGCGATGGAGCGCTTGATGTCCTGTAGCGCCTCGAGGTCGGCCTCGGAGTAGAGGCGGTGCCCGCCGGGGGAGCGCTCGGGGCGGGGGAAACCATAGCGCCGCTCCCACTGCCGCAGGAGAGCGGAGGACAGCCCGACCCGCTCCTCGACCTCCGCAATGGTGTAGACCCCCATGTCTTTGCGCATCATGTTTACCTTTTGTACAAGATCATGCTAAATTGTTGTCCAGGTTGTGTCAAGCCTTGCCTGCCCCCACTGCAAGAGTGCCCTCCAGGAGGGCGCTACGGCCTGTACAAGCTGTGCTCGGGTGTGGCCCCGAGTGGGAGAGTGGACCGACTTCCGCGGCGCGGGGCCGCTGAGCCCGGCTGCCGCCGTCAACCTCTGGCCTCTCACCGCCTGGGGCTACGAGGCCTGGCGGGCGCGGGCGCTGTCGCTGCTGTCTGGGCGGCCCTTCCCCCTGGGTGAGGAGCTAGGCCGGATGCGGGCGAGCCTCGAGCCCGTGGAGGGCGGGGTGTTCCTCGACCTGGGCACCGCCACGGGCCTGTACGCCCGAGCCCTTTTGCAGGCGGGGGCGGGGTGGGTCTATGCCCTCGACCTCTCCCCGGCCATGCTGCGCGCAGCCCGGCGCCGGGCTCGGGGGCTCGGGGGCTTCGTCCCCCTACTGGCGCGGGCCGAGGCGCTGCCCCTGCGCGCGGCGAGCCTGGATGGGGTGGCGGTGGGGGGGAGCTGGAACGAGTTCGCCGAGCCCGAGGCGGTGGCCCTCGAGGTCGCGCGGGTGCTCAGGCCCGGCGGGCGGCTGTGGCTGGTGTTCACCCACCGCTCGGGCAGCCCTTTGCAGCGAGCCTTCGGGCGGGCCGGCCTGCGCTTCCCCCGCCTCGAGGACCTCCTCGCCCTGCTGGCCCCGCTCGGCTTCGCGCTCGAGGGCTGGCGCGAGGGCTCGGCGGGCTTTGTGGCGGGGACAAAACTCCCTACCGGCGAGTAGCCCCATCCTTACGGCAGTACGCCTCGCGAAAGGAGGTCGCCTTGGAACCCAACTGGACCGAAGTCTCCGCGATCATCCGCCGTCACTCGGCGACCTTCTATCTCGGGAGCCTGCTCTTCCGCGGCGAGGCCCGCAAGGGGGCCTGGGCGGTCTACGCTGCCTGCCGTCTGGGCGACGACGCAGTAGACGAGTCGCCCGACCCCCACGCCGACCTCGAGCGCTGGTGGGCAGGGGTGAGCCGGGCCTACGCGGGCGAGCCCGAGGCCGAGTGGGAGCGGGCGCTGGCCTGGGCGCTGCGGCGCTGGGACATCCCGCGGGAAGGCTTTTCTGACATGCGCCAGGGCTTCCTGGCCGACTTGGGCCCGGTGCGGCTCCAGCGCATGGAGGATCTGATGGCCTACTGCTACCAGGTCGCGGGCACCGTGGGCCGCATGATCGCCCCCATTGGCGGAGCGGGCCCTGAGGCCAAGGAGGCGGCGGTCAAGCTGGGGCAGGCCATGCAACTCACCAACTGCCTGCGCGACGTGGGCGAGGACCTGGCGCTGGGGCGGGTCTACCTCCCGGCTGAATTGCTCCTGCGCTATGGGGTTGCGCTCGAGGACCTGCGCCACGGGCGCGTCACGCTCGCCTACGTCGCGTTGATGCGCGAGCTGGCTAAGGAAGCCCGCCGGCTCTACCGTGAGGGTCTGCGCGGCCTGCGCCACCTCCGCAACGGCCGCGCCGCCGTCGCCCTGGCCGCCCTGCAGTACCAAAGCATCCTCGACAAGCTCGAGCACAACGGCTGGGACAACCTCTCCCGCCGCGCCTCGCTCTCGCCCTACGAGCGCTTCAAGCTGCTGCCCAAGGCCCTATGGATGCGGGGGGCCTGAGCGGGCACGGCCTATACTGAGCACCTAAGGCCATGCCGCAACACTTCGACTACATCGTCGCGGGGGCCGGGGCTGCGGGTCTGAGCCTGCTGCACCACCTCGAGCGCGCCGGGCTCTCCGACCGCCGCGTGCTCCTCCTCGACCGCGCGCCCAAAACCCGCAACGACCGCACCTGGTGCTTCTGGGAGGCGGGGGAGGGGCCCTTCGAGGGGATCATCTTCCGCCGCTGGCAAAAGCTGGCCTTTCACGCTCACGGCTTTTCCAAAACTTTCGACATCGCGCCCTATACCTACAAGATGCTGCGCGGCATTGACTTTTACCGCCACATGGAGCAGCGCCTGGCCGCCTGGCCTCACCTCACCCGCCTCTATGGCGAACTCGAGGCCGTCGGCGACGGCTTCGTGCGGCTGGAGGGCCGGACCTACACCGCCGACTGGGTCTTCAGCAGCGTCCTTCCCTCACCCCTCACCCCTCGCCCCCCGTACCAGCACCTGCTCCAGCACTTCCGCGGCTGGGTGCTCGAGGCCCCCGGCCCCGCCTTCGACCCCGGCGTCGCCACGTTCATGGACTTCCGCGTCGAGCAGCAGGGCGAGGTGCGTTTCGTCTACGTCCTGCCCTTCGACGAGCGCCGGGCGCTGGTGGAGTACACCCTGTTCTCGGCGCAACTGCTCAGCGAGGCCGAGTACGAGCAGGGCTTGCGGGCCTATGTCCGCGAGAAATTGGGGCTCGCGGAGTACCGGGTGCTCGAGACCGAGGCGGGCGTGATCCCCATGACCGACATGCCTTTCCCGGCCCGTGTCGGGGAGCGCACCCTGCGCATCGGCACCGCCGGGGGCCAGACCAAGGCCTCCACTGGATACACTTTCCAGCGCATCCAGCGCCAGTGCCGCCACATCGCCCAATCCCTCGCCCAGGGTCGTGACCCTACCCCCCCGCCAAGCCCCGCCCGCTTCGCCTTCTACGACAGCGTGCTGCTCAACGTCTTCGCCCAAAAGCGCTACCCCGGCGCCCACGCCTTCCGCGACCTCTTCCGCCGCCGCCCGGCCCCGCAGGTGCTCAAGTTCCTCGACGAGTCCACCACGCTGCTCGAGGAGCTCCCCGTCCTCTTCAGCATGAACGTCCCCGCCTTCACCCTGGCCGCGCTGGAGGTGCTGGCGTCAGCCGTCAGCCGCAAGCGGTAAGTGGAAGGCTCGAGGCGTGTGGCTCGTGGTTTACCCCTCCCCGCCGGCGGGGAAGGTTTATCCCCCCAGCCCCCCTTGCTAAGGGGGGTGACAAGGCGTCTTGCGTTTTGCGTACGCCGTACGACCCCCGTTCAGCGTTCGATGACCCGCTTCAGTCCGCCGGGTCCACCGGCGTCGGCCTGCCCTCCGCGTCGATGGCCACGTAAGTCAGGTTGCCCCGCGTCGCCAGCACCTTGGCCTCCTTGAGGTTTTCGCGGTACACCTCGACCTCCACCGTGATCGAGGTGCGGCCCACCCGCACCACCTTCGCCACGACCTCGAGCAAGTCCCCCACCTTGATGGGCACCTCGAAGATCACCTCGCCCACCCGCACCGTCACGCAGCGCTTGCGGGCGCGCCGGATCGCGGCGTAGGAGCCCACTTTGTCCATCAGGCCCAGCACGAAGCCGCCGAAGGCGTTGCCGCCGGGGTTGGCGTGTTCGGGGAAGACCAGCTCGAGGGTTCTCGTCTCCGTTTCCACGAGCCCGATTCTACGGGGTGATGCCAGATTCGGTCAGTTCGCCGCCGAACGGCGGCGAACTGACCCGACCGAAGGGAGCGCTCTGGGATTCAAAAAGATAGCCTCTGGAGTTTTTTGATTTGGAAGATTATCTTTTTGAACCAACGGGGTGTGGGGCGGCAGTCCCCGACCAACACGCCACGCCTGGGCGTGGCGTGTTGGTCGGGGAAGGAACCTCGAAACCATGCGTCCGGGCCCGGACGCATTCTTCGGTTTCGTAGCTCCACGCCGCCGAAGGCGGCTACTCTAGGGGCTTGCGCTGGCCCTGGATGTACTGCTTGAGTACCTCCAGGGGCGCACCGCCCGCCGTCAGAATGGCGTAGGAACCCGACCACAGCACCCGTTTGCGGTAGAACTTGCTGAGGTGTTCGGCGTGGTTCTTGCGGATGGCACGGCTGGTGACGGTTTTGAGGTTGTTGACGAACTTGGCAGGTTCGACGGTGGGGGTGGCCTCGAACAGCAGGTGTACGTGGTCGGCTTCACCGGAAAACTCCACCATCTCGCAACCCCACCGCTTGCAGAGTTGAGCCGTTTTCTCTCGCAGGTCTTCCAGCATAGCTTTGGTTAGACACTTTCGGCGGTATTTTGTGACCAGAACCAGATGATAAGACAGCCGAAAAGCAGCGTTGTTAGCGGTCTTTAGCCTGACCATAACTGTATGGCACACTAGGCGCGTGCAGACTCGCCAGGTGCAGATTCCCTATCGGGACGGACGGGCGTCCGTACGCCAGGTGCGCTATAAGCTCTACCCGAACCAAGCTCAACTTGAGACCCTGGAACGGTGGAACCGTCTGCACTGCGAGCTGTACAACGCCTGCATCGAACAGCGCCGTCGGGCCTGGGCCAAAGGAAAGAGCCTGGGCTACTACGACCAACAGAACGAGCTACCCCGGCTCAAGGCGGAGATGCCGGAGTACATCCCCCTGGGCAGCCACGCCCTGCAAGAGACCGTTCGGCGGGTAGACCGGACCTTTCAGGCCTTCTATCGCCGGGTCAAGCGGGGCGAAAAGCCTGGCTTTCCCCGCTACAAGAGCCGTCGCTCTTTTGTGGGGTTCGGCTACCCGGACAAGGCCGGATGGAAGTTCGAGCGGGGGCCGAACGGCAAACACGGGGTGCTGCACCTCTCCAACCTGGGGGCCATCAAGGCCAGAGGCAAACCCCGTCAGTGGGGCGAGCCCCGTCAGGTGGTGCTGACCCGCACGGCACACGGCTGGTACGCCACCATTACCGTTCGCTGCCAGCCCATTCGCGTAGGGGGCAACGACCCCATAGGCATAGACCTGGGGGTGGAAGCGGTGGCCACTTTGAGCGATGGGACACGGGTCGAGAACCTCCGCTTTCTCAAGCGGGCCAGCAATCGGCTCAAAAGCTTGCAACGCAAGCTATCCCGTAGAAAGCGTTTCGGTTCCAACTGGAAACGCACCAAACGAGAGATAGCTCGACTGCACCAGAAGGTCGCCAACCAAAGGAACGACTTCCAGCACAAGCTCACCTCGGAGTGGGCGTCCAGGTACGGGCTCAGGGCGGAAGCATAAAAGCCGGTCTCAACCGGGCGATACTCGACGTGGGGATGGGGGGCATCCTGCAAAAGCTGGCGTACAAAGCGGCAGAGGCTGGTACGCGGCTGGTAGAGGTGCCCACCTCCAAGGTCAAGCCTTCGCAGACCTGCCCCATCTGCTTGCGCCAGGAGAAGAAACCGCTCGCTCAGCGGATACACCGGTGCCCCTGCGGGTGCGAGATGCCCCGCGACCAGGCCGCCGCCTGGGTCATGCTGAGATGGGCTATAGACCCCTGGGTGTACACGCCCGAGCGTGTCCCAAAGGGAATCTACCCCTGGGAACCCGGGGGCGGGGAGGGGCTGAGGTCTGGCCCCGTCGAACCGCGAAACCCCGACCATACCGCGATAGCGGTTGGTCGTGGGTAGTTCATCGTAATCAGTTGCGGTTAGGGATACGAGCTAGCGTTACCAAAAACTTTGCTGCGCATTCATAAAATTTTTTCCCGCAATACGCGAGTAGTAATGGTTATCGCTTCTAATACTCTACAATTCCGAGCGGAATAGTTGACTTTAAGGGGCCATGCTGCATAGACTCGGGAGAGTTTTCACCTGGGGGTCCCCAGGTCGTGGAGGCAGCGATGAGGCTTTGCTTTGTACTGGTTGTGATTGCTCTGGGTGCTGCTCAGGCCCAGGGCGTGGAGACGGTCAAGGGTTATTTGCTCGAGCGCCTCGCGGCGCAGAAAAGCGCCACGAGCCAACTGACGGCGGCGGCGGGCCGCTACTTTGAGGCGGCCAGGAAAGCCAGTTTCGACTACCGCAGGCTGACCCAGGCCCCTGCCGCCGAGGCCGTGCGGGCTTCCCTCAAGGAGGCACGTGCAGCCTGGATCAAGGCCAGCCCCCTCTACGAGAGCGTGGAGGGGATCGTGGCGGGGGTAGAACTGCTCGCCGACTTTGACCTGAACATAGACGCCGGGGCTTCCCAGGCCGAGGGTGGCGACGCGGTGGTGAGCTTCGACCTCGAGCTGCCGGATGGGAGGGTGCTGAAGAAGCCGGGCAACGCTTTCGGATTGGTGGAGGGGAGCCTGTGGGGCACGGAAAGGGCCTTCTCCTCGGGCGTGGCCTTCGACGTCGATGGCGACGGCAGGCTGGGCTTCGGTGACTGGCTGCCCGATGCCCCCTTCCTCAAGGCGGCGGCTGAGAAACTGGACCAGCTCACCGCCGAGCTCATTGCCGCGGCGAAGACCTGGAAACCCACTGCCCAGGACGTCTTCGGGGCCCTGGCCGCCAATGTGCCCACCGCCGCGCCGGTGTTCTTGGAGCGCTGGAAAACCAGCCGCTTCGTGCTGGGCGACAAGGCCACCCGCCGCGACTTCAACGTGATCTCTTCCCTGAGCGACCTGGTGGACAACATCACCAGCTGGCAGAAGCTCTACGAAGGGGTATCCCCCCAGGTCCGGGCCAAGGATGCTGCTTTGGACACGCAGATCCTCGAGGGGCTTCGTAACCTCAAGGCCTGGACCCAGCGCCTGCTGGAGCAGGAGAAGATCCGCCGCTTCACCCCCGAGCAGGCCGAGATCCTCCTCAAAGAAGGCGACGACCGGGCCACCGCCATCACCGGCAAGATCGTGCAGGCCGCGGCCCTTCTGGGCATCAGGGTAGAACAGTGAGAGGCTCAACCCTTCTGATCCCGCTGCTGTGCGCCCTGGCCTCTTTGGCCCTGGCCCAGTCCCCGGTGAAGTCGCACCCGCAGCCCGGCGATGCCGGTACTCCGGCCCAGTCTGGGGAGGCCCTGCGCTCGGCCCTGGCCGAGGCCCAGCTCGAGCTGGTCTTCGACCCGCAGCAGGCGCAACGGCTGCTGCAAAAGGCGGCGGTGGCGCTAGACGAGCTGGAGCGGGCCGGGCTGGAGTTCGACGCCCAGGTCCTCACCCGCTTGCAGCACCTGGTCCGCTCGGGCGACGAGGCAGCCTTCGCCCGGGAGCGCGCCGCGCTGTGGACCGGGGTGTTGCGGCAGAGCTATGCCCGCCTCGAGGCCGCCGTGCAGCAGGGAAATGCCCCCGAGGCGGCGCGCTGGCTCGAGCTGCGCGAGTACCGCAGCGCCACCCGCTTCGACCCCCCTGACGCCGACGCCACCGAGGCCCTGCGGGGCCTGGCCGAAGGCCGGATTCAGCCTTCCGAGGCGCTCACGGCGGTGCGCGCCGACCTCCTGGACGGCTACCAGTCGCGCCTGAACGAGGCCCTGAGGGGTCTCGAGGTGGCCCAGCAGGCGGGCTGGCGGGTGCGCGGGGCCGAGGAGCGGGCCCTGGCCCAAGGCTACTTCGAGATCCTGGCCCCGGCCTACCGAAGCCAGCGAGGGGAGGCCGCTTTGCAAGAGGCCAGGGCGCTCCTGGCCACGGGCAGCCCCCAGCAGATTCGCCGCGCCCTGGAGGGCTTCCGCGCGGCCCCTCTCTCCCCGCGCGAGCGGGCCAGGCGGGCTGGCCAACTCCTGCGCTTCGTGTCGCTGGTTCCCGTGGAGTACGCGCGGGGGGTGAGCGGGGGGGAGGGTCACGTCAACGTCACCAAAGACCTCGAGATCACCGAGGCCCTCACCTTCCTCAAGAGCGCGGCCTCGGCCTGGAGCGACCTGGAGCCCCTTTTGACCGCCCACCCCAACCTCCCCGCCATCCGTCGGGCCTTCGCCGAGTTGGAGGGGGGGCTGCGGGCTGCCAGCCAGAAAAGCGACCCGCCCACGGCGCGCTGGGTTGGCGAGCGGAGCCAGGCGCTTTTGAAGTGGCTCGAGGCCACCCTTCCCGCCGGGTGGCGGCGGGTTGACCCGGTGGGTGACCTCGAGGTCATCCGCTCACAGCTGCGCTCGGCCCAGAACGCGGTGGCCGCGGGCCGCTACGACCTGGCTGAGCTGGCCCGCATGGACGCCTACGCCCTGCTGGAGAGCGGCCCCGAGGCCAGGCTGCGGGTGTTCAACCCCCAGTTGGCCCTCGAGCTCGAGGGGCTGTTCTGGTACGGGCAGGACCCCAAGGGCCTGGCCCGCCTGATCCGCGAGCGGGCCGGTGCCGCGCAGGTGGCCCAGACCCGCCAGGTCCTCGAGGCCAGGCTGCGGGAGGCCAACCAGGTGCTCGGGCGCGAAGCTTCACCCGCTGCCATCGGCCTCAATGCCGCCATCATCGTCTTCCGCGAGGGCCTGGAGGCGGTGCTCATCATCGCTGCCCTCCTGGCCTCCTTCCGCCGCCCTGAGAACCTCCACCTGCGCCGTCCGGTGTGGCTGGGGGTGGGGCTGGCTTTCCTGGCGAGCGCGCTGACGTGGGTGTTGATGTGGGGGGCCATCCAGCAGTTCGCCCGCTACGGCGAGCGCGTGGAGGCGGTGGTCTCGCTTATCGCCATCGGCGTGCTGCTTCTGATCATGAACTGGTTCTACCACAAGGTCTACTGGACCGACCGCCTGGCGGGCTTCCACCAGCAAAAACAGCAGGCCATACGGCGCACGGGCCTGGCCGCCGGGCTGGGGTTGGTGGCGGTGGGCTTCGAAAGCATCTACCGCGAGGGTTTCGAGACCGTGCTCTTCTTGCAGTCGCTGGTGTTGCAAGGAAGCCTCCTGGACGTGCTGTGGGGGACCTTGGTCGGAGGAGCGGTCGTGGTGGGGCTGGGCCTGGTGATCTTCCAACTCCAGCTCAGGCTGCCGCAGAAAAAGATGCTCATCTTCACCGGCTTGCTGGTGCTCTTCGTGTTGACGGTGATGGTGGGCCAGACCGCCCACGTCATGCAGGTGGTGGGTTGGCTGAGCGTGACGCCCACCGGCTGGGGGTTGCCGTACTGGCTGGGAACCTGGTTGGGCATCTACCCCACGCTGGAGGGGCTGTTGCTGCAAGCGCTGGCCCCTACCGCCGTCGTGGGGAGCTACTTCGCCGCCGAAAGCCTCAAGCGCCGCAGATTGCAACCGCACATCGCACCATGACCATGACTGCAGTCCTCCCCTCCCGCAGAGCCCGAATTGCCTGGCTGGCCTTTCCGCTCGGCCTGGGGCTGTTGCTGCTGGCCTTCTTGCTGTCGATCTCGGTTGGGGCCAAGGACATCCCGCTGGCCGAGGTCTGGCGGCTGGTCTTCCGACCCGATGCCTCCACCGACGGCCTGATCGTGCAGACCCTGCGCCTGCCCAGGGCGGTGGCCGCCCTGGCGGTGGGGGCCTCTTTGGCGGTCTCGGGGGCTATGCTCCAGGGCATCACCCGAAACCCCCTGGCTGGGCCGGGGATCCTGGGGGTCAACGCCGGAGCAGCTCTAGGCATCCTGGTGGCGGTGGTCTTTCTGCCCACCCTGCCGACGCAGGCTTTCGTGGCGGTGGCCTTCGTGGGCGGCCTGCTGGCGGCGGGGCTGGTCTACGCTATCGCCACCTCGGTGGGCCTGACCCCCGTGCGCCTGGCCCTGGCCGGGGTGGCGGTGGGGGCCTTGCTGGCTGCTTTGTCCAACACCCTGCTCACCCTCTTCGAGGAGCGGGCCAGGGGGGCCTTATTTATCCTGGCGGGCAGCGTGGCTGGACGCAGTTGGGAGAGCCTCGAGCCCGTCCTACCCTGGGTCGCGGCCACCCTGACCCTGGCCCTGCTCTCGGCCCATTTCGTGAACCTCCTGACTTTGGGCGAGGACGTGGCCAGGGGCCTGGGGGTCCGGGTGGGGTGGGTGCGGGCCTGGACGACCGCGCTGGCGGTGCTGGCCGCCGCCGCCGCGACCAGCATCGCCGGGCCCATCGGCTTTTTGGGCTTGATGACCCCCCACCTCGCGCGGGGTCTGGTGGGGGCGGACTACCGCCGGGTGCTGCCGCTGTCGGCGGTGCTGGGGGCGGCCATCCTGCTCCTGGCCGACGTGGGCGCCCGGCTGGTGGACAAGCCCCTCGAGACCCCTGTGGGCGTCCTGATCACCGCCATCGGGGCGCCCTTTTTTGTTTACCTGGCCCGGCGCACCGGGCCAGAAAGGTGAGGAAGATGCAGCGAATCGTGATCGTACTCTCGGGCCTGCTCTTAGGCGGCCTGGCGCTGGCTCAGGCTTTTCCCATTAGCCTCAAGCACGAGGCTGGAACCCTGGAACTCGCCGCGCCGGCTAGGCGGGTGGTGGTGCTGGAGTACAGCTTTCTCGACACCCTGCTGGCTTTGGGCGTCAAGCCGGTGGGGGCGGCCATCGGCACCCAGGGCGGCGACCGGGGGCCCGCGCCCTACCTAAAGCCGCTGCTGGACGGGGTGAGCAGCATCGGCTCGAGGGCCCAGCCCTCCATGGAGGCCATCCTCTCGGCTCGGCCCGACCTGATCATCGCCGACGCCTTCGTGCACAAAGACCTCATCCCCCAGTTCCAGAAGATCGCCCCCACCGTGGCCTTCCACTCCCGCCGGGGCAGCTACGACGACCTGATGCAGCAGGTGCTCTTGATTGGCCGGATGCTGGGCAAGGAGAAGCTGGCCCGCACCCTCTTCGCCGACCAGGCCAGCCTGCTGGCCAAGGCCCGCTCCTTCGCCAACCCCCGCGCCGGTGGCCTGGTGGCGGCGGTGGCCACGCCCACCTCGCTCACCCTGCACTCTACCGAGAGCTTCATCGGTAGCCTCTTGGAGCGGCTGGGCCGCAAGAACTTGGTCAAGCCTCAGAACGGCCAGAGCCAGTTTGAGCTCTCGCTCGAGGGCCTCGTAGCCCTCAACCCGCCCACCCTGGTGCTCTTCACCGCCAAGGACGAGAACCCCATCACCCGCGAGTGGGCTAAGAACCCCCTGTGGCAAAACATCGAGGCCGTTCGGCGGGGCCGGGTCTGGGAATTCGACCGTGACCTCTGGACCCGCAGCCGCGGTCCCCTGGCGCTGAAGCTCATCGTGGCCGAGTGCATCGACAGCGGCCTGCTGGCCGACCGGGCTCTCTCGAGGTGAAGCATGCGACGAACCCTGCTCAAACCCATCCTCTCCACCCAAATCCTCATTGCTTCCTGCCTGGCGGCGCTGGCCTTCGCCCTGGGCCAGCCTGCCTCCGCCCAGTCCTGCACGGGCCGCCTGGTCAAGCACGCCATGGGCACGAGCTGCGTCCCCAAGGTGCCCAAGCGCGTGGTGGTGCTGGACACCGGCGAACTGGACAGCGCCCTGGCCCTGGGTGTCAAGCCGGTAGGCGCGGTGACGCCCGCTGGCCAGCCCTTCCAGGCCTATCTGGGCAAGCTCACCGAGGGTATCGAGGTGGTGGGGACCATTCAGCAGCCCAGCCTGGAGAAGATCCTGGCCCTGAGGCCCGACCTGATCCTCACCAGCAAGCTGCGCCACGGCCAACTCTACGACCAGCTCTCGCGCATTGCTCCTACGGTGATGGCCGAGACGGTGGGCGTGGTCTGGAAGGAGAACCTGCTGTTGGCGGGCGAGGCTTTGGGACGCAGCGCCCAGGCCAAAGTCCTGTTGGCGCAATACGAGCGGCGGGCCGGGCAATTGCGCAACCGGCTCGGAGGCCGAGGCCGGCTGCCTACGGTGAGCATCCTGCGCTTCACGCCGGGCCAGATCCGCAGCATGAACCGGGCCAACTACATCGGCACCATCCTCGCCGACGTGGGCCTGCCGCGCCCGGCTTTCCAGAGCAAGGACACCTTCGCCGATTACATCTCCCTCGAGCGCCTGCCAGACCTCGACGCCGACTACCTGTTTTACGCCACCTACGGCGACCCCGCCCAGACCGACCAGGCCGCCGTGCTCTCCAGCCCCCTTTGGAAGGGCCTGAAGGTGGTGCAGAAGGGCCGAGCCATCGCGGTCAACGACGACGTGTGGTTCTTGGCCATCGGGGTGCTGGGGGCGAACCAGGTGCTGGGTGACCTCGAGAAGTACCTGCTCGCCGGTAAGTGATGGATGAAGCGTAAACATGTCCGGGAGAAAAGGTGAGGCAACTCGTTTTGGTCTCGTTGCTGATCGCAGGTATCGGCCTGGCGCAGCCCCTGACTATCCGGCACGATGCGGGCGAGGCGACAATCCCACGAAAACCCGAGTGGGTGCTCAAGCAGACCCGCGTGCCCCTCTTCCACTATGAGTTCGACCTGCAAGAGCCTCAGGGGGGGGCCTCGACAGCCCCGGCCCGGACATGGGTGGGAGAAATGGGTAAAGGAGTCAAACCATGACGGATGTCGCTCTTGTCCACACCGAGGCCCGCCTGACGATTGCCCGCTCTCCCGCAGAAGTTTGGGCGGTGCTGAGCGACTTTCACCGTGCGCCGTTATGGATCAAGAACACCCTGCTAAAGCTCGAGGGGGAGCTTCGCGAGGGAGCCGAGCTGTACTTTAGCTTTCCCAAACACCCTCGTTTTCCCGGCAGGTTGACCCGGCTGAGACCCCTGGAGGAGTTTGGGATTAGCTTCGCCACCCGCGACTTCGTCTTCACCTTGCGGGAGCTGAGCCCCAACCAGACCGAGGTCTGCGTTAGCCTACAAACCCCGGTATACCCCCGCTTTGGCCCCGAGCAGACGGAGCGGGGTAACCTCAAGATTTGCCAAGCCATGCTGCGCCAGTTGCAAGGCGTTGTCGAGGAGGAAAAGCATGTGTAAAGGTAGCCGGACGCTAAGCAGGATCAGTCCGCACCGATTTATCGCCTACTGCGACTGCTGTGGGGGAATCGTTCACTTGGCCTGGGACAACCTGACGCTGGCCCTTTCGCCTCAGGATTTCCGGCGGCTCAATGAGTTTTTCACCCATCACGCTGAGCCACCCAAAGTCCAAGAAGAAGGGGTTGAGGTAGTGCTGTACCAAAGAGAATCCCCTTCTTCTGTAAGCGTTCGGCTTTGGATCGGCAATGTGGGGTTGCGCCTCGAGCGGCTGGGTTGGGGGGAACTGCGGCATCTGTGCTTTTTAGCTAGCCAAACGCTGGGGTTGCCTGAGTTACGGCCTGAAACCCCTACTGCGCGGCCACGCCAACTCAACTGAAAGGATCTTGACGATGTCCAAGATTGGAGTGTTCTACGGTAGCACCTACGGCAACACTGCCAACGCGGCAGCGAAGATTGCTGCACACCTCGAGCGCCTGCTGGGACAGCCAATTCCCCCGCAGGATATCGCCCAGGTGGACCTCAAGACCCTCGAGGGCTACGACAAGTTGTTGTTGGGTTGTTCGACCTGGAATATAGGCGAGTTGCAATACGACTGGGAGGCTTTACACAGGCAGCTGGACACGCTTGATCTCAACGGCAAGCAAGTCGCCCTATTCGGCTGCGGCGATCAGCTCAGTTATCCGGATAGCTTCCAGGATGCCTTGGGGATTCTGGGGGAGAAACTCGAGGAGCGCGGAGCTAGCTTGGTGGGCCTATGGCCGGTGGCTGGCTACGAGCATACCCGTTCGCTGGGGCAGCGTGGGGAGTTTTTTTTGGGGCTAGCCCTCGATGAGGACAACCAGGCCCACCTTAGCGAGGAGCGCATCGCGCACTGGGTAGAGCAGGTGTTCGAGGAGTTCGGGTTGTTGATGAGAGTGGATGGCTAGTTCTACGCGAACAGAAAGGAGTTTGTTGTGAACAATCGCATCGTTGTTACCGTTTTTTCTATGATCGTCGGCCTAGGCCTAGCCCAACCCCTGATCATCCGGCATGACGAGGGCACGACGGTGGTTCCTAAAGAGCCCCAGCGAGTGGTGGTGATGGACGAGGAGGCGCTGGGCTGGCTGACCGCCCTCGGCGTCGCTGATCGCATTGTGGGCCTGGGTAGCGCCTACTTGACCCCCGCCGACATCAGCGGGGGCCGCATCAAGCCCGAGGTGCTGCAAAAAGGCTTCTTGGCCCGCGCGAAGCTCAACAACCCCATCTACGTGGGTTCTTGGCTCGAGCCCAGCCTCGAGACCATCCTCACCCTCAAGCCCGACCTCATCGTGCGCCTGACCTGGAAGGGCAACCAGAACTACGACAAGCTCAGTCGGATTGCCCCCACCATCGGTTACGAGGAGGGCGGGGAGGGGTTCTGGCAGAAGGGCCTGAGGGACCTGGGCCGCATCTTTGGCCGCAGCGCCGAGGCCGAGCGCGTCATCGAGCAGGTCAGGGCCACGAACCGGGCCAACGCGGCTAGGCTGCGGGCCGCCGGGGTGTTCGAGAAGTACCCCAAGGTCGTGGTGGTGGCCCCCTTCGCTGGTGGGAGCAACTGGGTATACACCGGGGTGCGCCTGATCCCCGACCTGCGCGAGCTGGGCTTCAAGGACGGCTTCACCCCCAAGGAAGTCACCCTCGGGGTGGGGGCCCAGATCAGCGACGAGGCGCTGCTCTCGCTGGACCGGCAAACCCTGGTGGTGGTCTTCCCGCCGGGCGGCAAGTACAACGGGGCCGAGGCCTTCTACGCCAGCCCCGTCGGCCAGAAGCTCAAGGAGCAGAGCATCCTCTACCTGCCGGAGGACTACAGCCCTTACAGCGGGCCATTGGTCAGCATCCGCAACTCCAACGAGCTGACCCGGATGATCCTCGAGAAGATCCGGCGCGAACGCTGAGGTGGGGTGATGAGGAGCCTTTCTGCTTTTCTCCTGGCCCTATGGCTTCGCCGGGGCAGGCCCAAAGCTGCGCGGGTAATACCAGATGCGGTTGATTCATCACCGTTCGGTGACGAACCAACCCGACCGAAGTTATCCGCGTAGCGGAGCCTCGACACTCGGAGGAGCGCGAGCTTGTACTGGGCTTATGCCCAGGTTTGTAAAACCGATACCTCGGCCTTGTGTTGGGGCTCGAGGCTCTCCACGAACCACACCTGCTGTCCCGGGCGCAACTGGGCCAGCCGGGGCAGATCGGCCGGATGAACCAGCGCCGGTTTGGCATAGCCGCCGATGCGCCCTCGGTCGTTGAGCAAGACGATGGGCTGGCCCTGGGGGGTGATCTGCAAAGCCCCCAGCGGGGTGGCCTCGCTGATGAGTTCGCCGCCCGGCACCTCCGGCCCCTCCAGCCGCAAACCCATGCGATCCCCCGACTCGAGGGTAAAGGGGGCCGCGCAAAGCGCCCGCAGAGCCTCCGGGCTGTACTGCGGTCCGGGTAGCAGCCGGACGCGGACTTGGGCGGGTAGCGCAGCCTGGTTGAAGCCAAACCCCGCCCGCACCGCTTTAGGCGTCGCTATCCCCAGCACATCCCCAGCTTGCAAGGGGCGGCCAATCAGGCCCTTGGCATCGGTGCTGGCACTGCCCCAGAACGTCCTGCTTTCGATGCCGCCTGCCAGGGCCAGATAGCCCCGCACCCCCTCTGCGGTCTGCCGAAAGCTCAGCACATCCCCCTTTCGCAGGGCAAAACTCCGACCCGGCCCCACCGGCTCGCGGTTGACCAGCGGCACCAGACCATAGCCTGCAAAAGCCGCCACCACCGGCGAAAGCACGCGCAGGACAGGGCCTTTGAGGGTGATTTCCAGCAAGGGCGCATCCGCCGGGTTGTCCAGCAGCGCGTTGGCGGTGCTGGCCGAACGCCCATCCAGTGCCCCCGCCATCGCCAGCCCCAAGTGCCCCCCCATGCGCCGTCCCTGATCCACGACCAGATCCAGCAGTCCTGGCTCCTCCACCTGCAAGACCGGATGGCGCGGCTCGAGGGGCAACAAGGAAATTGCCTTTGGCAGGGCGGGGGTAGGGCCCTCGGCGGGCACCAGGCGCACCCGGTCGCCCGCCCGCAGGTAGAAGGGCTCCTCGCGGTGGGGATCGTACATCGGCACCAAAGCCGTGCCGATGAGGTGCCATCCCCCCGGCGAGGGGAGCGGGTAGATGCCGGTCTGGTTGCCGGCCACCGCCACCGCGTGGGCCGGTACCAGCGGGCGCGGGCTGCGGCGGCGGGGCAGCCGCAAGCGTTCGTCCAGCGGTCCCAGGAAGGGAAAGCCCGGCGTGAAGCCGGTGGCAAAGACGCGGTACTCGGGCTGGCTGTGCAGGCGAATCACCTCGTCCACGGACAAACCCGTCTGCGCCGCCACCCAGGGCAGGTCTATCCCGTCGTAGCGCACCGGCACCTCTACCTGCCTTCCCCCCATCGCCTCGGGAAGGGCTCGCAGGTGCCTCTTCAGCCAGCGCTCCACCTGGGCCCTGGAAACCCCCTCGGCATCGAACTCGATGTACACGTTGACGTATCCGGGCACGATATCGCTGATCCCCGGCAGCAGGTCGGACAGCAAGGCCTGTACCAAAGCCAGCAGCCGGGCATTGGCCGATAGGTCGAGTTGCTCGGAGAAGCGCAGGTAGAAGCCGGTGAGGGTCATGCGGACGGGGAGGGGGGATTCAGTAGCTCTGGATTGCGACGCCTTCAGCCAGTAACGCCTCCCGCACGGCTGCGGCAATCTCCACCGCCTGCGGGTTGTCGCCGTGGATGCACAGGGTCTGGGCGCGTACCGGCACCAGGCCCCCATCCACCGCCTCCACCTGGCCTTTGACCACCATCTGCACGGCCCGCCGCGCGGCTTCGGCGGGGTCGTGAATCCAGGCCCCGGCGCTGCCGCGCGGGGCCAAGCGCCCGTCGCGGCTGTAACCGCGCTCGGGGAAGGCTTCGGCCACGGTGGAAAGCCCCAGTTCTTGCGCCTCGGACTCCAGCGGCGTAGCGGGCAGCACCACCAGCGGAACCCTGGGGTCGAAGTCCTTGACCGCCTGGGCGATTGCTCGAGCCGTCTGGGGGTCTTTGGTGGCCCGGTTGTACAGCGCGCCGTGGGGCTTGACGTGATGCAGGGGGATGCCCGCCACCTTCAAAAAAGCGCTCAAGGCCCCCACCTGGTAGAGCACGTCGGCATACACCTCATCGGGCGTGGCCGCCAGCTCGCGCCGCCCAAAGCCCACCAGGTCGGGGAATCCGGGGTGGGCTCCCACCGCCAGGCCGGTTTTTTGGGCCAGGGCCAGGGTATGTTTTATGGTCAGGGGGTCGCCGGCGTGAAAACCGCAGGCCACGTTGACCGAGCTGATCAGGGGAAACAGCGCCTCGTCCCGGCCCAGTTTCCAGTTGCCAAAGGATTCGCCAGCATCGGCATTCAGGTCTACTCGCATGGAACCTCTCGAGGGCTCAGGTGGCCCCGTTCGCCAAGCCGAGAGCTAAGGCCCTACCGTCTGAAGCGTCCGCAAAAAGCTCCGCAGATCGGCCTGCCAGGGCCCCACATACCCCAGCCGCCGGGAGATTTCCTCGGCGGTCCGGTCGAGGGCTTTCAGGTAGTCCACCAGCCTGTCCTCCTCGCGATAGAGAGCCTCGGCTCCAGCCAGGCTCAGCGCGGCCAGCACCTCGCCCCCGGCTCCCCGGATGGGCGTGGCCAACTCGGCGGAGTGGGGCTCGAGTTCGCCGAAACTCGCGGCAAAACCGCTCTGCTGGGTCTGGGCCAGCAGCCCCTTGAGCTCGGGCAAGCCAAGCGGTGTGGCCGGGGTGTAGCGCTTGCGCTCGCCCGTAAACACCGCTCGCTGCACCGCCTCGGGGGCAAAGGCCAGGAGCAGCCGGGTGGAAGCCCCCGCGTACAGAGGGGCCCGCCGACCGGGTGCAATGTAGAGGCGCACCCTCGAGCGGGCCTCCAGCACCTCCAGGTATACCCCCTCCAGCCCGTCCCGCACCACCCACTGCACCGACTGTCCGGTGGCATCACGCAAGGCCTGCATCAAAGGCAGCGCGACCTGGCGGGCTGGGTAGGCGGCTTTGACCAGTGCGCCCAGATGCACTAGCCGCGTTCCCAGGCGGTAGCGCTCGTTTTCCTTGACCAGGAGCCCGTGGTTTTCCAAGGCCCGCAGGCTGCGCAAGCAGGTGGCCTTAGGCCAGCCGCTGGCTCGAGCCAGCTCCGACAGCCCCCAGTAGGGCTGCTCCTCGCTGAAAAAACCCAGCAAGTAGAGGGGGCGCTCCAGGGTCGGGATGGCTTCCGATGGTTTCATTGAATGAGCCATTTGTTTGTTGAATGAACCACTTGCCGAAAAAGGTACACCTCCCCCTACAGGCTGTCAAGCCCGCCCTTTTCGCGATGGGATTGTGGAAGGCGGGCACTGGGCCTTGACGTCGCCCTCTACGAGTCGGTATTCTTCAAATCCGAGTGGTTTGCTCGGATTTATTTATGACGCTCGCCAAACCTCGACAACGGCCTGCTATCCTCCCCCTGCTGACCCTGCTGCTGGCGGTGCTCTGCGTCGCGGCCTTGGGAGTGGGGGCGATCCGGCTCTCCCCCCTCGAGGTCCTCCAGGTCCTCACCGGTCTCGCCGACGCGACCCACACCCGCATCCTCTACGAACTGCGGCTGCCGCGCATATGCGTGGGGGCCTTGTGTGGGGCCATGTTCGCGGCCTCGGGAGCGATCCTGCAGGGGGTGGTGCGCAACCCGCTGGCCTCGCCCGACGTCGTGGGGGTGGGGGCGGGAGCGGGCCTGGCGGTGGTCGTCACGCTGATTCTCTTCCCGGCAGCACCGCTGTGGGCACTGCCCGCTGGGGCCTTCGCCGGGGCGGGGGTGGGCTTCGCCTTGGTGTACCTGCTCGCGCGCCGTGCGGGTGAGGTGGCTCCGGTGCGCATCGCCCTCATCGGCATCGCGGTGGCCGCCGCCCTCACCAGCTTCCAGCAACTCATCCTCATCCGCGCTCCCGACGACATCGGGCGGGCCTTGAGCTTCCTGGTGGGCACCGTCTACGGGGCCGACTGGGAGCGGCTTTTGCGGATTCTGCCCTGGGCGGCGCTGCTTCTGCCGTCGAGCTGGCTGCTGTGGCGGCGCTTCGACGTGCTGGCCTTGGGCGACCAGTTGGCCAGGGGGCTGGGGATGCGCCTCGAGTTCGCCCGCCTGGTCGCCCTGGCGCTGGCGGTGGGACTGGCGGGCGTGGCTGTCACCGGCGCGGGGGTTCTGGGCTTCGTGGGCCTGATCGCCCCCCACATGGCGCGGCTTCTGGCCGGGCCCAGCTTCGCCCGCCTGCTGCCGGCTTCCATGTTGCTGGGGGCGATGCTGGTGGTGGGGGCCGACGCGCTGGGGCGCGGCCTGGTCCCCCCGATCGAAGTCCCCGCGGGCATCGTCACCACCCTCATCGGCGCACCTTACTTCCTATGGCTCCTGCGGCGTACGGGCGGAATCAGGCGCTAGGAAAGCAAGCCATGAAACTTCAGACCCGATCCCTCCACCTCGGCTACGAGAACCGCCTCGTGGTCAAAGGGCTCGACCTCGAGCTCCCCTCCGGCAAGATCACCACCTTCATTGGCCCCAACGGCTCGGGCAAGTCCACACTGCTGCGCTCACTGGCCCGGCTCCTGAAGCCCCGGCAGGGCAGCGTGCTTTTGGACGGCAAGGCCATCCACCGCCTGCCCACCAAGGAGGTAGCCCGCCAGCTTGCCATCCTGGTGCAGGGGCCACAAGCCCCCGAGGGTCTTACGGTGGAGGCGCTGGCCTGGTTCGGGCGCTACCCCCACCAGGGTTTCTTCGCCCAGCGCACCGAGGCTGACCGCGCCATCGTCGAGCGCGCCCTTCAGCAGACCGGCATGGTGGTCTTCCGCGACCGGCCCCTCGAGACCCTCTCCGGAGGGCAGCGTCAGCGGGCCTGGATCGCCATGGCCTTAGCCCAGGACACCCCGGTGGTGCTGCTGGACGAGCCTACCACCTTCCTCGACCTCTCCCACCAGCTCGAGGTCATCCACCTCCTACAGCGGCTCAACCGCGAGCAGGGCAAGACCATCGTGATGGTGCTGCACGACCTCAACCAGGCCGCGCGCTACTCCCACGAGCTGGTGGTGATCGACGGGGGGGAGGTGGTGGCCCAGGGCCAGCCCACCGAGGTCATCACCCACGACTTGCTGCGCCGGGTCTTTGGGCTCGAGGCCCACATCACCCTCGACCCCGACACCCTCACGCCCCACGTCATCCCCTACGGGCTTTCCCGGCGCTCCTGAGCGCGCTCCGGGTTTCGGCTTCGCCTAGCCGCCATGGGCCTCGAGCCAGGTCACTCCGTCCACAAAGCGCTGGATGGGTAAAACCTGTAGCGTAGACCTCAGACGCGTGCGGCGAAAACCAAGCCGTGCATCAACGTCCAAACTACCGTGGGGTACATGGGAGGGAGGCTCGAGGAGTGGGTTGAAAGGTCCATTAGCCCCAGCCCAGCGCCTTGCGGGCCTCGGGCGAAAGCCTTGCAGGGGTCCAGGGCGGGCTCCAGACCAGCTCGACCGTGACCGCCTCGATGCCGGGGAGCCCGCTGAGGGCCCGGCGCACGGCTTCCTGCATGGACTCGTGCAGGGGGCAGCCGGGGGTGGTGAGGGTCATCTGGACGTGGGCGGCGGGCGGCTCCACGCGGATGTCGTAGATCAGGCCGAGGTTGACCACGTCCAGCCCCAACTCGGGGTCGTAGACCTGGGTGAGCAGGTGGCGGGCTTGTTCTTCTAAAGGGTTCATGATCGGAGCACCTCCTCGAGGGCGTAGGCGCACAGCAGGCCCCCGGCCAGGCACAGCCAGAAGGCCGGTGGCCAGAAGGGAGCGAGCAAGGCTCCCACACCCAGCAGCATCCCCGCCCAGTTGGCGGCTTTTTCGGGGAGCATGGCCTTGAGCGCGGGCACGGTTTCCAGGCCCACCCTGGGTGCGTAGCGGTAGGTCCAGACCAGGAACGGCACGATCTTGTAGAGCATCCCGCTCACGATCAGGGCCAGAAAACCCAGGCCAAACCACAGCCCGGCCCACAGGGTCTGCCCGGCGAGCAGCGCCAGCAGCGCCAGCCCCAGGAAAGCCAGCCCGGCTAGATAGTGCCGCACCCCCACGTCCAGCGCCCGCTTCACCCGGTGGCGCAGGATGCGGAAGGTGTCGTAGCAGGCCAGCCCGACCCCCACAGCCAGCAGGCCCAGCCCCATGGGCTGCTTCAGGGCCAGGCCCAGCAGGCTCAGGTTGAGCACCCATAGCAGCAGCCCAAGCACGCTTTCATCCACCCCGTGACTGAGGGTGAACATCGAGACCAGCTTGTGGCCCACGCCCAGCACCGAAACTAAGAACACGCCCACCAGCCCGGCCAGCACGTGCCAGAGCATGCGCTCGGGGTCGTAGAAGCCGTAGCGCAGGGTGAGGGCTTGCAGCATCCCCAGCAGGGGGGTGAGCACCAGGTAAAAGCTCACCCAGGCCAGCGCGGTGGCCACGGGGCTCCACCTCGAGGCCCGCCGGAAGGCCAGCGCCATGTGAGCGGTGAAGAGCAGCAGGCCCAGCAGGACCAGACCGCCCCCCAGGGCGATCCAGCGGGGCTCGGCCTCGAGGAAGCCCCACGCCTGTAAGGGCAGGCCCGCTCCCCAGAGGGCCAGCGTGGGATAGCCCCAGGAGGGGTGGGGGAGGGGGGACTCGAGCACGACCGGCACCAGAGGGTGCATGGCCCCCACCAGCACCCCCACGCCAAAGCCCAGGAACAGCAGGTGGCTCACGGCCAGCAGCACCGGATGGCGCGCAGCTTGCAAGGCTTGGGGGTGCAGGGCCAGCAGCAGCAGGCCCCATAGCAGAAAACCCGTCGCCAGCCCGAAGAAGCCCAGGGGCAGGCTGAGCGGCACGGGCCTACTTTGGCCGGGGAGTGGGCTCGTCATCGCCTTCACCCTAGGGCTCACCCGGCTGCGCGGGCCATGACTTGGGTCATGGCGGGCCCGAACTCTGGCAAGCAGGCTATGGGGTGTAAGGAGGCACCCATGCAGACCCTACGAACCCTGGACGTCCGCTCCGTCGCCCCCCGCGAGCGCCACCCCGCCATCTTCAACCTCTTCGACGGCCTCGAGCCCGGCCAGTCCTTCGAGCTCGTCAACGACCACGACCCCAAGCCGCTGTACTACCAGTTCAGTGCCGAGCGCAACGGGCGCTTCGTCTGGGAGTACCTCGAGCAAGGCCCCGAGGTCTGGCGGGTGAGGATCGGCAAGAAGGAGTAGCTGTGATCCGGCCCGAGATGCGGGTGAACCAACTGCTGGATGAGCACCCCGAGCTTCTGGGGGTGCTCATCGAGGCCAGCCCGGCTTTTGCTAAGCTTAAAAACCCCCTGTTGCGGCGCACCATGCCCCGGCTGGTAACCTTGGCCCAGGCCGCGCGGATCGGGGGGCTCGAGCCCAGCGCTCTGGTCGAGCGGCTCAACCGGGCCCTGGGCGTCGAGGCATCCAGGGAGGAGGCTTCGGTGGGCCACGAGTCGAAACTGGGAACCCCGCCGCCCGAGTGGCTGGCTTCCCCGCTGGGATTTCACCTCGACGTGCGGCCCATCCTGGCCGCGGGGGGCGAGCCTTTCGGGGCCATCATGGCCGCCGCGCGCGAGGTGGCGCCGGGGCAGCGCTTGTGCCTGGAGGCCCCCTTCGAGCCGCTGCCCCTGTACCGGGTGATGCAGCGCAAGGGTTTCGTGGCCTGGTGTGAGCAGGAGGGCCCTGAGCACTACCGGGTGCATTTCCTGCGCCGCCTGGAGCAAGGAGCAGAGGGCCGCGTGGCGCGAACCCTGAGTGAAGCCGACTGGGCGAGCTACGCCGACGAGGTGTGGGTGGAGGCCAACCTCGAGCCCCCCCTGCCCATGATGCGCGTGCTGGAGGCGCTGGCTCGCCTCGAGCCCGGCCAGCGCCTGCTGGTGCATCACGTGCGCCGCCCGGTACACCTGCTCGCACGGCTGGAACAGGATGGCCACCCCTACGCGCTGCGCGAGCTGGGGCCTGGCCGGGTGGAGTTGCTCATCGAGAAAGCGAGCTGAGCCATGCCTCACGTGATCGCTGAGCCGTGTATCGGCGTGAAGGACCGCAGTTGCCAGGAAGTCTGCCCGGTAGAGTGCATCTACGACGGGGGCGACCAGCTTTACATCCACCCCGACGAGTGCATCGACTGCGGCGCTTGCGTCCCGGTCTGTCCGGTTTCGGCCATCTACCCCGAGGAAGACCTGCCCGAGCAGTGGGTGAGCTACATCGAGAAAAACCGCCGGCTCTCCCAGGGCCCCAACCTGCACCGCCTCGAGGAGTGAACTATGGCCTACGTGATCGCCGAGCCCTGCCGCAGCCAGCGCTGTGCGGCCTGCTACGCGGTCTGCCCGGCGGGAGCCATCGGCGGCGATTACCACGACGAGCAGATGTACATCGACCCCGACCGCTGCATCGACTGCGGCCTGTGCCAGGAGGCCTGCCCCAGCGGGGCCATCTTTCTCGAGGAGGACCTCCCCGAAGCCTGGGCCGAGTATGCCCGGCTCAACCGGGAGTACTTTCGCCGGCCTCCAACCTGACCCCGAGGAGCCACCGTGTCGTTCTGGCAATTCCTGTTCGTGCGCTCGAGCCTGTTCTACCTGCTCTACACCACCCTCACCGGCTCGGCTTTCTACCTCTGGCCCGCGCTGGTGGGTTATTTCAAGACCACCCACGTCCACGCCGGCCTGGTGGGCTTTTTCCTCTCGATGGTGATGGGCGTAGCCTACTGGATGATGCCGCGCCCCGGCCAGATCCGCCAGGAGCGGCTCGAGGGCCTGACCTACGTGCTGCTCAACGCCGGGCTGCTGCTGCGGCTGGTGCTCGAGCCGCTGATGCTCTACACCACCAACCCCGGCCTGCGCCCGGCCCTGGCGGTGAGCGGGTTGTTGCAGGCCGGGGCGGTGGCGGTGTTCGCCTACGCCATGAGCCAGCGGGTCTTCACCAAAGAGCGCCTGTTCCAGATGGCCGAGGAGCGCAAACGCCGCCAGCAGGCGTCTTCCTGAGCCTCGAGTTCGTTTTTCCCCTCCCTGCCAGCGGGGAGGGGTTGGTTTGCGGTGCTGTGGTTTAGTGACCCCCGCTCTGCCGTCGGAGGGTGTAGGGGGAGGCCATTCCACATAGCCTCCCCCTCGCACCCTCCGAGGGACTCGCAGACATGCCGCCGGGGCCGGCGGCATGCTCGTCTGCGCCACCTCCCTCACCCCCTCCCGCGTGAGCCGCACACCCCGGCCGGGGACGGGCCCGCAGGACGAGCGGATGTCCCCTGGGGAGTGGGGCTGTAGTCGGCTGTCAGGCTGGGCGCAACCCCAGTGGATGATTTATCCCAACAAGGCGTTCGGCTATCAGCTATCGACCATCGACTATTGACAACTCCCCCCCACACAGTTGTTCCGCAACTCGTTCGGCTTCGCG
This sequence comes from Calidithermus roseus, assembly GCF_003574095.1. Lineage (GTDB taxonomy): Bacteria > Deinococcota > Deinococci > Deinococcales > Thermaceae > Calidithermus > Calidithermus roseus. The sequence continues at coordinate 34,243 of NZ_QWLA01000026.1, forward strand.
ATCACCCCCTCGACCTGGCTCTGGGTGTACGAAAGCCCGGCGCGCTCGAGCTCTTCCTGACTGGGCAGCACGATGCGCACGGCCACCAGGCGCAGGTGGCCCAGGCGGTTGTTCTCGACGCGCACCTGGCCCACGCCTGCGGTGGGCAAGCAGACTTTGAAGGTGTCTACCACGGCCTCGAGGGTCACCACGTCGTCGAGTTCGCCGATGGCGTTGCCCCGGATCAGGTGCCTGATCTGGGGGTAGTGGCCCACCTCCTCGGGGAAGCGTCTGGAGCACATGGGGTTGAGGGCGACGAAGTGGTTGACCAGGCCTGGCACCTCGTTGGCCTCGACCAGGCTGTCGGCGGCGGTCATGGCGATGGCGGTGTGGATGCTGGGATAGGTGTTGTGGGCGAGCACCAAGTAGCGCCCGTTGCGGTACTCGTCGGGCTGGATGCCGTCGCGGGGGAGGTCGATGTCTTCGGTGAAGTCGTCGTTGGTGAGGAAGAGGTTGGAGGTGCTCTTGGTGCCGGCCATGTCGGAGTAGATGACCCCGCCGCCGTGCAGGCCGTCCATGTAGGTGGCGATGGAGTAGGGGGCGCCGGGGGCGGCCTCGAGGAAGCGCCCGCCCCGCACCCAGACGTTGTTGACGGCGCTGGCGGCCTCGAGCTGCCCGGCGTGGTGGGAGTCGGGGTCGATGGTGTTGTTGCGGAAGGTCACGTTGTCGAGCACCACGTCGCGCGCGGAGCGCACGTTGACCAGGGGGGCGATGAACTCGTCGCCCCCGTCGAAGGTGATGTTCTTGATGTAGACGTTGCCGGGGAGGTTGCGCAGCACCTCGAGGCACTCGGAGTGGTAGGGGTGGTAGTAGCTGGCCTTGCACGAGGCAGACTCGTCGTAGGTGCGCACCTGGGGGTCTTTGGAGCCCTTGGGGATGGCAAACTGGATGCCGCTGATGAGGATGCGGCCCTTCACCACCACCGTGCCGGGTTCGTCGGCCACGAGCTGGATGTTGCTGTAGCCCCGCGTGACCAGGCTGAAGCGGGCGGTGGGGTCGGTGGAGTGGGTGTGGACGAGGGGCCAGTAGTAGGTGCCGGGCTCGAGGCGGATGGTCACGCCCTGGTCCTGGTATTTGTCGATGATGGCTTGCACGTCATCCCCAGGACGCACGGTGACCACGTTGTTCAGGGGCGCAATTCCTCCGATGAGGATGCCGCCCTTGGCCTCGGGGTTGAGGGGGTGGCGGGCCCACCACTCGGCCACGCTCAGGCTGTAGTCGGGGTCCACGCGGGGCACGCCCTGCCCCGGCTGATAGGGCATGACCGGCTGCTCTTGCTGGCAGGCCGTCAGCAAGCTCAGCAAGGCCGCGCTGCTCCAGATGAGCCAGCTTCGCTTCACGTTTTTTCCCTCCTTTATGGCACCACCTCGAATACCCGCCCGTCGCCGGGGGCGTACTCGAGTTCTGTTCCCTGGGCATAGACCTGGCCGCTCTCGAGGTCCCTGAGCCGGCCCTGTATCTCGTCGGAGCGCACCGCCAGGCGGCGGGGGCTCTGGCAGTCGCGGTTGACCACCACCAAGAAGTGCCGCCCGTCGCGGTGCTGCAGGCTGCTGGCGTAGGGCACGTCGGCCCCGCTCACCTCGAAGCGGTCCGGGACCTTGAACAGCTCCTTCAGCACCCCGCGCAAGGCTGCGACCCGCCGGGCCTGGTGGCTGACCTCGTCGTAGAGAGTGGGATTATCCCTGAGGCCCCGCCAGCCCTGCTGCGAGCTGTAGATGAACCAGAAGATCCCCTTGGCCCCCTCGCCCACCGCCAGCCAGTTCTGGGCCCGAACCTCGCTGGGGGTGGGCTCGCGGAGCTGGTCTTCGAAGGAGTGGGTCTGCAGGATCAGCCACAGCGGCACGCTGCGGGGCTTGTCCTTGGTGAGCAGCCGCAGGTAGCTCACGAAATCCAGGTCGCTGTAGCCGAAGCCCCTGAGGGTGAAGTCTCCCACCGCGTTGGAGTAGCCCACCGGATACACGTCGAGCAGCATCACGTCGGGCCGGGTCTGCTGGTAGATGAGCTCGCCCCGCCCCCGCCCGATCAGCACCGACATCGAGGGGCGGTCAAAGTCGGCCTCCTGGAAGGCTTTTTGCAGCGGCGCGACCTTGGGCACATCCTTGAGGAAGGGTTCGTCGGCCACGTAGTAGCCGCCCAAGCTGGGGTGGAGTGAGAGCCGCTTGACCAACTCCTGGGCGATGCTGCGGGCTCTGGCGGGGTCGGGCGGGATCTCCTCGGGCCACCACTCGCGGTTGAGGTCGTCGCCGGGGTTGAAGTAGACCTCGAGGCCCGCCTCATCGGTGGCCCGCAGCCCGTCGTCGTCGCCGCGGTTGGCCACGTTGGCGTTGATGAGCATCACGGCGTCGAAGCCCCGCGCCTTGAGCTCGGTGGCCCAGCGCTTCATCTCGTCGTAGCCGTGGGTCATGTTGGCGTCCTCGAAGAGGCCCAGCGGGAAGCCGAACTCCATGCCCTGGGCGCTGCGCTGGAGGGTGGTGGCCACCGGCGGTAGGCCACCCACCTCGGCGCGGATGGTCACCGGCCCGCTGCCCCCGTCGCTCTGGTAGGTGATGTAGGCCCAGCCATCCTGGGCGGGGGCCGGGTTGGGCCCCACCAGGCGTCCGGAGCCCTCGAGGCCAAAGCGCACCGTGTCCTGGGCTTCGGTCGCGGTCTGGCCCGAGGCGTCGAGCAGCCGCACCGCGACCGCGACCTCGCCGCCCTGCTGGCGCACGCTGCGGGCCTGGGGGTAGATCTCCAGCGAGGCCGAAGGGGCCACGCCCAGGTACAGGTCGTCGATCCAGACCTCCGCACCTGCGTTGAGCCCCTCCCACACCAGATCCACCCGCCCGCGCCCGTCGGATTCGGTGGTGAACACGGTCCAGAGCTCACGCCAGTCGGTGCTGGAGCGCACTGACTGGGTGTCGGAGGAGCCGCCCGAGGCCGGGGCCCAGCGCAGCCGCACCTCGCCCGTGCTGAGGTTGCGGGCCCGGACCCAGCCGTGCAGCAGGTAGGGGGTGTGGGGTTGGAGCTCGAGGCTCTGCGTAGTGTAGACCTCGGCGGAGGGCCCGCTTATCTTGAGCGCGACCTCGCCTGCGTGGGCGCTGCCGCGGTCGGCCCCGGAGCCCTCGCGCCACTGCCATTCAGCCGGATAGCCGTCGGAGCCCAGCGTTTCGAAGGAGGGGTTGCGCAAGAGGTTGGGGCCCTGCCAGTGGGGTTCCGCCGGAGGCTGGGCCATGTTGCAGGCCGCTAGCATGAGCACAACGCCAATCAACTTGCCTTGCCGGTACAAAGTCATTGCCAGGGCAGCCTAGAGGGGGAGAGGCGGGACAAGTGGGGTAATTTTCGAGCCGCTTCTTGAGCGTTCCTTAGGCTGTTCTTGAGCCTTTCTTAGCCTTCACGAACCGGCCTGTTTTGAGTGGCCCGTGGCTCACCCCTCCCCGCCGGCAGTAGCCGTCAGCCCTCAGCTATCAGCCGTCAACGAAGCTGGCGTCGAGGACCAAGGCGTCTTGCGTACGACGTAAGACCCTCCCACTATGGGCTATCGGCGTTCGATGCCTACGCCCGCACGCCCAGCGCCGTGAGCAGCACCACCAGCAAGCCGAAGGCCATCTGGCTCCAGCCCACCACCCTCGCGGGCACCGGGGGGCGGGCGAAGGTGTAGGCCGAGAAGGGCAGCAACAGCCCCACGGCCAGCACGCTCGGCCAGGGAACCCAGCCCGCGGCGCTGCCCAGCAGCAGCACGCCGATGGCCACAGCTTCGGCCAGGTAGGCCGTGCGGAAGGGGACGGCGAGCCCTCGAGCCCGCATCACCTGGGTGCGGGCGTAGTGGATGGCGGCATAAGCGCGTGCGGCCAGCACCAGCCACAGGCCCAGCGCCAGCGAAGGCTCGAGGCCCCCCGCCAGCCCGATTCCCGCTGCCACCGAGCCCATCGCGGCGGCCCCGGCAAGCTCGGGCAGCAGGTTGCGGCTTTTGTTGTGCGCATCGAACCACAGCTGGATGGCGATGAGTGGGAGGGCGGCGAGCAAGGGCCAGAAAAAGGGCCCCTCGGCTCTGAGGAAAGCCAGGAGCAACCCGAGCACCCCGATCGTGCCATAGGCCAGGGCGAAGCGCCCCGCGATAGGTGTGCGGGGGAAGCGCTTGCCCTTGCGCACGTCGGCGAGCCAGAGCTTGAGCGGGTGGCGGGTGAAGAAGGCCGCCAGGGCAAAGATGCCCAGCCCCAGCCCGGCGAGCGTGGGGGCGACCAGCAGGCCCAGCACGATGGGCTCGAGCGTGAACCCCCAGCCGCCGTGTTCGTTGGGCAGGGCCACGGTCTTGAGCGGGACTTTGACGGTTTTGGGCTGTGCGGTCATGGGTTCACTCCTTGGGGAGCAAGGTTAGCAGCAGGATGAGGGGACTTTCGGCCCGGATGGCGTGGACCAGCCCGGCGGGCATGTAGACCCAGGTGCCGGGGCGGGCCTCGAGCTCATCCGCCCCTAGCTTGAGGGTGCCCGTTCCGGAGAGGATTTGCACGATGGCGGGCCTCGAGGCGGTGTGCTCGGTGAGCTCCTGGCCCGCGTCGAAGGCGAAGATCACCGTGCGAACACCGCCTTCGTTGTGCAGCACGCGGCTCAAGATGCCATCGGGCTGGACGGCGGCTTCCCGGTGGAGGTCGGGGAGGTAGCGGTAGGTCAGGGTCATGACCTCATTGCACCCCGGCTCGAGCCGGCAGGCCATGACCTGGGTCAAGGTTGCTCCCGAGGCTCGGGGGGAGGGCACGCCGCTTTGCTTCGCCATAAGGGGTGATTTCGTTGGTCCGGGTAGAGCAAGACGATTGATCCTGAGTCAGAAGGACCAGAGGCGATGGCGACTGAACCATGCCGCGCACAAGGGCTAGAACTGGCTGGCTCAAGCTTCGGCGATCTGGCGTAGAGCGGCGGGGTCGTTGATCCACACCCGGCGCTCGGCCAGGCGGATGAACCCCTGGCGGAACAGCTCACCCAGCTTGCGGCTGACCGCCTCAGGGACGGTACCCAGCAGCGCGGCGAGTTCGGGGTTGGTGGGCAGGTCGAAGCCCTGGCCCTCGGCCTCCAGCCGCCCCAGCAGGTACTCGGCCAGGCGGGATGCGACCTCGTGGAACACCAGTCGGTCGAGCAGGTGCACGAGTTGCCCCTGGCGGCGGGCCAGGAAGCGGATGAGGGCGCGAGAGAGGGCGGGGTGGGTCTCGAGCAGCCGGTGGAAGGCCTCGGTGGGCAGGGCCAGCAGCAGGCTGTCCTCCAGGGCTTCGGCCGAGGCCGGGTAGCGGGGCTTCTCCAGGAAGATCGCCACCGCGGCCACCGCGTGGTAGGGGCCGTCGAGGTGCAGCACCATCTGGCGCCGCCCCTGGGGGTCCATCTTGTAGACCTTGATCAGTCCCTCGGCGACGATGAACAGTGAGCGGGCGGGGTCGCCCTCGAGGAACAGCGTCTCCCCCTTGTGCAAGGGGCGCAGGGTCGCCACGGCGGCCAGGGCCTCGAGGTCGGCGGGGCTGAGGTCGCGGAAGAGGGGGCTCTGGGCCAGGATTTCCTGGACTTGAGGGCTGTGGGTCATGCCGGTTGCACCAGTCTGGCAAGGTCGGGGTCGATGGGCAAGCCCTCGCGCTCCATGCGGCTTTGGTACTGGCTGAAGAGGCTCTTGGCCTCGAGCTTTTGTCCCAGCTCCACGAGCTGCTGCATCAGGGCGCGGTAGGCCTCCTCGCGCCAGGGGTCGAGCTTGAGGATGCGGCGGTAGGCCTCCAGGGCCTCGCGGGGCTGGCCCAGGGCGCGGGCGATCTCGGCGCTGCGCAGCAGGGCGTCCACCGCCCGCTCGCGCAGGTAGGCGCGCTCGAGTTCGGCCCAGTCGGCATAGGGCTCGTCGCTGAGGAAGTCGCCCTTGTACAAGAGCAGGGCCTGGCGGTAGGCCTCCAGCGCCGCCGTCCCCTCCAGGCCATCGCCTTGGTGGATGAGCTGCTCGAAACGCTCGACGTCGAGGAAGTAGGGGATTTGCGGGGCGAAGCGGTAGCCCTTGCCCTCGCGCAGGATAAGCTGAGGCCGCGCGGGGTCGGGCTCGAGGGCCTGCCTGAGGTCGTGAACCAGCACGTGCAGGCGGGCCTGGGTGGCCTCGGCCTCCTCACCGGGCCACAGGCGCTCGCACAGCTCCTCGCGCGCGAGGGTCTGGCCCCGGTGGGCCAGCAGCAGCTTGAGCAGGGTGAGGGCCTGGCGACGACCGAAGGCCTTAGGCGGCAGCACCTGGCCCTCGCGCCGCACCTGCAAGCCGCCGAAGGTGCGCAGCTCGAGCCAGTGCTCCTGCACGGAACTGACGGAGTGCGGCTGGGGCCACAACACCTCGGCACCCAGCCGCTCGAGCCACAGCACCGGGGCCACTGCCTGGCTGGCGATGGGGGGCAGGCGGGTAAAGAAGAGCTGCTGCAACCCGATCACCCTGGGCCCCGACCACAGCGGCAGGCATTGCCGGGACTGGCCTGCTCCCACGTGGGGGCAGGCGGCCACCCCACCGCGCACGCCCAAAATCTGCCCCTCCCACACTCCGCAGTGCTCGGCGAAGCCGCAGGCCGGGGGGTTGCCTTTGCCGTGGACGTAGGTCTCGCCGTCGGCCAGCAGCAGCCGCACGCACGAGGCCCCGCTCAGCCGGGCGCTCTGCTCGAGGAAGGCCTCGATCCCCTGCCCTTTGGACTGGGCGTGCAGGGCGCTCGCCACCGCGCGCAACCCTGCCTCGCCCAGCCGGGTGAGCACGGTGTAGAGCGAGGCCGCCAGCATGGGCCCGATCAGGGCGAGCTGCTCGAGCAGCGCCTCATCGTCGGCGTCGGGGTCGCGGCTGGCGAGGTTGAGCACCCCGATGAGACCCTGGGGCAACTCCAGGGGGTAGCACACGTAGGTCTTGTAGCCCAGCTTCTTGACCTTCTGCCGCAGGTAGCGGGCGTCGGAGGGGAGGTCGTGGGTGAGCAGGGGGTGGTGCAGCAGGCTCACCAGCCCCGGAAAGCCCTCCCCCCAGGCGAACCAGGCTTTCTCGAGGAAGGCCTCGCGGTGGATGCCGTCGTAGGCGGTGAGCACCAGGTAGCGCTCCTGGGGGTCGGCCAGGAACAGCTCAGCCGCCTCCATATCCAGCGCCCGGCGCAGGCTGCCCAGGAAGACCTGCAACGTCTGGAAGAAGCTGCCCGGCTCGGCGGCCAGCTTGCGTGCAGCCCAGGAGAGCGAGGCCAGAAGCTCGCTCGAGTCCGTGTGGTTTTCCGCCTTCAGCTCGACGTGAATCTCGGATCCGACGTACCCCTGGCAGATCAGGCGTTTACCCCCACAGGAGATGGCGGTGCTGGCCTGGTACGCCCCGCGCCTGATTTCCCGCTGCACCGGGCAGCGCACGCACAGCGGGCGGCCAAACCCGTCGGTCCCCGCCACTACCTCGGCGCAGCGCTTGCCCAGCACGGCTTCGGCAGGCAGCCGGAAAAACGCGGCGGCCCCCGAGCCCCAGGCCGTGATGCGGCCTTCTTTGTCGAGTTGCCAGCGCACCCGGTTCATCGGCAGTTCTAGCCTAGGCAACCCCGGCAGGTCATTTGTCCTCACGTCGGCTGGGGCTAGAGGGCGTGTCTCCCTGCTACTCCATACCTGTTGAACGGCCTGTGGGGGGCCTCGAGCGTCGCTTGCTGGGGTCAGGTGGGCAGGTCTATAATCTCGCCAAAGGGCACAGAATTCCAAGCGCCAGTCAAGGTGACAGGGCTATCGGATTGCTTTAGGGGGCGATGATTAGAGATGGCATCAGCGTTTCACGATGCTGGGTGGTACAACACGCCCCAGAGGGGGAGTTATACCGCGGGTGCAGCATAATTACGAGCAGGCTTTTATCACAACCCTCGAATTAGCTTGAGTAGAGCCTTAGGATTCGCCGAGAACTTTCTAACCGAGCGCAACACCGGCCACTTTTTGAGATGCAAGAGGCTCAGGATGACATCGCGTAAGTACATCAGCCCCACCGCCCCCTTGCGGCTGCGGGAGGCATCCTCTCCCAACACCGTGTCTCGCTTGTGGTGTAGACGGTTCTCCACCTCCCAGT
>NZ_QWLA01000027.1 GCF_003574095.1 Calidithermus roseus
CCCCCACCATCAGCGTTTCTCCCCAGCCCAGCCCCATCCCGGACCAAGAAAGCGATCCCTCGATGGGCGTGAGCAGCAAGAAACTCTCTTCAGGAGCTTGCAGCACGTGGCTTCCTCTGAGCGCGTGGCGCTCGAGCACGAAAGCTTGGGAGGCCAGTAGGACGTTACCGCTGGGCTTGAGGTCGGGGATCGGGGTGGGCTCGAGCCTGGAGACCGCCAGGCCCTTCTCCAGGTGCAGCTCGCGGGGCCGCCCGTAGTCGTAGAGGCGATAGGTCAGGTCGGAGCGCTGCTGCACCTCGTAGAGCAGCAACCCCGGCCCCAGGGCGTGGATGGTCCCGGCGGGCACGAACACCACCTGCCCGGCCCGCACCCTCTCCCGGTGTAGCAGTTCCCAAATGCTGCCGTCGAGGGCGGCCTGGCGCAGGGTGGGAACATCGGTAGCGCGGTCCAGGCCGTAGACGATCTCCCCTTCCCCCTCGAGCACGTACCAGGCCTCGGTCTTGCCGTGAAAGCCGGTGTGGGCCTCGACGGTGTGGGCATAGGCATCGTCGGGGTGGACCTGCACCGAAAGCCACTCGGCGGTGTCGAGGAATTTGATCAGCAGGGGCAATTCCAGTCCGTAGCGGGCGAAGGGCACCCGCCCGATGAAGGCTGCGCCCAGTTCCTTGAGCACCTCGGCCAGGGGTCTGCCGGCGAAGGGTCCGACAGACACCAGGTTTTCGTCGTAGGCCAGCCAGCGCTCCCCGATGGGCTGGGGAGAGCCCAGCCCCAGCCGCTGGCCGCCCCACACCCGCGCCACGTCACGGGCGGTGAGGGGTAAGACGGAAATGTCGGCGGCAGTCTCCATACGAGGGGCAGTCTACCGTGATTGGGCTCGAGGGCAGGAATGGGAGATACCTACCCCGCCAAAAAAGCCCGTGCAAATGGCAACAACTGCCCTCAAATTGCTATAAACTGAGACCTAAAGAGACTCAAACCGTGCGAATTCTGGCAATCTCCGATCAGATCCATCCCTTCATCCACCAGGCCCGTTTTCCGGGCAATCTACCGGCCTTCGACCTGGTGCTGGCCGCGGGCGACCTGCCGGGCAGCTACCTGGAGTTCGTCGCCACCAAAGTCGCCGTGCCCGTGGTCTACGTGCACGGCAACCACAAGGAGGAGTACGCGCAGGACTACCTGGGCAACCTCTCCCCACCTGGAGGGGTTTTGCCGGCTCACGGGCGCATCCTCGAGGTAGCCGGGCTGAGGATCGCCGGCTGGGGCGGAGCCCCCCGCTACAACAACCGCGACTTCGGCCAGTACAACGAGGCCGAGGCCAAAACCCGCTTCTACTCCTGGCTCCCCATCCTCGGCCCCCGTCGCCTGCGGCAGGGGCACGCGGTGGACATCCTGCTCACCCACGCCCCGCCCCCAGGCCCCCACGCCGGAGCCGACTTCGCCCACCGCGGATCGCAGGCCCTCGAGCTCTTCCACAAGCTCTACCGCCCGCGTCTGCACGTCCACGGCCACGTCCACCTCTACGAGGCCCAGCCCCAGCGCGAATACGTCACCCCCGAAGGCGTGCGGGTAGTGAATGCCTTCGAGTACACCCTCATCGAGCTCGAGCCCTAAGGCCCGCGCCGCCACTCCCCGGACTTGCCCCCCGACTTGTGCAGCAGGCGCAAATCGGTGATCTCGAGCCCCTTGCTCGCCGCCTTGAGCATGTCGTAGACGGTCAGGGCCGCCACCGCGCAGGCGGTCATGGCCTCCATCTCCACTCCGGTTTCGGCCTTGGTCTTCACCGTCGCGGTGATGTGGATGAGGGCCTGCTCGGGGCGAAACTCGAGCTTTACCTCAGCCGAGGTGATGGGGAGCGGGTGGCACAGCGGGATCAGCTCGCCCGTCTTCTTGGCCGCCATGATGCCCGCCAGTTGGGCCACGCTCAGGGGGTCGCCCTTGCCCACCCCGCCCTCCTCGAGTGCTCGCACCGCCTCGGGGCGCAGCCTGACCGTGGCCTCAGCCGTCGCCGTGCGCAAGGTCGCGGCCTTCTCGCTCACGTCCACCATGCGGGGTTTGCCGTCTTCGAAGTGGGTTAGCTTGCCCATAGCAAGAGCTTAGCGCTGATGGCCGATTGCTCATAGCCAAGCGCAGAGGTGACTCAGCAGTGCGAAGCGCCTCAGACGTCCTTACGCTCGAAGATCAGCCAGGCCAGCACCCCGAAGCCGAAGGTGTAGATGAGCAATAGCGAAAGGCCCAGGGTGATGTCGGTGCCCGAGCGCAGGTAGAGGTCGAGGTAGGTAGTGAGCAAGAAGGGCGTGATGGCCGGGAAAGCCACCAGCAAGCGCATGAGCAGGATGGTGGAGATGGCCGCAAGCGCCGCCGAAGTGGTGCTGAGGAAGATGGTGCAGTAGAGCAGGGCCAAAGCCGCCATGGGCCACAGCACCATCGCACCCAGCACGTGGGCGCGGAAGACCTCGCCGAAGGCAGCCAGGGGCGAAAGCATCCCCACACCTCCAAAGCCGCCCGGCCCCAGCCCGGTTCCGCCGAAAAAGGCCCCCAGCCCGAAGGAGCGGGGGTCGAAGATAGAGGCCACCAGGCTGATCAGCAGCGAGCCCAGCAGGCTCACCATGACCAGCATCAGCGGATAGAACAGCACCGTCAGCAGTTTGGCCAGCACCAGCCTCCAGCGCGGGCTCGGGCGCAGCAACACCGACCTGAGCGTGCCCAGCGAGACCTCGCTGCCCAGCACCTCAGCCGCCGCCATGGCGGTGAGGAAGGGAAAGAGGAAGTCCATGCCGGTGATCAGGGCCAGCGCCGGGACCTGCCAGCCGGAGACCAGCTCGAGCTTGTACGCCTGCCGCAGCCCCGGCGCGAAGGCCCACAAAACCGGCAGCACCAAAGCCGCCGCCAGGCCCAGTTGCACCGAGCGCAGCCGCAAGAGTTTGCCCAGCTCCCAAAGCAGAATCCTAAGCATTCTTGACCCTCTCGCTGTAGTACTCGTACAAGTCGAAGTAGTCGGGCTCGAGGAAGCGCACCTGATAGCCTTCCTTGACCACCGCCGCCAGAGCGTCGTTGGGAGAACCCTCGAACACCACGTCGAGGGTGCGCAGTTCGACGTTTTCCACCCCAGGAACCGACTTCAGGAAGGAGGCCACCATCGAGGGGTTGTCCACCCGCAGGCGGTAGCGCTCGCCCTTGGCGTCGAGCCTGACCTCCTCGAGCAGCCGACCTCCACCCAGGATGCCCACCTTGTCGGCGTAGGCTGAAACCTCGCGCAGGTGGTGGGTAGACAGCAGCACCGCCGTGCCCTCCCAGGCCAGCTCGGCCAGGATTTCGTGCACGCGGGTGATGCCCTGGGGGTCCAGACCGCTGGTGGGCTCGTCGAGGATGAGCACCCTGGGCTTATGCAGGATGGCCGCCGCCAGGCCCAGGCGCTGGCGCTGACCCAGCGAGTAGGTGCCCACCCGCTGGTCGGCCACCGCCAGCAGCTCGAGCCGGGTCAGCACCTCGCGGATGCGAAGCTCGGAGTTGGCGAGCCCGCTCAGGTAAGCCTGCATCTCGAGGTTCTGCCGACCGGTGAGGTGGGGGTAAAAGGCCGCCGGGGCCTCGACCACCGCACCCAGGGCCTTGCGGGCGGCCCATCCCCCCTCGTAGAGGTCATGACTCAGCATGCGCACCGTGCCGCTGGTGGGAAAGGCCAATCCGGTGAGGATGCGGATGAGGGTGGTCTTGCCGCTGCCGTTGGGACCGGCGAGGGCATACACCTCGCCAGGGGCCACCGCGAAGCTCACACCCTCGAGTACCGGCTTGCGCCCGTAACGCTTACCCAGGCCGATGGCCTCGAGGCTCGGGCTGCGGGTTTCAACAAAAGCTGTCGCCACGCCCAACAGTATATGGCCCGGCCTCACATTCTCATCCTTCACCCAGCTTTGAGGTAACGCGCCTTGTCAGATTTCCCTTTTGCCCCTACACTTGACTTCGCGTCCTCGGTCCGACGCGGCGCTCCAGCGTGAACCTGGTCAGGTCCGGAAGGAAGCAGCCATAAGCGCCCCGGAGCGGGTGCCGTCGGGAAGCCGGGGACGCTTTTTGTGTCGCTAGGTAGCCGATAGCCCCCTCGGGGCCATCGGTAGTTTTTGCAATAAGTCCAGCCTATTGCCCCCCCTGAGAACGGCGCAGCAGGTCCTGCACTTCCTCGTCGGAGGTCTGGGGGAATTGCTCGTACCACAGCCCCACCGCCCGAAAAGGCTCAGGCTGACGCAGCGCCTTCACCTCGTCGGCCACCTCGAGTAAGGCCTCGCAGGTATCGGGGGGAGCCACCGGCACCGCCACCACGATCCTCGCAGGGTTCATGGCCCGCACCGCAAGGACTGCCGCCCGCATGCTGGCCCCGGTCGCCAACCCGTCATCCACCAGGATCACGATTTTCCCGCTGAGGTCGGGGAAAGGGCGCTTTCCCCGGTAGGCTTGCTGGCGGCGCTCGAGTTCGGCCCGCTCCCTGCGCTCGACCTGCTCGAGCCTCTGGGGCTCAATCTCCAGTTGCTCGAGCAACTCCTGGTTGACCACCCGCACCCCAGCCGGAGCGATGGCCCCCATGGCCAGCTCCTCGTGCCCCGGCACTCCCAGCTTGCGCACGATCAGCACGTCCAGCGGAGCCCCCAGGGCGCGCGCGACCTCGTAGGCTACCGGCACGCCACCCCTGGGCAGGCCCAGCACCCACACGTCCGGGCGATGGGCATAGCGGCTGAGGCTACGGGCGAGTTCCCGCCCGGCTTCGTAGCGATCCTTGAAGCGCTCGAACTCCATGGCCTTCACCGTGGCTTGAGGCCGCCGCTTCTCAGATCGACCCACACGAACATCAGGCCGCAGGCCAGCCAGAACAGCGCCGTCAGCCAGTGGTGTTCCTTGAAAGCCTCCAGCAGGGCGACCACCAGGAAAAACACGAAGATGGTGAAGTTTGGCCCGATCCAAAGCCCTCGAACACCCTTCATGTCCTCACCAGACTTCTTGCGGAAGCCGTCGATGGTCGATGGCTCACAACCACGTCAGGCACGGTGACTCAGGACAGCCCCTACACACCTTCGCAAGAGGTCTGCTCCCTTATTCCAGGGTAGTGAGCCGGGGTGCGGCCCACAAGATTCTTTTGTCCTCGCCGCCCGCTAGGCCCGTACTTGGTGCCACTCTTGCAGCGAACGCGCCTCGAGCCGACTCGTCCGGACCCGCCGTATGGCCTCCAGGCTCCAGCGGGCGCCCTCGAGGGTGGTGATGAAGGGCCTGCCGCTCTCCACGGCCCGGCGCAGCTCGGGGTGGGCTTCGAGCGAGATCAGGAGGTCGTAGTCGTCGTCCGAGATCTCGAAGCCCGCCGCGCGCCACTCCGCCTCGAGGGCCTGGGCCCCAATCAGGCGGACCTTGCCCGAGAGGGGCAGCTTCTGGTTCACACCCACCTCAGCGCGGTAGTAGGCCAGGTAGGGGTCGGCGTCGATGCCCATGCTCTCGCCCGTCGAGCGCATCTCGGGGCCCAGCACCGGGATCACGCCGGGGAACTTGAGCCAGGGGATGAGCACCTCCTTGACCGAGTAGAAGCCAGGCGTGGGGTCGGCGGTGAAGCCCAGCTCCTCGAGGGTCTTGCCCACCGCGATCAGCGCCGCGTACTTCGCCAGCGGGTGGCCGATGGCCTTGGAGACGAAGGGCACGGTGCGCGAGGCGCGGGGGTTGGCCTCGAGGATGTAGACCACCCCGTCCTTGAGGGCGTACTGCACGTTGATGAGCCCCCTGACCCCCACCGCCAGGGCCAGCTTGCGGGTGTAGGTCTTGACGGTCTCGAGTTGCTCGGACGTGAGGCTCACCGGCGGCAGCACCGTGGCCGAGTCGCCCGAGTGCACCCCGGCCCGCTCGATGTGCTCCATGATGCCCGCCACCACCACCCTGCTCCCGTCGCAGATGGCGTCCACGTCGAGCTCGAGGGCGCCCTCGAGGTACTGGTCCAGCAGGATCGAGGGGCGCTCGGAAAGCGCGGCGTAGATGCCGCTCAGGTACCACTGAAGCTCCTCGGGGCTCCTCACCACCTGCATGGCCCGCCCGCCCAGCACGTAGGAGGGCCGGGCCATCAGTGGGTAGCCGATCTGCTCGGCCAGCCGGAGGGCTTCGTCGGGAGTGCGGGCCACCGCGCCTTTGGGCTGGGGAATGCCCAGCTCAGCACACAGCGCGTTGAACTCGGCGCGGTCCTCGGCCTTATGGATGGCCTCCCACGAAGTGCCCAGCAGCCGCACCCCGGCCTCGGAGAGCTTCCTGGCCAGCTTGAGCGGGGTCTGGCCACCCAGCGTGGCGATGACCCCGATGGGGCGCTCGTGCTCGGTGAGGTTGAGCACGTCCTCCAGCGTCAGGGGCTCGAAGTAGAGCCGGTCGGCGGTGTCGTAGTCGGTGCTCACGGTCTCGGGGTTGGAGTTGACCATGATGGTCTCGTAGCCCGCTTCGCGCAGCGCCCACACCGCGTGCACGGTGGCGTAGTCGAACTCCACCCCCTGCCCGATGCGGATGGGCCCCGAGCCCAGGATCACCACCTTGGGCTTGTCCGTGGGGCGAACCTCGTCCTCGATCTCGTAGGCCGAATAGTGGTAGGGCGTGTAGGCCTCGAACTCAGCCGCGCAGGTGTCCACGGTCTTGTAGACCGGCTTAGCTCCCGCCGCCAGGCGCTCCTTGCGGGCTACCGCCTCCGAGACGCCCACCAGCTCGCCAATGCGGGCGTCGGAGAGGCCCAGCCCCTTGGCGTAGCGCCAGTCCTCGCGGTCTGAAAGCCGCCACTCGCCTAGCCCCAGCGCCCGCTCGGTCTGCACGACCTCCTCGAACTGGTGCAAAAACCAGCGCTCGATGCGGGTGGCCTGGTAGAGTTCGTCGATGCTCGCCCCCCGGCGCAGCAGCTCGAGCACTGCATAAATTCGCGTGGGGCTGGGGTAGAGCCTGGCCCACAGCTCGGCGTCGGTGAGGTGGGCAAACTCCGCGCGCACGTCGGCCTCGAGGCTCCTCACCGCCTTGCCGAAGGCTTCCTTGAAGGTGCGGCCAATGGCCATCACCTCGCCCACGCTCTTCATCTGGGTGCCCAGCCGGTCGGAGAAGCCGCCGTGGGTATTGGGCAGGGTGCTGAACTTCTCGAAGGCGAAGCGGGGAATCTTGACCACCACGTAGTCAATGCTGGGCTCGAAGGAGGCGGGGGTCTTCTGGGTGATGTCGTTGGGCAGTTCGTCGAGGCGGTAGCCCACCGCCAGCAGCGCGGCGATCTTGGCGATGGGGAAGCCAGTGGCCTTGGAGGCCAGCGCCGAGGAGCGCGAGACGCGGGGGTTCATCTCGATGACGATCATGCGCCCGCTTTTGGGGTCGATGGCGAACTGGATGTTCGAGCCGCCCGTCTCCACCCCGATCTCGCGGATGATGGCCTGGGCCGCGTCGCGCATCTTCTGGTACTCGACGTCGGAGAGGGTCTGGGCCGGGGCCACGGTGATGGAGTCGCCGGTGTGCACGCCCATGGGATCGACGTTCTCGATGGAGGTGATGATCACCACGGTGTCGTTGTGGTCGCGCATGACCTCGAGCTCGAACTCCTTCCAGCCCACGATGCTCTCTTCCACCAGCGCCGAGTGGGTGGGCGAGAGCGAGAGGCCCCGGCTGAGGATCTCGATGAACTCGGCCTCGTCGGCGGCGATACCGCCCCCGGTGCCGCCCAGGGTGAAGCTGGGCCGCACCACCACGGGATAGCCCGTGACGTTGCGGGCGAACTCCAGGCCCTCCTCGAGGCTCGTCACCATCTTGCCGCGCGGCACGTCGAGCCCGATCTTGAGCATGGCCCGCTGGAACTCCTCGCGGTCCTCGCCCTTCTTGATGGCCGCGGCATTGGCCCCGATGAGTTCGACGCCGTATTTCTCGAGGATCCCCTGCTCGTAAAGCTGCATGGCCAGGTTGAGCGCGGTCTGGCCGCCCAGGGTGGGCAGCAGGGCGTCGGGCCGCTCCTTGGCGATGATCTTCTCCAGGAACTCCAGGGTGAGGGGCTCGAGGTAGGTGCCCTCGGCCAGGTCGGGGTCGGTCATGATGGTAGCCGGATTGGAATTGACCAGCACCACCTCGTACCCCACCGAGCGCAGAGCCTTGAGGGCCTGGGTCCCCGAGTAATCGAATTCCGCCGCCTGGCCGATGGTGATGGGGCCAGACCCGATGATCAGGATTTTCTTGATGTCCGTGCGTGCTGGCATCGCGCTCCTTCAGTCTCCAAGCCAAGAGCCTACCACCTTCGGGCAGTTCGCGGCTCCAAGCGCCCATGCTATCCGAATAAAGATGCCAAATTCAAGCATAAAGTAGCCGTTACCGAAGAGCAGGTGACGGGGGCAAGCATATGGGGTTCGGCGCTTTTGCATCTGACCATCCGCCACCGGCTATCGGCTATCCTGAAGGCATGAGGATCCTCAAAGCCGAAATGCTCGAGGCCTTCCTCCAGGAAAACCCCCTGATCGTGGACGTGCGGCCCGAGGCCGAGTATGCGCGGGGCAGCCTCGAGGGGGCCATTCACCTGCCGGTGAAAGCCATTCAGCATGGCGATCACGACCTACCCAAAGACCGCCCAATCCTGCTCATCTGCGAGCGGGGAGCCATGAGCGAGTTGGCCGGGCTCTACCTCGAGGCCGCCGGTTACGAGCAGGTCTACAACCTCGAGGGCGGCCTCCGGGCTCTGAAAAAAGCGTAGGGGCGCACCGCAGTGCGCCCCCGACAGCCCGAAGAGCTTACTCCTCCGGCCCCTTGACAATGGGCACGCCCACGCTGTTGCCCCACTCGGTCCAGCTACCATCGTAGTTCTTGACGTGGGGGTAGCCCAACAGGTGCTTGAGCACGAACCAGCTATGCGACGAGCGCTCGGCGATGCGGCAGTAGGCGATGATGTCCTTGTCCTTCGTCACGCCCTTGGACTCGTAGAGCGCGCGCAGTTCCTCCGCCGATTTGAAGGTGCCATCCGGGTTTACGGTCTGGGCCCAGGGGATGCTCTTGGCCCCTGGGATGTGCCCTCCGCGCAACACCCCCTCCTGCGGGTACTCGGGCATGTGGGTCTTCTCCCCCACGTACTCCGGCACGCTGCGCACGTCCACCAAGGCTCCCTTGCCGTCTTTGACCTTCAGCAGAAACTTGATCACCTCGTCCTTGTAGGCCCGCAGGCTCTCGTCGCGGTACTGCACGCGGTAGGTTCCCTTAGGGTAGGTGGGTTTGTCGGTGGAGAGGGGCTTGTTCTCCTGGGTCCACTTGATACGGCCCCCGTTCATGAGCTTGAGGTTCTTATGGCCGTTGTAGCTCATGAACCAGAAGGCGTAGGCCGCCCACCAGTTGTTCTTGTCGCCGTAGAGCACCACCGTGGTGTCGTTGGAAATCCCCAGGCGCTCCATCAGGGCAGCGAACTCATCGGGACCGATGAACTCCCGCATTACCGGGTCCCAGAAATCCGCCTGCCAGTCAATCTTCTGTGCTCCAGGGACGTGGCCGGTGTCGTAGAGCAGGATGTCTTCGTCCACCTCGAGGATGCGCAAATTGGGGTCGTTGTGGTGCTCGAGCACCCAATCGGTCGAGACCAGAACATCGGGATTGGCGTAACTCATACCCATTCCTCCTGGTTTGAAGCTGAACCGGGCTCGTCAATCGCCAAGGAGCAATCGTAGGCCAACGAGTCCAGCCCTAAGCTAACACAGATTACAAAAGACGTAAACTACTACCATGCGGCTTTCTGCTACCGACATCTACGCCTTCAAGGCACTAGGCTACCTGGGCACCCAACCGCTGGAGCGCTTCGTGGGCAGCGAAGAACTCAGCCGGGCTACGGGAGTGAAGCGAACCTACCTGGTGCGAATCCTGGCCGTTTTGGTAGGGCACGGGCTGGTGGTCTCCAAAAAAGGCATCGGGGGAGGCTACACGCTGCCCAGACCTCCTGAGGAGATCAACCTGCGCGACGTGATGCGGGCCATCGACGGGCCCATAGCCCCCCTGGCCTGCGTGAGCCTGAACTGGCCCAAGACCTGCGTGGAAGAAGCGCGCTGCCACGCCCGCAGCCAGGTCTGGCTGCGGGTGCGCGACGCGGTGCTGGAGACTTTGAGCCAGGTCAGCGTGGCCGACTTAGCCGAAGATTACCGCCGGGGAGTGGATTACAGGGAGTGCCTGGAGCACCTGCTCCATCCCATCGAGCTACTCACCCCGCGCTCGGCTCATGCCAGGTAGAGAGTGCTGGGGCGTGATGGCCAGGGGTCGTACGTCCTACGTCAACATTAAGCGCTCAATCCCGACGATGACCTCTTTCCTACCCACCGTCCGCTCCTTCCAGCGGCAGCTCGAGGTAAAAACGGGCCCCCTGACCCGGCTCCGAAATCACGCCGATGCGGCCTGCGTGGGCTTCCACGATGGCTTTAGAGATATACAAGCCCAACCCTGTTCCACCCACTCCACGCTCCACCGCGGAGTGGGTGCGGCTATAGCGTTGAAACAGGCGGTCCATCTGTTCGGGGGAAATACCCGGCCCGCTGTCTTCGACCTCGAGGCGCACCCACTCGCCCTGTACTCTCGCGCTCAAAGCGACCCGACCCTTTCTGGGCGTGAACTTGAAAGCGTTGGAAAGCAGGTTGCCGACCACCTGGCCGATGCGGTCGGGGTCGACCAGGAGCGGGGGCAGCGGCCTCAGCTCGACCTCGAAGGAGATCTCCGAAAGCCGGGCCACCCCGCCAAACGCGGCGGCGACGTCCCGCAGCATCGGGCTCAGGTCCACCCTGCGCCGGCTGACCTCGAAGCGACCGGACTCGAGGCGGTTGGTGTCGAGCAGGTTGTCCACCATGTTCTTCAGCCGCAGCCCGCTCTCGCGGATGAGTTGCACGAACTCCAGCGACTCGGGATCGAGCCTGGTGTCCTCCATCAACAGCTCGGTGAAACCCATGATGCCCACCAGCAGCGAGAAGCAACTCGAGCTTCAGACCCGCCGCTGCGGCGCCGACGCCTCCTTAAAGCCCTTCTCTCACGAGGAATTGCTGCGCGAAGTCGAGTGGCCGCTCGAGCCCTGAGAGCGAGGGCCACACCGAACCTTCCCTTAACTTGCCAAAGCCTGATCCCGGAGCCAGGGTCATCCTGGCGCATAGCGCCACCCTGATTCAGGTAATCTGGGGGTGGAGGGCACAGTGGCCAGGATCCTAGTCGTCGAGGATGACCCTGTCGCAGCCCGCGTAACCGAACTGCTTCTCCAGCGTGCGGGCCACCAACCTGTTCTGGCGCGGGATTTTCTCTCTGGCAAGGCTGCTTTGGGCGAACCGATGGACGCGGTGATCCTGGATCTCAACTTGCCGGGAGGCAACGGACTGGACTTGCTGCGTCACCTGCGTGAGGAGCTGGGCAGCAACACCGCGGTACTGATCCTCTCGGCCTTGAAGCAGGAAGACATCCTCATCAAAGGCCTCAAGCTCGGAGCCACGGACTTCCTGACCAAGCCCTTCAGCCCGCAAGAACTCATCCTACGCCTGGAACGGTATTTATAGATGTGGCGGCAAGGCGAGTGGGTCTACACGCTCCTGGTGCTGGGCATTCTGCTGGCTGAAGTCTGGGCGCTGGGCCAGATGTCGGTGGTCTTCCTGGGCCGGTTTTTCGAGGGGACCAGCTACCCGCAAGCCTACTCCGCGCTGCTTCAGGGCGTGATCCTGACCGGGTTGAGCCTGCTGCTGCTATCCGGCTACATCCTGCTCTACCACGCCCTGACCACCGCTGCCGAAACGCACATGCGACAGGAAAAAGAGGCCTCGGTCACCCGCTTCACCGAGGCCCTCTTCGGCACGGCGCAGCCACCCCCTCCGCCCTGGTCCAAGCCCACCCTCGAGGCCCTGTTGCAGATGCGCGAAATCCTCAAGGGGGCCGAGGCACAGAAGCTGCAGGAGTGGCTCGAGGCCTACCCCAATCCCTGGGAAGGGCCACTGCGGCGCCGCTTCGCCACGCGGGCCACCCGGCTGAAGGCCCTCGATGCCCTGGCCCAGGCCCGAATTCCTCGGGCTCTGCCCCTGGCCCTGCCGTACCTGCATCACAAAGACCCGCTGCTGCGCCTGGTGGCCGCTCGGACCGTGGCCCGCTCGGCCCCCACTCAAGCGCCGGGAACCCTAGCCCAGGCGCTGCTCAACGCCGATCTACCGCGTGGAGCTTTGCTGGAGGTGCTGCTGCTGCTGGAAGACCGCGCCGTGCCGGTGCTGGAACAGCTTTTATCCAGAGGAAACACCAAGGGGCTTTGGGCGGCTCTGGAAGCCGTCGGACGCCTGCGCCTGCTGGCCCTGGCCAGACGAACCGCCCCCTTCGTGGCCCACTCCAACCCCGAGGTGCAGGCTGCCGCCATGCGGGCCCTCCTCCGCCTGGGTTATCCGCCGGAGGGCCACGCGGATGCGGTGGTTAAAGCGCTGAGAAGCCCTCAGGAATTCCTGCGTATCCACGCGGTGCGGCTGCTGCCGCTGCTGAGGCGAACGGTCGCGGAAAGCGAGCTGTGGAAGCACCTGGGCGACCCCTCTTTCTACGTTCGCCGTGCCGCAGCACAGGCGCTGGCGGAGTTCAACTACGAGCTGCTGCAGCGAGCCGCCCAGGAACACCCTGACCGCTATGGGCAGGAAATGGCCGCCCAGGTTTTGCGGGAGCGATGATGCTGGCTTACTTCTACTTGTATTATCAGGTCTTCGTGCTGGGCTACTTCGCCGTTTTGAACCTGCTGTACGCCTGGTTCTCCCTGGTGGGCCTGAGCATGGTAGCCCGCTACGCCCGTGAGCTCTCCGAACTCGCCCTCAAGGACCTCCTCGAGCGCGAGGCCTACCTGCCAATATCCATCCTGGTGCCTGCTTACAACGAGGAGAAGACCATCGTGGAGTCGGTGCGGTCGTTTCTGGGGCTGCGCTTCCCCGAGTTCGAGGTGGTGGTGATCTCCGACGGCTCCAAAGACCGCACGGTGGAGAAGCTGCACGAAGCCTATGCCCTGGTGGAAGAGCCCGTCGTCTTTCGCAAGGCCATCGATTCCAGGCCGATCCGCACCATCTACCGCTCGCTGCGCTACCCCAACTTGGTGGTGGTGGACAAGGACAACGGGGGCAAGGCCGACGCCCTCAACGCCGGGCTCAACCTCGCGCGCTACCCGCTCTTCTGCGCCGTGGACGCGGACAGCCTGCTGGACGGAGACGCTCTGCTGCGGGCCAGCCGCCTTTTCCTGGAAGACGACACGGTGCTGGCCGTAGGGGGCACGATCCGCCCGCTGAACGGAGCCAGCGTGCAGGGTGGTGTGGTCGAGGCGCTGCGGCTTCCGGGGGGTTTTCTCGAGCGCATGCAGATCGTGGAGTACTCGAGGGCTTTCTTCAGCGGGCGGGCTGGCTGGAGCGCGATAGGCGCCTTGCTGATCATCTCCGGGGCCTTCGGACTGTTCCGCCGCCAAGCCGTGTTGGGCGTCGGGGGTTACCGCACCCACACCGTCGGGGAGGACATGGAACTGGTGGTGCGGCTGCACCGCTCCGCCCGCGAGCGCAAGCAGCCCTATCGCATCGTCTACACCCCCGATCCCATCTGCTACACCGAGGTGCCCACCGACTGGAAGACCCTGCGCAAGCAGCGCAACCGCTGGCACCGGGGTTTGTGGGAGGTGCTGTGGACGCACCGCGCCATGCTCTTCAACCCGCGCTATGGCCGGCTGGGGATGGTGGCCATGCCCTACTTCCTGTTCTTCGAGGCGCTCTCGCCGGTAGTGGAGGTGCTGGGCTACTTGATGCTACCCCTGGCGTACTGGCTGGGGCTGCTCAACCTCGAGTTCGCCCTGCTGTTCTTGCTGCTGGCGCTGGGCTTCGGGGTGCTGCTATCGCACCTGGCCATCGGCATCGAGACCCTGCTGTTCAAGCGCTACGCCAGCTTGTGGGAGCGCCTGCTGCTGCTGGGGATGGGGGTGCTCGAGGTGCTGGGCTATCGGCAACTGCTGGCCCTCGAGCGCTTCGTGGCCAGCTTCCAGGTCTGGCGTAAACGGGGAGTCTGGGGCGAGATGAGGCGCAAGGGCCTGGAATCCCCGCAGGTCAGGGGGCCTTGATGAGGGTATGGGGTGACGGGTTCAGGGGGGCGCAAAGGCCCACTCCTACAAGGGGCGTTTTTGCCCTTGGCTATGGGCGTCCTATTGGGGTTTGAACACCACCTTCACACCCTTGCGGTGACTTGCCGCTTCGATGGCCTGCGGCCAGGCCTCGAGGGCATACGGTTGGCCTACGAGTTGTTCGATGCCTTCAGCCTCCGGTAATAACTGCACAGCCTGAGCAAACTCGTCGCGGTTATAGGTATAGCTTCCAAACAGCCGTATGTCGCGGAACCAATAGGGGGAGAAGTCGTGGAGGGCTTGGCCCGGTGCGCCCAGCAACAATACCCGCCCTCCTTCCTCCACCGCCCAACTGGCCTCCTGCAGGGCCGAGGGGTTACCCGAAGCCTCGACCACCCCGGCAAAGCCCCCACGCCAGGCCGTTGAATTCAGCACACCCCTGTAGCGTTTGGCCCTGGCGAATGCCTGGGCTGCCCTGGTCGAAGGGTGAAGGTAGGTCGCACCCAATGCCCTGGCCAATTCGGCCTGCTTTGCTCGACGGGCTACGACGTGGAGGGGTCCGACAAAGCCCAGTAGCCGGATGGTCTTGATGGCCAGCAGGCCGATGGTCCCAGCTCCAATGACCAGGATTTCCCGCGGCCAGTTC
Organism: Calidithermus roseus; assembly: GCF_003574095.1. Classification (GTDB taxonomy): domain Bacteria; phylum Deinococcota; class Deinococci; order Deinococcales; family Thermaceae; genus Calidithermus; species Calidithermus roseus. The sequence continues at coordinate 14,712 of NZ_QWLA01000027.1, forward strand.
GAAGCCAGGCTCCGCCGGATGCCCCGCAGCACCACCGCCAAAGGCTCAGCGAGCACCGCCCGCTGGTCGGGTATGGCTTCGGCAACGGGGTGAATGCGCCCGCGGTGCACCAGAATCCGCTCGGCCCAGCCACCCGCGAGGTCGCGGCAAAAGCCCACCATTCCCGGTGATAGATCCCCTTCACAGACGTTCTCGCACAGGTGGTCGTCACCGCGGCTACAGGCCGGGCATGGCGGGAGATTGCGCTCGAGACAGCTCAGCAGCGGGTTGACCACCACCCGCACCCCTCCCAACTCGGCCAGGACCTCATGCCCCAGTACCGCCGGGAAGGAAAAAAAAGGAGAGAGCGCGGGAGAGTTTTTGCCATACAACAGCGCCAGGTCGGAGCCGCAAATTCCGCTGAGCCGTACCCTGAGTTGCTCGAACCCCGGCCGCGGTTCGGGTTCGGGAAGGCGGTTCAAGCGGAGCGGCAAGAGCCGTGCGGGGTAACGCTTGCCCAGCACCCGCGCCACCACAAAGCGCGGGATGGAGGGCCAGTAGATCAATGCCTTCATGGGGCTGCTGGCATCTGAGCCTGGGAGCGTTGGTTGGATGGGGTGGGGGTCAGAGACATTTGGATAGCCCTGGGAGCGCCCCTTAGCTCATGGGCACTTGCTTGAGCAGTCGGCCTTCGATGCGCGAGAAGATATCCTCCAGGGTTGGCCCGGTCAGGGTCAGGCCGTGGTTTTTGAGACCCACCACGGCCTGGCTGGGGTCGGGAGCCTCGCGCACTTTCTCGGCTACGGCTTCAGCGAGTTGATACGAACCACACGGGTAGTTGAACTGGGTAGATGGAGCTTCGTCCATCCAGGCGTGAATGTGGATGATGGCTCCCACCGAGGGGTGTTCGCGGTAGATCATCCAGTGCTCAATCGCATCCACCGAAACGCGCCGGGGCGTCACCCCAGGCGGTACTGAAAGCACGATGTCGTTGGTCTGGGGGTCATAGCCTTTGACCAGTAAGAAGTCGCGGCCCACCTCGCGCATACGGCTCTTATCTACCCCAGAAGCCGACATCCAGAAGCGCTGTGCGTCTTTACGGATCGAAAGATTGCCATAAGAAAGCCCTCCGATGCCATAAAGACGTTTAATATGGCGAAGGTCTTCGGGTGAGAGAATCTCCTCCAGGGGGAACGGAGCCGGCAGCAAGTCCCACTCGGCCAGCTTGGCCCCGGCCCAGCTCAGGGCCTGAGTGCAAGAGTCGCCCTGCCAAAGTTCGGGCTCGAGGTCAGCTTCAAAGCGGTTGTTGACCACCAACACACTCGAAGCGATAGGCTGGATACGCCGGTAGAGGCGCTCGACGAAGTCTGGCCCCTCGGGCTCGACATAGTAGCCCAGCTCGAGGGTGAGAAAGTGGGCCTGTTGATCGGGGGTAAGAACCACCAACTGATTGGATAGGGCCCTGACCAAATAGGGATACAAGGTGGAGATGGGCTCGCTAGGAATGGACGAGAGTTCCAATAACGAAACCACCAGCGTGCCTTGAGCCTTACGCCGGTAGGGTTTAGGGGATGCGGGGGTAATGCAATTCAGCACCAAGCGCGGGAATTCCGGAGCTTCCTCATAGCGGTAGCCGTGGGCTTCAAACACCGACTTGAGGGCAGGAAGCAAGTCCGCCAGATTGGGTGAAGGCTGACCGACGATGGTAAAAACAGGGGCTTCAGGCTGAGTTCTCACCTCAATCATAGCCGGTTCGTTCGTAGAGCCTACCATAAGACTGGACGGCTGCCCAAGTTTGACTTTGTCCATTTGTAGCACAGGATGGATAAAGAGAGTCCCAAGCCCCGCCGGCGTGGGGTACAAAGCAATCTCCCCCGGAGAGAACCAGGGGAGATTTTTGCCTTGGTGGCGGAGGGGGAGGGATTCGAACCCTCGATACCCCGCAAGGGATATACCGGTTTTCGAGACCGGCCCATTCAACCACTCTGGCACCCCTCCAGACCGGGCCGCCTTTCAACTTTAGGGTTCGCTCTCGCCCTCGTCAAGATACTGCCCTCGCAAGCGGGCGAAGAAGCCTCTGAGCAACCTCGAGCACTCGCGCTCGAGCCACCCGCCCTCCCAGCGCATGGCAGGGCGAACGCCGTGTACGGTGAAGGCTCCGGCCTTGAGGTTTTCACTGCCGTAGACCACCCTCGAGACCTGGGCCTCGAGAATCGCGCCGTAGCACATCAAGCAGGGCTCGAGGGTGACGTAGAGGGTGCTTCCGGGCAGGACCTTCTCCCCTCTGTGCTTACTGGCCGAGCGCAGGGCCAGCAACTCGGCATGGGCAGGGGCGTTTTGCAGTTCCTCGACCCGGTTGGGCACCGCCGAAAGCCGCTCGCCCTCCCGCACCAGGATGGCCGCGATGGGCACTTCGCCCCGCTCCCCGGCTTCCCGCGCCAACCGCAGCGCTTCCGCCATCCAGCGCCGCTCCTCACCGGCGGGCTCGAGCCCCCCCACCTCCTCCACCCGCGAACCCTCTGCCCGCACCGGCCAGACCCGCTTGAGTTCGGGAGGCACGCCCTGCTCGGCCAGAAACTCCACCAGCCGCTTCTTGCCGAAGGGGCGCTGGAGGTAATCACCGGGCCGGGCGGCGCGGAAGCCGGGCGGAAGCGGAAGGGTAGGCGAGGGGGGGATCAGGAACAAGCTGCCCTCGACCCGGCGGGCCAGCCAGCCTCCCGGCAGGGCCTGGGGCCGGCCCTGGAGGGCGCGCTCGAGGGCCTCGACCAGCCGCCCCTCGGGCCGGATGGACAGCCGCTCGAGCACCTGCCGCAGCGCCCTGGCCCGCAGCGCCGGCGAGGTCTTGAGCAGCGGAGCCACCCGGAAGGCCGCCACCGGCCAGCGGGGGTCAGGGAGCAGGCGGGTGGCGGCCTGGGCCTCCAGGGCCTCGTCCTCGCCTTGCTGCACCAGGGCAAACTGTGCGAGGTGGGCCGTGCTCTGCGGGAAGCGGGCCTCCAAGCGCGGCAACACCTCGTGCCGCAGGTAGTTGCGCTCGAGGGCGGTGTCCAGGTTGGTGGGATCCTCGAGCCACTCCTCCCCCAGCGCCCGCAGGTAGTCGCGCAACTCCTGGCGGCTGAAGCCCAGCAGGGGCCGCAGCACCTTGCCCTGGCGCTGGCGAATCCCCGTGGCCCGCCCGGTACCTCGAGCGAGCTGCCACAGCAGGGTCTCGGCCTGGTCGTCTTGGGTGTGGGCGGTGAGGATGGCGGCGGCGCGATGTTTCCTGGCGACGCGGGCGAAGAAGGCGTAGCGCAGTTCGCGGGCGGTGGCCTCGAGGTTGCACCGCCTGCGCCGGGCCACCTCCGCCACCTCCACCCGCTCGCTCTCGCAGATCATCCCCAAGCGCTCCGCCAGCGCCGCGACCCAGGCGGCCTCCCGCGCCGACTCCGGGCGCAGGGCGTGGTCGAGGTGCGCCACCACCACCCTCCGGCCCAGGGCGTGCAGCAGGTGCAGCAGAGCCACCGAGTCTCCCCCACCCGAGACCGCCGCCACCAGCAGGGCCTCCTGGGGAAGGGGCTTCAGGCTGTGCCGCAGGCGTTCGAGCAACTCGGTCATCCTGGGCATAAGGCTATACGATTGAGCGAGTGAGCGCAGACCTGCACTTTGACTTCGACCGCTACCCCTATCTGACCCAGGGCCTTCCGGGCCTCGAGGGGCGCATCCGCACCGAGCCCGCCGACTTTCAGGTGACCGAAGTGCCTGCCTATACCCCCAGCGGCGAGGGCGAGCACTTCTACTTCCTCCTCGAGAAGCAGGGCCTCACCACCCGCGCTGTCTTCGAGTTCCTGCGCGACGAGCTGCGCATCAACGAGGCTTCCATCGGGGTGGCGGGGCTCAAAGACAAGCACGCCCTCACCCGCCAGTGGTTCAGCGTGCCCCTGCGGGCCGCCGAGCGCCTGGATGGGCTGGAGAAGCTGCCCGGAGTGCGCATCCTCGAGACCGGCGTTCACGGCAACAAGCTGCGGGTGGGGCACCTCAGGGGCAACCGCTTTCGCATCCTCATCCGCACCGACACACCGCCCGACATAGGCAACGTCCGAACCGTGCTGGAGCGGCTCGAGCGCCACGGTGTCCCCAACTATTACGGCCCCCAGCGCTTCGGCATCGGGGGGCGAAACCCCCTGCGCGGCTACGAGCTCGTCACCACCGGCAAGGGCCGGGGCAACCCCTGGCTCAAGCGCTTCCTCATCGGCAGCCTGCAAAGCCTGCTGTTCAACGACTGGCTGGCCGAGCGGCTGAGGGCGGGAATCTTCGACCGGGTAATCCAGGGTGACGTAGCTAAGAAGCACGACACCGGCGGGGAGTTTGTGGTGCGGGACCCCGAGGCCGAGAACCCCAGGGCCCAGCGCTTCGAGATCAGCGCCACCGGGCCGCTCTACGGCAAGAAGTACCGTGAGGCCGAAGGCGAAGCCCGCGCCCTCGAGGAGCGCATCCTGGCCCGCTACGGGCTGAAGCGCGAGCAGTTCGCCGCGCGCAAGGGCGACCGCCGCTGGATCCGCTTCCCCTTGCAGGAGTGGGCGCTCGAGCCCGCCCCCGAAGGGCTATGGGTCAGCTTTTTCCTGCCCAAGGGTGCTTACGCCACCACCGTGCTGCGCGAGGTGATGAAGCGCAACCCCGAGGAGGAAGTGGACGAAGCCGAGGAAATAGAAGCGTAGGGGTGCCCCTGGCGCTTTACGTTCATCAAATCCCCGCCTGCTCGAGCGCTTCCCCCAGGCGCTGGCGCGCTTGCTCGGGGTCGTCTAGGTCAGCGGGAAAGCGCAGGCGTTGGGTGGACTCGTCGGCGTCGCGGATGTCGGAGATCAGGCCGATGAGGCCAGCGGTGCTGCGGTCGAGTTGAAGGATGAACTCCAGCTCCTCGGCGAGGCTGGCGAGGGTCAGCTCGAGCTTGTCCAGTCGGCCTTTATAGCTGGCCGTGGGGACGAAGGTAAAGGTCTGCACCACCGGCAAGGGCAGGCTCAGCCAGGCCCCCCGGAGCATGATCTGGGTGGCGTTGCGCACACCCACCAGGCAGAACCCCGCCCGGCGCACCCCCTCGAGCGCCACCTCCACGGCGGGCAGGGGCAGGACCTCGAGCGGGTCGGAGTCCTGCGGGTCGAGGCCCCAGGACACCGCCAGTCCGGTGCGCAGCCAGACCCGGTTGCGAGGCGGGCGCTTGGGGTTGGCCTCGTCTGGGCTCAGGGTGCTGGGAGTGTGGGGTGGGAGCACGAAGTTGAACAGCACCTCGGCCTCCTGTCCCGCACCCAGCCGCAACTCTTCCCCCAGCTCGAAGCGGGCCACGGTATGGGTGCTGAGGCGGTCATCGTGCTCGACATGGGTCATCAGGTCGAGGTAGATGCCCAGCACCCGCTGATCGGCCTGGCCTCCCCGCAGGTGCACGATCCCCTCGAGCCGCTCGCCAGGCCGCAGGACGTGGGAGGTGAGCAGGGTATCCACCCTGGCCGAACCGATGCCGAAGCTCGCCAAAAGACGCCGCACCATGACCAAGTGAGTATAGCGCCGCCCCAGGCCCTTACAGCACCGGCAGTTCATCCAGGCCGTCGTGCCAGCTCGGGGGCCCCTGCAAAAAACCCTCAGCGTCGTGCAAAAAAGCCGAAAGCACGGCCAGCGCCTCAGCGGGGTTTTCCCAGGGGGCCAGATGGCCGGTGGCCTCGAGGCTCACCCGCATGGCCCGCTGATCGGGCACCCACTCCACCGCCTCCTGGGCGTAGCGACTGGGGGTGAACACGTCCTCGGCCCCGATGACCACCAGCACCGGGCAGCGCAGCAGGCGCAAAGCCTTGCGCCCATCGGGCAGCTCGGATAAAGCCCGCAGCCAGCGCTCGAGGTCACCCTCGCGCAAACCCTCGGCCCAGGCCGCGATGGCCTCCTGGCCGTGCTCGAGCAGCACCGGCCCGAAGAGCCAGGGCTTAGCCGCCGTGACGAAGGCTTCCAGGCCCCGCCTTCGGGCCTCCTCGAGCGCCCCCAGGCGTGCGCGAAGCGCGGCGTCCACCCGGAGGATGGGGCTCAGCAGCGTCAGGCTCCTGGCCTGACCGTGGGCCGCAACTTGTGTCCCGGCCCAGCTTGCCTCGGCAAAAGCCACGACGTGGGCCCCAGGGGGAACCTCTGCGCGCCAGGCCTCGAGTTGCTCGGAGGGCGTGGCGCGGGGAGTGAGTTCCAAGCAACGCAAGCCCTCGAGGCCCTCCCGCAATGAGCGGAACCCGGCTGGAGGCGCCAGCAGGCCGGGCAGAAAGACCACCGTTTCCACAGGCTCAATCTTGGCACGCCACAGTCCAGCCAAATGCGCCTGCCCATCCAGTCTGGCCACGCGCGACGAGCGTACATTGACGCCATGCCTTACATGGACCCTTCGCAGTTTTCCCCCGAAACCCTCATGAGCACCCTCGGCATCCAGGTGACGGAGGCCACCCCCGAGCGCGTGGTGGCCCAGATGGAAGTCACCCCCCGCCACCACCAGCCCTTCGGCTTCCTCCACGGCGGCGCCTCCGTCGCCCTGGCCGAAACCGTCGCCAGCATCGGCGCGTACCTGGCCGCTCCCGAGGGGCATACCTCCTTCGGCCTCGAGATCAACGCCAATCACCTGCGCTCCATGCGCTCAGGCAAGGTCACCGCCGTAGCCACCCCGCTCCACAAAGGTCGCACCACTCACGTCTGGAACATCGAAATCCGCGACGAGAAATCCCGCTTAGTCTGCGTCTCCCGCTGCACGCTGGCGATCGTGCCGGCTCGAGGAGATAGCCGATAGTCGATAGTCGATAGCTGAACGCCTTTTGAAATCGATCATCCACTGGGGTTGTGCCCCGCCCCGCAGGCCGACTACAGCCCCACTCCCCAGTGGAAGGACACTCACCCCGCGAGCCGGTCCCTGGCCGGGGTGTGCGGCTCGCGAGGGAGGGGGTGAGGGAGGTGGCGCAGACGAGCATGCCGCCGGCCCCGGCGGCATGTCTGCGAGTCCCTCGGAGGGCGAAAGGGGGAGGTGATGGGGAATCGCCTCCCCCTACGTCCTCCGACGGCGGAGCGGTCCCCGCCAAACCACCCTACCCAAAACCACCCCAGGCCCGCCCCACAAGTCCCGCAAGCGTATTGACAGGCAATCCAGACTGCCCTTACACTCCTGGGCATATGCAGACGCACGGGGTTACCAGAGCCAGTGCCCGCTTTTATGGGTACTTTTATTGGCCTACGGTCCCCGTGAGGTCGGCATAGCGCATTTGGGCTTGCACAGACGCCTCCGGGGACCACCCCCGGAGGCTTTTTTGCATCCCCAGTCCAAGCCTCAAGGGAGGGAAGGCATGTTGATCATCCTCAAACACGGCGCAGGGCAGGTAGAGATCGAGACCATCGTCGCGGAAATCCAGCGGGTAGGATACCGGCCCCACGTCTCACAGGGCGAGAACACCACGCTGGTGGGGGCCATCGGCAAAGGCCCTACGCCCGAATTGCTCGAGCACTTTAGGGCCTTGCCGGAGGTAGCCGAAGTGATCCCCATCAGCAAGCCCTACAAACTCGCCAGCCTCGAGGTCCAACCCAAGCCCTCCGTGATCTCCTGGCCCACCGGCTCCACCGGCGGCAACGCCTTCATGGTGGCCGCCGGGCCCTGCGGCGTGGAGTCGCGCGAGCAGATCCTCACCGCCGCCCGCTTCGTCAAGCGCCACGGCGCCCAGATGCTGCGCGGTGGAGCCTTCAAGCCCCGCACCTCCCCCTACTCTTACCAGGGCATGGGCCGCGAGGGGCTGGAGCTGCTGGTCGAAGCCCGCGCCGAGACCGGCCTGCCCATCGTGACCGAGGTGCTCTCCCCCGAGCAGGTCGAGCTGGTGGCCCATCACGCCGACATGCTCCAGATCGGCGCCCGCAACGCCCAGAACTTCGCGCTCTTGCAGGCGGTGGGCGAGACCAACAAGCCGGTGATGCTCAAGCGCGGCATGAGCATGACGCTCGAGGAATTCCTCATGAGCGCCGAGTACGTGCTCTCGAGGGGCAACCTCAAGGTGATCCTCGTCGAGCGCGGCATCCGCACCTTCGAGAAGGCCACCCGCTTCACCCTCGACGTCTCGGCGGTGCCAGTGCTCAAGTCCTGGACCCACCTGCCGGTGTGGATTGACCCCTCCCACGCCGCAGGCAAGCGCGACTACGTCACCGCGCTGGCCCTGGCCGGGGTGGCCGCCGGAGCCGACGGCATCATCGTAGAAACCCACCCCGAGCCCGAAAAGGCCCTCTCCGACGCGGCCCAGCAACTCCACGAGCACGAGTTCGCCCTGCTGATGAAGAAAGTCCGGGCCATCCTGCCCGCAGTGGGCAAGCAGATGGTGGGCGGCCTCGAGCTTGCCTGAGCCCGAAGGACGCGGGTAAACTGCCCTTCCATGAGCCACACGGCACCTTTTGAACCTTCCACGTCTGTCGGGTTGCCAGCGTACGACGTAGGACGTACGACGTAGGACGCCCTTATGAAGCCTCTGTTCAACAAGGTGGGCATCTTCGGCATCGGCTTGCTGGGGGGCAGCGTGGCCCTGGGCCTGCGCGAGCGCTTCCTGGCGAGCGAGGTCCACGCCTATGACCCCGACCCCTCCGCCCTCGAGGACGCCCTGGCCCTGGGCGTGGCCGACAAGGTCCACACCACGCCGGGAAGCTGGATCGGCGAGCTGGACCTGGGCGTGCTGGCCGCTCCGGTAGGGGTACTCACCGAGGTAGGCCGGCAGTTGGCCCCTTATGCCCGCCCCGACAGCCTCTGGACCGACGTGGGCAGCGTCAAGGGGCCGGTGGTCCAGGCGCTTTCGGGGGTGCTGCCCAACTTCGTGGGCAGCCACCCCATGGCCGGCAGCGAGAAGGCCGGGGTGGAGGCGGCCCACGCCGGTCTGCTGCAAAACGCGGTGTGGGTCATCACCCCCACGCCCGAGACACCTCCGCAGGCCCTCGAGCGCCTGCGGCACCTGGTCAAGGAACTCGGCGCCTACCCGCTCGAGATCCCCCCCGCCCTCCACGACCGGCTGGTGGCCCGCATCTCCCACCTCCCCTACCTGCTGGCCGTGGCCCTCAACCACATGGTGGCCCGCGACGAGCACCAGGAATTGCTAATGTTCCTGGCCGCCGGGGGCTTCCGCGACCTCACCCGCGTGGCCTCGGGCTCCCCGCGCATGAGCCGGGATATGGTGGTGAGCAACCGTGAGGCCCTGCGCGAAGCGGTGGAGGAATTGCGCGCCATCCTGGCCGAACTCGAGGAGTTGCTCGAGCACCCCGAAGAGCTGCTCGAGGCCGCCCTGGCCGCCAAGCGCACCCGCGACTCCCTCCCCATCGTCAAGCGCAGCCTGCTGCCCACCCTGCACGAGCTGGTGGTGCAGGTGCCTGACAAGCCCGGCCAGATCGCCAGAATCTCCAACGCCCTGGGCGACGCCCACATCAACATCAAGCAGTTCGAGGTGCTGGCCATCCGCGACGAGGGCGGGGCCATCCGCATGGGCTTCGCCACGGCGGAAGAACGCGAGGCGGCCCGGCGAATCCTGGAGAACATCGGCTACCGGTTGCGGTGATGGTGGGAGTGTCGATAGCCAATAGCCAAAGGCCAAACGTAAGACACCGGACGTAGGGGTATCCCTCTTCTCGCCCAGCCTTAGTGGCTGGGCGCTTGGCCTCTCCCCTGCCTGTCCTCGAGCCGCTCGAGCACCCCCCGCAAGCTGCGCCCCAGAAGGCTCGCGAGGAGCACCAGATAGGCGAGGATGAGCACCCACCCGGCGATCACCAAGCCGCCCGGCAACGGGGTGCCGTGGGCGTAGCGGGCCATCATCCAGGTGATCAACCAGGCCACGAGCAGCACCGCCAGCAGCAGCGCCCACAGGAAGCCCCACACCACCGACAGCGCCTCCTGCCGGGCCGCCGGGGGGAGGCGGAGCAGCCGGTCCTTGTGCGGGACGTTCAGCCAGGTGAGGCGGGCGTCCCGCAAGGTCAGGGCCGAAAGGGCAACGATAAAAGCGGCGAGTCCGCTGAAGATAAGGAGAACTTGGAGCAGGCTCGACTTCGCCCCCCACGCCAGCGCGTTACCCTGAAGGTCGAAGTGGGTGGGAATCCGGTCGGGGAGCTTTTCATAAGCCAGCAGGCCGTACCCCCACAGACCGAGCAGGAGCAGCAGATCGAGAGCGGCCAACAGCCAATTGAGCATGGCTCCAGAATACTCCCCTACTCCGGGAGGACTTTTCCGGGGTTCAAGCGCCCCTCGGGGTCCAGACGGCGCTTGACGTCCCAGAGAATAGCGAGGGTCTGGGCGTCCACCGCCTCGCGCATGAACTCGCGCTTCATCAGGCCGATGCCGTGCTCGCCCGAGAGCACCCCGCCATAGCGCAGCGCCACCCGCGCGACCTCGTGGGCCAGCTCCCACACCCGCTCCTCGGAGTCGGTCTTGGGGTCATAGAGGATGTTGGGGTGCAGGTTGCCGTCGCCAATGTGGCCGAACTGCACCAGGGGAAGCCCATACTGCCTGCCCAAAGCCTCGATCTCGCGCACCACGGCGGGGAGGCTCGAGCGCGGCACCGCGATGTCCTCGTTCATGCGCTTGGAGCGGATGCGCCCGATGGCCGGCGACACCGAGCGCCGCGCCTGCCAGAGCTGGGCGGCTTCCGCCGGGCTATGCGCCAGCCGCACCACCCCGCCCGCCGCGCGGCAGGCCTGGGCCACCCACTCCAGTTCCTCCGCCACCACCTCGGCGTCGTCGCCGTCGGTGTCCACGAGCAGCAGCGCCGCCGCGTCCACCGGCAAGCCCAGGTGCAAGTAGTCCTCGACCGCGCGGATGCAGCCCTGGTCCATGAACTCCAGCTTCGAAGGCACCGCTCCCGCCGCGATGGCCTTGGAAACGGCCTCGGCGGCCTGCCCCACCTCGGCGAAGTGGGCCATGAGGGTGCGGGTGTGCTTGGGGAGGGGCTCGAGGCGCAGCGTGGCCTCGGTGATGAGGCCCAACGTACCTTCGCTGCCGATGAGCAAGCCCGGCAGGTCGTAGGCCTCGCGACCCAGGCGGTGCACCTCGCCAAAAGCATCGACGAACTCGAGCTCGCGTACGTAGTCACCGGTCACGCCGCGCTTGAAGCACATCGGGCCCCCGGCGTTCTCGGCCAGGTTGCCGCCCAGGGTGCTGGTGCGGAAGGAGGCGGGGTCGGGCGGGTAGTACAAGCCGTGGGGCTTGGCCCGCTCGCTGATCCAGGCCGTGACCACCCCCGGCTGGGCGATGGCGATGCGGCGGATGGGGTCGAGCTCGAGGCGGGTCATGCGGGTGAAGGCGACGACGATGCTCTCCCGCACCGGCACCGCCCCGCCCGATAACCCGCTGGCCGCTCCCCGCGCCACCACGGGCAGACCCGCCGCCTTGGCGAAGCGCACCACCTCCACCACGTCCTGTGTGGTCTCGGGCAACACGACCGCCGCCGGGGTTTCCCCGACGGCGATGGCGTCGTAGCGGTAAAGCTGGCGCTGGGGCAAGTCGGTGAGCACCTTGTGGCCCAACCGCCCCTTCAATTGCGCGAGGCCGTTCACGCTGGGCATTTTACCCCCCTTGAACGGCCTCTGGGCGCATTCAGTTACACGTGGTCTCTTTGTAGCCGGTCTTCGTGAAGGTGTCGGAAGACCCATCCGGTGAATAGGCCACGACCTGCAACACCACCGGGGCTTCGACCACGATGTTGGGGCGGGCCGCGACGGCAGGCGGGGCCGCGGGGACTTTGTATCTGGTAATGACCTGGCTGGTCGCCGAGGGCTGCACCTCCCGGCTCGAGGCCGTGAACTCCTGGTAATCGCGCAGGGTTCCGTCGTTGGCGTAGGTCCAGCGGAAGCTCCAGCGGCTTACCTGCCCGGTGTGCCTGAAGTCGATGGTGATCCAGGTATCCCGGTCCACGCACAAGACCCTGGTGGGGTCAGAGGAAAACAGGGGCGAGTCCGACTGGGTCACCGCCGCCTGGGTGATATCGACGGGGCCGGTGTCGATGATGATCGTGCAGGCGGGGAGCAGAACCAGTAGCAACAGCGATAAACCTGAGCGCTTCATATGGAGAATCGTACATCGGGTCACGTTATGCAAATGAGTCCAGGCTGAGATTCGCTAAGAAGGACATGGGCAAAGCGGGCCAATGCCTTAAGCTTAGGCCCGTCATGGCCTTCTGGTTGCTCAAATCCGAACCTCACGCCTTCAGCATCGACGACCTCGAGCGCAAGCAAAGCACCCTCTGGGACGGGGTGCGCAACTACCAGGCCCGCAACTTCCTGCGAGCCATGCAGCCGGGCGACCTGGCCTTCTTCTACCACTCCAGCACCGAGCCCCCGGGCGTCGTGGGCTTGTGCAAGGTCGTGCGGACCGACGTGGTGGACCCCACCCAGTTCGACCCTGCAAGCCCGTACTACGACCCCGCCGCCAGGCCGGAAAACCCCCGCTGGTGGACGGTGGAGGTCGAGTTCGTCCGGCGCTTCGCGCGCATGGTGAGCCTCGAGGCCCTGCGCCAGACCTTCACCCCCGACGAGCTGTGGGTGGTCCGGCGCGGCAACCGCCTCTCGGTGATGCCGGTGAGCGAGGAGGCAGCACGGCGCCTCCTCGAGCTAGCCGGAGAAGCCGTCGGCTCCCCTTAGAGGCCAGTGACTCGTGGTTCGTCGAGGGCCGAGGCGTCTTGCGTTTTGCGTTTTGCGTACAACGTACGACCCCCTCAAACCATCTCCCCCACCGCCTCTTCCGCCACCCGCACCAGCGTCCCCGAGCGGATCAGTTCCCGCAGGCGCGAGAGCTCGGGCTTGAGGTAGCGGTCGCGGTCGAGGTGCGGGATCTCCCCACGGATGCGCCGGTAGATGGCCTCCACGCCCTTGCCTGGCCGTAGCGGCGCGTGGAAGTCGAGGGCCTGGGCGGCGGAGGCGAGCTCGATGGCCAGCACCCACAGCACGTTCTCGTAGATGGCGCGGGCCTTGCGGGCGGCGTGGGTGCCCATGGAGACGTGGTCCTCCTGGTTGGCGCTGGTGGGGATGGAGTCTACGGAGGCCGGGTGGGCGAGCACCTTGTTCTCGCTCACCAGGGCGGCGGCGGTGTACTGGCTGATCATCAGGCCCGAGTTGAGGCCGCTGCCCTCGGCCAGGAAAGCGGGGAGGCCCGAGAGCGAGGGGTTGAGCATCTGCTCGATGCGGCGCTCGGAGATGTTGGCCAGCTCGGCCAGAGCGATGCCCGCGTAGTCGGCGGCCAGGGCCAGGGGCTGGCCGTGGAAGTTGCCCGCCGAGAGGGTGCGGGCCTCGTCGGGGAGCACCAGGGGGTTGTCGGTGACGCTCATCATCTCGCGCAGCACCACCTCCCGCACGTGCGCCAAGGCATCCCGGCTGGCCCCGTGCACCTGGGGGACCGCCCGCAGGCTGTAGGCGTCCTGCACCTTGTCGCAGTCGATGTGCGAGCGCATGATCTCGGAGTCGTGCAGGAGCTTGCGCACGTTGGCGCTGGTGGCGGCCATGCCGGGGTGGGGACGCAGGCGGCTCACCGCCTCGTCGAAGGGGCGGTGGCTGGCTTTGAGGGCCTCGACGCTCATGGCGGCGGCCAGGTCGGCGCTCTTGAGCAGGGTCTGGCTGTCCAGCAGCAGCAGCGCCAGCAGCGAGGCCATGGCCTGGGTGCCGTTGATGAGGGCTAAGCCCTCCTTGGCCTCGAGTTCCAGCGGCTCCAAGCCCACCTCGCGCAGCACCTCGCCCGCCGGACGCACCTGCCCCCGGTACTCCACCTCGCCCTCCCCGATCAGCGGCAGGCACATGTGGGCCAGCGGGGCCAGGTCCCCCGAGGCTCCCACCGAGCCCTGGGAGGGCACCACCGGCGTGATGCCCCGGTTGAGGAACTCCGTCAGGTAGTCGAGCACCACCGGGCGAACCCCGGAGTAGCCCATCGCCAGGCTCTGTACCCGCAGCAGGAGCATCCCCCGCACTACCTCGGGCGCGAAGGGCTCCCCCACCCCGATGGCGTGGGATAAGAGCAAGTTACGCTGCAAGAGCTTGAGGTCCTGCGGCGCGATGCGCACCGTCGCCAGCTTGCCGAAGCCGGTGTTGAGGCCGTAGACCGGCTCACCCTTCTCCACCAACCCGTCCACGAAGGCCCGGCAGCGGGCCACCCGCTCCCGCGCCGATTCCGCGAGCCTGATGGGCTCGTTTCCGCGTACCACACGCTCAAAGACCTCGAGGCTCACGCCCGCATCCAGTTCGACCATGCTTGACCTCGCTTCATCTTAGGTTGTATATACAACCTTGAGGTTGCGTTGTGAAGTACCTTCAGGTCAAGGAAGCGGTATTGCGCGAACTCGCCAAGCCCCAGCCCGGTTTTCCCCTCTCGGAGAACCAGCTCTCCCAGCGCTTCGGGGTCAGCCGCATGACCGCGCGGCGGGCTTTGCAGGAGCTCGAGCGCGAGGGCTACCTCTCGAGGCAGCAGGGCAAGGGCAGCTTCCCCGCCGTGCGCCGCTTCAGCCAGGGTTTCCTGCGGGTGCGGCCCTTCTACGAGTTCGCCACCGCCCAGGGGGCCGTGCCTCGAACCCAGGTGCTCGTGGCCGAGCCCCGGCCCGCCCCCGCCGAGGTAGCCGAGAAGCTGGGCACGCCCGAAACGCTCTGTGTGCAGCGCCTGCGCTTTTTAGACGAGGAGCCGGTGATCCTCGAGACCCGCTACCTCGACGCCGCGCGCTGCGGCGCGGTGCTGGCGCACGACCTCACCGCCGAGTCGCTCCACGACATCCTGGTGCACGCGCTGGGCCTGCCCCTGACCAAGGTCTGGCAGCGCCTGGAGGCCGTGGCACTCGATCCCGAGGTCGCCGCCCTGCTCGCACAGCCCGCCGGGGCGCCGGGGCTGCGGCTGGAGCGCGTGACCTACACCCTACAGACCCCCGTCACCTGGGTCGAGTACCTGATGCGCGGGGACCGGTACTTTCTCGAGGACACCTTCACGCCCCAAGGAGAACGCCCATGACCTACAAAGCCCCCCGAGGCCCTATCCGAAGCGCCAAAGGCTGGATCCAGGAAGCCGCCAAGCGCATGCTCCTCAACAACCTCGACCCCGAGGTGGCCGAGAAGCCCGAAGAGCTCATCGTCTACGGCGGGCGCGGCAAGGCCGCGCGGAGCCCTGAGGACTTGCAGCGCATTCTGGCGGTGCTCGAGCGGCTCGAGAACGACGAGACCCTGCTGGTGCAGTCGGGCCGGGCGGTGGGGGTGTTCAAGACCCAGCCCCTGGCCCCGCGGGTCATCCTGGCCAACTCCAACCTGGTGCCCAAGTGGGCCACCTGGGAGGAATTCGACCGGCTCGACCGCCTGGGCCTGATGATGTACGGCCAGATGACGGCGGGAAGCTGGATCTACATCGGCACCCAGGGCATCCTCCAGGGCACCTACGAGACCTTCGCCGCCGCGGCCCGCAAGCACTTCGGCGGCTCCTTGAAGGGCACCATCACCATCACCGGCGGGCTGGGCGGCATGGGCGGGGCGCAGCCCCTGGCCGTGACCCTCAATGGCGGCGTGGCAATCTGCGTGGAGATTGACCCCGAACGCATCCAGCGCCGCCTGGACACCGCCTACCTCGACGTGCGGGCCGACTCGCTCGACGAGGCCCTGCGGTTGGCGGAAGAGGCCAAGCGCAAGGGCGAGCCCCTTTCCATCGGGCTCTTAGGCAACACCGCCGAGGTGCTGCCCGAAATGGTGCGCCGGGGCTTCACCCCCGAGCTCGTGACCGACCAGACCAGCGCCCACGACCCCCTCTACGGTTACATCCCCCTCCTGCGTGCCGACGAGGACCCCGACACCCTGCGCAAGACCGACCCCGAGGGCTACCGAGGCCGGGTGCTCGAATCGATGGTCCGGCACTGCGCCGCCATCGTGGAGATGCACAAGCGGGGTGCGGTGGCCTTCGACTACGGCAACAACCTGCGGGCCTTCGCCAGGGAGGGGGGTTTCGAGGAAGCCTTCAGTTACCCCGGCTTCGTGCCCGCCTTCATCCGCGACCAGTTCTGCGAGGGGCGGGGGCCTTTTCGCTGGGTGGCGCTCTCCGGCAGACCTGAGGACATCTACAAGACCGACCGGGCCGTGCTCGAGCTCTTCCCCGAGGACGAGCACTTGCGCCGCTGGCTTACCGAGGGCGTGAAGAAGTTCAAGTTCCAGGGCCTCCCGGCGCGCATCTGCTGGCTGGGTTACAAGGAGCGCGACAAGGCCGGGCTCTTGTTCAACGAGATGGTACGCAAGGGCAAACTCGAGGCCCCCATCGTCATCGGGCGCGACCACCTCGACGCGGGCTCGGTGGCTTCCCCCTACCGCGAGACCGAGGCCATGCTGGATACCTCCGACGCCGTGGCCGACTGGCCCCTCTTGAACTTCGCCTTGAACGCGGTCTCGGGCGCGGCCTGGGTCAGCTTCCACCACGGCGGCGGGGTGGGCATGGGCTACAGCCTCCACGCCGGGCAGGTCACGGTGGCGGATGGCTCGGAGGAAGCTGCCTACAGGCTCGAGCGCGTCCTCACCAACGACCCCGGCACCGGCGTCATGCGCCACGCCCACGCGGGCTACGACTCGGCGAAGGAAGTAGCGAGGGAACGCGGCCTCGACCTGGCGGGGTGGGAGAAGTAGGCTTCCTTCAGAAGCCGTCGATAGTCGATGGTCGATAGCCACGACAACGGGCCCGATAGTCCGAGGAGACTCGCGGGCACTCTCGCGAGGGGTCGAATGAAACAGGTATTTACGGGCATCGCTGAGCTTTACACGCCGAGGGAAAGGCTCGAGCGCGCCGCCCTCGCGGTGCAGGACGGGCGCTTTGTCTGGGTCGGGGCCGAGGCCGACCTGCCGGAGGAGTACCGCGGCTGGCCCCAGATCGACCTGGGCGGGCGCAGTGAAGGGCCATCGGCCCCCGGCGGACGCCGGTACTTAGGCGTGGTGCCGGGCCTCGTGGACGCGCATACCCACCTGGTCTACGGCGGGAACCGGCTGGGCGAGTACCTGCAACGCGCCCGAGGCGAAAGCTACGAGGCCATCCTGGCCGCCGGGGGCGGGATCTACTCGACGGTGCGGGCCACGGCTGCGGCCTCCGAGGAGGAGCTTTACGAGCTGGCTGCCGCCCGCGCCGCCCTCTTCCTGGCCCAGGGCGTGACCAGCCTCGAGGTCAAGAGCGGCTACGGCCTCCTTCCCGAGGCCGAACTCAAGATGCTGCGGGTGATCCGGCGGCTAAAGGAAACCCTGCCCCAGCGCATCTTCCCCACCCTGCTGGCCCACGTGGTTCCCAAAGGCTGGGAGCGGGAAAAGTACGTGGAGATGTTTTGTCGGGAACTCATCCCCGAGGTAGCCCGCCGCGGGCTGGCCGAGGCGGTGGACGTGTTCTGCGACCAGGGGGCCTTCACCCTGGAGGAGACCCGGCAAATCCTGGGGGCCGCCCTGTCCCACGGCCTGAAGGTCAAGGTCCATGCCGAGCAGATCGCCCACACCGGGGCCACCCGGCTCGCGGCGGAACTGGGGGCACTGTCGGCGGACCACCTCGAGCAGTCTACCCAGAGCGACTGGCAGGCCCTGGCAAAAAGCGGCACGGTGGGTACGGTGCTCCCCGGTGCGGCGGTCATCCTGCGCAAGCCCTTCCCCGACGCGCGGGCCATGTGGGACGCGGGCGTGAGGGTGGCCATCGCCACCGACCACAACCCCGGCTCCAGCCCGCTCTACAGCCCCTGGCTGGCGATGCAGCTCACCATGAGCCTGGGCCGCCTCAGCGCCGAGGAAGTCCTGATCGCCCACACCGAAAATGCGGCGCTGGCCCTAGGGAGGAAGGATTTGGGGAAGATTGAGGTGGGGGCTCGAGCGGATTTCGTGGTGGTGGATTCAAGCAGTGCGCTCATGCCGCTCTATCAATGGGGCCATACGCCGATTCACGCGGTCTACGTCGGCGGCAGACAGGTTTTTCCCTCTGGCTAAGCGCCTTGGTTCCTCTGGTACACTCACCTAGGCTGTGAGCACAATACAGGTTCGAGATGCTTTTGTGGAGGTGCCGGGCGGCCAGGTCTTCGTGCGGCAGTGGGCTACGGGCCAACCCCCAAAGGCCCCCCTCGTACTGCTGCACGACTCCCTGGGGTCGGTGGAGCTCTGGCGCGAGTTTCCGGCGGCCCTGGCCCAGGCCACCGGACGCACCGTCTGGGCCTACGACCGCCTGGGTTTTGGACGATCCTCGCCCCGAACCGAACCACCTTCGTTGGGGTTTATCCTCGAGGAAGCCCAAACCTACTTCCCCGCCGTTGCCGCGAAGCTCGAGCTAGACCAGTACATCCTCTTTGGGCACAGCGTGGGGGGCGCCATGGCCTTGTGCATCGCCGCCCATCAGCCCGGTCGCTGCCAAGCGGTGATTACCGAGGCAGCCCAGGCCTTTGTGGAAGAGCGCACGCTCGAGGGCATCCGGGCCGCCCAGCAGGGTTTCCAAGACCCCGCCCAGTTCGCCCGCCTCACCCGCTGGCACGGCGAAAAAGCCCGCTGGGTGCTGGAAGCCTGGACCGGAGTCTGGCTCTCGCCGGCGTTCCGGGGTTGGTCGCTGGAACCCCGTTTGAAGGGGGTTCACTGCCCCGTGCTGGCCCTGCATGGCGACCGCGACGAGTATGGATCCACGGCTTTCCCGAAGCGCATTGTAGATGGAGTGCAAGGCCCCGCGCGCATGAAGGTGTTGCATGACTGTGGTCACGTACCCCACCGGGAAAAGGAGCCCCTGGTGCTGGGGCTGGTGGAGGATTTCCTGCGAAACATATAGCGCTACTCACAGACGTTGCCACTCGTCCAGGCGGCAACGGTTTTGTGTACAACGGCCGGCGTAAGCTGCGGCTGCGCCACACGTACCTGCTAGCGCGCGGGCCCCACTGGCGCAGTCGTCAGCTTGACGCAAGGTTAGGCGGCAAATGCTCGCAAAAAAGAGAACATGGCTCTATTGAAATGTTCTGGCGCTTCCATGTTGCTCATGTGACCGACGCCCGGGATGATCTCTCTTCTTGCTCCTTTGATGCCGCGATGAAGAATGTCTGCAATCCTGTGGAAGTCGGGAAGATCTCGTTCGCCAACCAATACGAGTGTGGGTACGTTGAGTTCGCCGAGTCTCCCTTCATCGGGATTCGGGGTTGGCCGATGCGAATCTTGATGGTTCCAATGCCAGCCCGAATAGTCGCCGACCATCTGGGCTAGTCGTGCCCGCACATGGGGGTGTTCGCGCGCAGGCGCAAAGAGCGGATGAGCAAGCCAGAGCGCGTTTGCCGCCTTGGAACTTCGCTCGACAGCCACTCTTTGCATCGATTGCCACAACGCCTGCCACTCAGGTGACCATTGGAAGCCATTCAACGCCGAATCAACCAACACCAGTTTACGAACACGTGGCGCAAAATTAAGCGTAAAGTTCAACGCTATCCTTCCTCCCATTGATAGCCCAATGATGGTGGCGGCTTCGATGTTTAAAAACTCCAAAAGGGCGTTGAGATCGTCGGCATGTGTGTATGTAGCGCCATTTGGGAGGGAGGAGTTGCCAAACCCTCTGGCATCGTATCGAAGCACCCGATGGTCTTCTGCCAAGACGCCAAATTGGTCATCCCACATGCGCAAGTCGAGACCGAAACCATGAATGAGCACTATGGGTGTGCCCAAACCGGCAATCTCATAGTAAAGCCTTGCGCCATTGATGTCGCAAAACGCGCCTTGTCCTTCTTTGTACATGGTGTCCTTCTTCTACGAGCCGCGTTGGTGTTCACGCGGCCTAACGCCAGGCATCAGCCGCACGCGTAGCGAGCGGAGCGTGTCGGCTGCATGCTGTGTTGGGCCACTGTGCTCATGCCGTGGCGCATTTCTTGACCGTCTCCCAAGTGCGAGTCGTCACGTGACGGCCAAACAGCTTCTCGATCAACACCATGAACACAGGGCCGCGTGGGTTCGGGACGTAAGCCGTAAAGACTTCGCGTCCATTCATAGATAGGATGTGGACGCCTTCCGTCTCCGTTGGTAGCGAGAGCTTTCCTTGATAGGGTTCGCCCAGAAACGTGACAACGCGCTTTGCCTTCGCTGGCAGATCGAAGGCCGCATACGGGTTGGCTTCGACCAGATCGCGCAGGACGCTTACCGGACGAACGATAGTGTAGAACGTGCGGCTGAGTTGCTTTGCCATAGCGGCCTCGGCTTGGCGTGCGAGTGCCATTTCAGATTTGGCGCGGGCACTAAACACGACGTTCCCACTAGTGAGGACTGTCTTAACGTCTGTAAAGCCAGCTGCCTCGAAGGAATGCTTCAGCTCTGTCATCTTGGCATTCATTGGGCTTACACCACGAAGGAACGCAACGTATCGAGGCATACTCTCTCCTTAGCGGGAGCGGCCCAACTAGTAATTATGCCGCACCTGCGGTATAACACCCTCCTGAGAGGAGTTATACCGAAGTGGCGAATGACGATAAACCACCGAAATTGTATTCACCCAAAACCTCCCCCTTCCTAAACTCAGTGCGCGAGGCCATCAGGGTTCGCCATCTAGCCCGCAGTACTGAACAGTCGTATTTATACTACATCACCGACTTCATCAGGTTCCACGGCAGAAAACACCCAAGGGAGTTGGGGCTAGAAGAGGTAAGGGCCTACCTAACCGATCTCGCAGTTAAACGCAGAACGTAGCCCTTTCGGCCTTGCTGTTTTTGTACAAGACGGTACTCGAGAACCCCCTACCCGAGAACATCGAGGCGATCCGGGCCAAACGAACCAAGCACTTACCCACGGTGTTTACCAGGGAAGAGGTTCAGGCCATACTGGCACATACCCATGGGGTTCACCATCTGGTTTTGTCGCTGCTGTACGGAACAGGCATGCGTCTGATGGAAGGCTTACGCTTGCGCGTCAAGGACATTGACTTTGCCCGCAGAGAAATCACAGTGCGCGAGACCAAAGGCAACCGGGAACGCAAAACCATGTTGCCAGCCAAGCTGGTGGATGGGCTGCATAGGCAGCTCGAGTACGCAAAAGCCTTGCATGATCTCGACCTGGCTGAAGGATATGGGGAGGTAGAGATGCCCAATGCACTGGCGCACAAATACCCAAGTGGCGCAACATCCTGGGCCTGGCAGTATGTCTTTCCGGCGGCTCAGCGTTCCCAAGACCCACGCACCGGGCGCATCGGTAGGCACCACATCCTGGAAGACGGTATACAGCGGGCTATGAAGAAGGCCATGAAGGCAGCCAAAATTCATAAGCACGCCAGTGTGCATACCCTGCGCCACAGCTTCGCGACCCATCTGCTGGAATCGGGCTACGACATCCGCACGGTACAGGAGCTTTTGGGCCACAAGGATGTCAAGACCACCATGATTTATACCCACGTCTTGAATCGTGGTGGAAGGGGCGTTCGTAGCCCCCTCGATTCATAGGGCCATTTCAGGCCCCCACACCGCCAGCACCTCGGCCAGCAGCCGCGCTCCCACCAGCGCCGAGAGGCCGCTGGGATCCAAATTCGGCGCAAACTCCACGAAGTCGAAGCCCACGAGTTCATTTTGCGCGATGGTCTGCCGCAGCACCTGCATGGCCTCGGCGTAGGTCAGGCCCTCCACCTCCGGGCTGCTGGTACCGGGCAGGATGGAGGGGTCGAGCACGTCGGCGTCGAAGCTGAGGTAGACCTTTTTGCCCTGGGGAAGCTGGGCCAGGACCTCGCTGAGGTTCTGCCGTACCTTGGTTGCCGGGATGAGCGTATGGCCGCGCTCTTTGGCGGCCCGGTAAGCCTCAGGGTTGGTGCGCAGGCCCCGCAGGCCGATCACGGTGATGTGCTTCAGGCCGGGTACGTCCTCGACGGCGCGGCGGAAGGGAGAAGAGTTGGCGTAGCGCGTGGCGTTGCGGAGGTCGGAAAAGTCGAGGTGGGCGTCGAGCTGGACAACGTGGAGCTCCTCGAGGTCGTCGTAGGCTCGCAGCACGGGGTAGGTAACCGAGTGGTCGCCCCCCACAAACACCGGGAGCCCAACCCGCTTGCGCAAGGCCCTGGCTGCTGCGGTGATGCGGCGAAAGGACTCGGCGTACTCGAGCTGGGCCGGGTCCACGTCGCCCGCATCTACCAGGCTCACGCCCTTGAGGCGGTAGGTCTGGGTCTCGAGGTCGAAGTAGCCTTCGGGTCCGGGGGCGTAACGACCGCTGGCCTCGCGCAGGGCATTGGGGGCGAAACGGGCGCCGGGGCGGTAGCCCACGGCGAAGTCGTAGGGCAGGCCCAAAAAGCCCACGTCGGCGGTCCAGGGCTCGGAGAGAGGGCGGTGAGGGGCTTTGAGGAAGGTGGCGGGGCCGGTGAAGGCGAGCTCGAGGTGGCGCATATCTCGATTTTAGGGCGCTCTTCACAAGGTCTGAGCCGGGCGATGGGGTAAAGACGGCGTACTGACCGGTATAGCCGCATCGGCGAGCGGACAGGACGTGGCAATCGATCTTCGGGTCCTCAGCGGGCCTTCATGCCCAGCCGCAGCAGGGACTCGTTGATGAGCCCGAAGGCCGGACGGGCGAGGCTGAAGGTGTTGACCTCGGGAATGGTGTCGCAGAGGAAGACGTAGACGTAGCGGCTGCCGTCAGGGGCCTCGAGGTAGCCGCTGAAGCCCAGCACGCCCGCCGTGTTGCCCGACTTGCCGCCAAAGTAGCTGTAGCGCACCCGCAGGCGACGCGAGCCATAGCCCTTGGCCATCACCTCGCGAAAGCGCTGGTCATTCTGGGGTGAGAGCCCGCTGTGGGTGAAGGCCCACCACAAAAAGCGGGCCCACTCCAAGGGCGTGGAGGCGTTTTGCAGGTTGCGGTCGATCTGGGCCATCTGCTCCCAGGTGTAGCTCCCGCCGTAGAAGGTCTTGAGGGCCCGGCCCAGGCGGTCGGGGTGGAGGCTCTGGGCCACCGTGTCCAGGCGCCGGGCGATTTGCAGGCGTTCTTCGGGGGAAGCCTGGGCGAAGCGCTGGCTCGAGCTGATGAGCTTGTAGCGGGGGAAGTCGGGGCCGCCTAGGCCGGACTCCGCCGTCCACCAGGCTTTGGTGGGCAGCAGCAGGCGGGTTTTGCACAGCTTGAGGCCGTCGGCCAGGGCTTGCAGGCTGGCGAGCCCCACCCGACGGTGCAGGATGTCGGTGGCGGTGTTGTCCGACCACTCGATCATGCGGTAGCCCAGGCCCAGGACCGGGGTGTTGTCGTAAGGGTAGTCGCCCAGAGACTGGTTGGCCTGGGTGACCACGAAACGCTCTGCGAGGTCGAGGCTGCCCTCGTCGGCCTGGCGCAGCACCTCAAGCCACACCGCCGTCTTGTAGTTCGAAGCCAGCGGGAACACGTCTTCCGGGGCAATTTGCACGACCCTGGAAGGTCGGAACTCGCTCTCCCCCGGCTCGAAACGGGCCACGTAGAGCCCCACCCGCCCGCGGATGGCCGGGGGCACCGCTGGCGGCGCTACCTCTTCGGCTTCGGGGAGCTCGAGGCAAGGGCGCTCGACGGGAAGGGGCTGCTCGAGCACATCCGCCGCCTGCGGCAGGCCAGGCCGAGCCCTGCTCCCCGAATTGCTCCACAGCACCCAAGCCCCGACCAGCGCCGACAAAACCAACAGTGTCCAGACCGATCCCCGCACGTTCGGCCTAACTCTACGGCCTTTTGGCGCTTCTTAGCTGAGAGAGGGGAGCTAGTGGCTGGTGGTGTGTGGCTCGCAGTTTGTCAATCGAGGGTCGAGGGCCAGAGCGTTTTGCGTTTGGCGTTTTGCGTAGGACGTACGACCGCGCCCTGCGCCCAGCTATCGACTATCGACCATCGACCTCCCTCAACGCCCCCTCGAGTGCCCCCCTCCCCACCGGCACAATCTCCCCGAAGCGCAGGTACACCAGCCGCACCTCGGGGTCCACACCCCAGGCCTGCCGGATGGCCTCGCGGTAGACGGCGAGCTGGAAGTGGTAGCGGCTGGGCTCGATCTCGCGGTCGGTCTTGTAGTCCTCGAGGATCCAGCGGTCGCCCACCCGATACAGCCGGTCGATGACGCCCTGCCAGATCGTGCCGCCCAGGGGCAGGGCCATGGGGAACTCGGGGTAGTCCTCGTCGCGGGGCCAGGGCAGGCCCTTGCCCAGCAGGGCCTCGTAGCGCCAGAGCAGTTCCCCCACCTCCTGCATGATGCTCTGACGCTCGTCGGGGTCGAAGGGGAACATCACCTCCTGGGCCTCGAGGTTGCGGTAGTGGTCGGGGTTGGAGAAGCGCCAGTTCTGCCCGATGGCGTAGTGCACCAGCGTGCCCACCGCGCGGGCGCGGCCCGGAACCTCCTCGCCCTCCTCGAGGTCGGGCAGGGGCAGCGGGGCGGCTTCCTCCTTCTTGAGCGCGGAGGGGGAGTAGAGC
>NZ_QWLA01000028.1 GCF_003574095.1 Calidithermus roseus
CTGCTGGATCGGGGGGGTTCTGGAGTGCATCGAGCAGATCGGCGAGCTGTGCGCCCTGCCCGCCGGGGTTTTCCCGGTAGCCGGGTTGTGTGTGGGTGTTCCCGAGGAGATTCCTGCACCCCGGCCCTCCCCGCCGGCGTCGAGGGTCGAGGGCCAAGGCGTATTGCGTTTTGCGTACGACGTACGGCGTAGGACGTACGACCCGCATCAGACGTATGACCCGCCCTCGGCGTTAGGCGTTTAGCTCCGGGCGTACCCCTGGCACCAGATGCAGGTACTGCGGCTTGAGCGAGACCTCCAGTGCCCGGCCTACCTCGAGCCCCAGCCTCTCCTGCACGTGGCGCGGCAGCAGCAGGTCGAGCTCCACCGGGCCGCTGAAGCGCCCGCGCAGGCCCAGGCCCTCGGGCTTGAGGCTCAACAGGATGCCGCTCAAGATGTTGTCCTGCACGGGCAGTTCGGGGCGGCGGTCGGGGCGCACCACGATCACCTCGTCCGAACGCACACAGGCCACCACCGCCTGTCCCACCCGTGCCCAGCCCGGGCGCCGTGCCCGCAGCTGCACCCCGTTGCAGACAATCCAGGCGTTCTCGCCCTCGAGGCCCTCCACCACCCCCCGCAGGAAGTTGCGAAAGCCCACCAGCCGGGCGGTGTTCAGATCGACAGGGTGAGCGAAGACCTCGGTGCTAGAGCCCTGCTGGATCAACCCCTGCGGGCTCAGCACCGCCACCCGGTCGGCCTGCTGGGCCAGCCAGGGGTCGTGGGAGGCAGCCAGGGTAGGGATGCCCAGGTCGCGCAGCGAGGAGAGCACCTCGGAGAAGACCTCCTCGCGGGTCGCCACGTCGAGGGCGCTGGTGGGCTCGTCGAGCAG
Organism: Calidithermus roseus; assembly: GCF_003574095.1. Classification (GTDB taxonomy): domain Bacteria; phylum Deinococcota; class Deinococci; order Deinococcales; family Thermaceae; genus Calidithermus; species Calidithermus roseus. The sequence continues at coordinate 869 of NZ_QWLA01000028.1, forward strand.
GAGCAGTTGGGGCTCGCGGGCCAGGGCCCGTGCCAGGGCTACGCGTTGCTGCTGTCCGCCCGATAGCTGGCGTGGGTAGCGTGGGGCCAGGGACGGAATGCCCATGCGCTCGAGGAATTCCAGCGCCTTCGCCCGGCGCCGCGCGGGCGGCAGATGGGCCAGCGGGAAGGCCACGTTTTCGAGCGCGGTGAGGTGGGGGAAGAGCGCGAAGTGCTGGGGCAGGTAGCCCACCGGGCGCTGCTCGGCCCGCAGGCCCTCGAAGGGCTGGCCCCTGGCGGGCAGCAGCCCGGCCAGGGCCTTGAGCAGGCTGCTCTTGCCCACCCCGCTCTCCCCCAGCAGCACGGTGAAGCCCTGCACCTCGAGGGCTATCTCGAGGCGGACGGGGTGCTCGAGGGTATAGCGGATTTCCACCAATCCTCCAGACTACGCACAGCATAAAGCAGGGCTAGGCTTATCAGCAGCAGCACTCCCGAGGCCTCAGCCGCCCGGTCAAAGCGCAGGGCCTGCACTTGGTCGTAGATATAGATGCTGACCACCTGCGTTTTCCCAGGGATACTGCCGCCGATCATCAGCACGACCCCGAACTCCCCCAGGGTGTGGGCAAATGCCAGCAACGTGCCCGAAAGGATGCCGGGCCAGCTCAAGGGAAGGATCACCTCGAGCCACAGCCGGGGCCAGCGTGCCCCCAGCGTACGCGCCGTCTGAAGCAGGTCGGGGTCTAAAGCCCGAAAGGCTTCGCGATAGGCGGTGAGGGCAAAAGGCAGGCTGAACAGCACCGAACCTACCACCAGGCCCTCGAAACGAAAGGCCCATTGCATCCCCAGGTACTCAGCCAGCGGGCCATTCTGGCCCAGGAGCAAAAGCAGGTAGAAGCCCAGCACAGTCGGCGGCAGGGTCAGGGGCAGCAAGACCACCGATTCGAGCAGGCGCTTTCCCAGAAAGCGCTTGTGCGCCAGCAGCCAGGCTACGGGTATCCCCAGCAAAAGCAGCAAAACGGTCGAGGTCAGGCAAAGCTTGAGGGTAAGCCATAAAGCTTGCCAGAACGCTTGGTCATTCATCGGGCTTTTCCCCTGGTAAAAGGAAACCATAGCGCCGCAGTACAGCGTGTGCGGCGGGCGTGGCGATGTAGTCGTAGAACTTACGTACCGCAGGCCGGTCCTGCCCCTTGAGCATGGCGTAGTTTTGGTTGAGCCGGAGGTGGCTTGAAAGTGGAGCCAACCAGTATTTTCCCTTCTGTTCCAGCGCCGGGCTTTTGGCAATGGAAAGCGCCAGGATCCCCACCTTCGTGCTGGCTAAAGCCAGTTGTGCGGTCTGGGCTATATTCTCGCCGTATACAAACTCAAAGCGGGGCTTGCCTCGCTGCAAAACCGCCATGCTGTAGAAGGCAGGAACCCCGGCGGTCATCGCTTCCCACTCTGCTTCACGGGTTTTCTTGAGCAACCCAAAGTGTTCCAGCAGCGTGACCGCAGCCCGTCCATAGGGGGCGTGCACGGGATTGGCGATCGCCACCTGCGTCACCCGCTTGTCGAGCATTAGCTTTGGGCCGAGCTTTTGCGGGTCGAGTCCCTGGGCCACGAGTTCATTGGCTACCCAGATCACCATACGGCCCACCGCATAGAGCTTGCGGCTGCCGGGAACCGTCATTCCAGCCTGTTCCAGACGCAAGGGAAAAGCTTCATCCGCCGAAAAGTACACGTCAGCAGGCAAGCCTTGCAGAAGCTGGGTGTAGAACTTCCCTGAAGAGCCAAAGTTCAGTTCGACCTTGATCCCAGGATTGGCCCTTTCAAAAGCGACGGCGATTTCTTCGAGCGCAAATTGCAGATCGGAGGCAGCCACCACTCGTACTACGTTGCCTTGAGCCTGAACTAGCCCGAGCCCCAGCACCATCGTCAAAATCAGCAAGCGCAGCATGGTATGTCCTAGTCTAAGCCACCCCGTGACGGGCATGTGAGGCCGACGCAAGATCGCGGGGGTGAGGCACCTCGCCATCTGCGATAGGATTACAGCCGTGGAAAGCCTTCTGGTCAAGATCGGCGGCAGCCTCAAGGGGGCAGCCGAATTGCTCGAGGAGATCGCCGCCTACCCCGGCCCGCTGGTGCTGGTGCACGGCGGGGGCCCCAACATCGGCGAGTGGCTGGGCCGGCTGGGCTTCGAGACCCACTTCCATAACGGCCTGCGCGTGACCCCGCCCGAGCAGATGGAGGTGGTGGAGATGGTGCTCTCGACGCTGGGCAAACAGCTCGCCCACGGGCTAAGCGCACGCGGACGCAACGCCGTGGCCCTCACCGGGCGCGACGCGGGGCTGCTCGAGGCCCGCCTGCTCGAGCCCGAGCTGGGCCGGGTGGGCGAGGTGAGCGGGGTCAAGACCGAGGTGCTCGAGTGCCTGATCCAGGCCGGCATCACGCCGCTGGTGGCCCCCATCGGGCTCGACGGCGAGGGAGCGCTCAACATTAACGCCGACACCGCCGCCGGGGCCATCGCCGGAGCCCTCTCCCTGCCCGCGGTCTTCCTCACCGACGTGGTAGGGGTTCTGCGCGACCCCAAGGACCCCGCCACCCGCTATGCCCGGCTCACTCGAGGCGAGGTGCGAGATCTCGTCGCCCAGGGCGTCATCTCCGGCGGCATGATCCCCAAGGTGGAAGCTGCGCTGAACGCCCTGGATCGGGGCGCACCCTGGGCCGCGATCGCCAGGGGCGAGCGGGGCGTCTTGCAGGGCGTGCTGAGCGGGCAAGCCGGAACCCGCGTCGTGCTGTAGCCGATATAATCCCCTCTGATGCGAGCCATCTTGATGGAAAGCCGGGGCGGCCCGGAGGTGCTGCGCTATGGTGAGATCGAGACCCCACGAGCCGGGCCGGGACAGGTCGCGGTGCGGGTGCGGGCGGTGGCCCTCAACCACCTCGACGTGTGGGTGCGCAAAGGCACCGCCAGCCTCAAGCTGCCCCTGCCCCATATTCTCGGCTGCGACATCGCCGGAGTCGTGCAGGAGGTGGGGCCTGGGGTGGAACACCTGCAAGCTGGCGAGGCCGTGGTGGTCAACCCCGGCGTCTCCTGCGGGCGCTGTGAGCGCTGCCTGAGCGGGCAGGACAACCTCTGCCCGCAGTACCAGATCCTGGGCGAGCACCGCTGGGGGGGCTATGCCGAGGTGGTGGTGGTCCCGCAGGCCAACGTGCTGCCCATGCCATCTAACCTGGGCTTCGTGGAGGCCGCCAGCATCCCCCTGACCTTCCTCACCGCCTGGCAGATGGTGGTGGACAAGCTCCGGGTGCAGCCCGGCGAAGACGTGCTGGTGATGGCGGCAGGCTCGGGAGTCTCGGTGGCGGCCATCCAGATCGCCAAGCTGCACGGGGCCAGGGTCATCGCCACCGCCTCCAGCGAGGCCAAGCTCGAGGCCGCCCGCGCCCTGGGCGCCGACGAGACCGTGAACTACCGCGAGGCGGGCTGGAGCAAGCGCGTGCGCGAGCTCACCGGCGGCAAGGGGGCCGACGCGGTGGTGGACCACACCGGCGCCGACTTCTGGCCGGAAGTCTTGCGATCAACGGCCTGGGGCGGGCGCATCGCCGTGGCCGGCGCCTCCTCGGGCTACGAGGCCCTTACGCCCATGGCCCACATCTTCTACCGCCAGCTCACCATCTTCGGCTCGACCATGGCTTCCAAAAGCCGCCTCTTCCCCATCCTCCGCTTCGTCTGCGAGGGCAAGCTGAGGCCCGTGGTGGGCGAGGTGCTGCCTCTGGAGCAAGCCGCCGAAGGGCACCGCAAGCTCGAGGAGCGCAAGGTGTTTGGCAAGGTGGTTCTGAGCCTTGAGGGCTGAGCACCCTCCCGCACCAGCATCCCCTCATACCGGCGCCAGCAGCTTCTCCAGGCACAGCGTGGGGTACATCACGCCTTTCCAGCCAAACACCGAGCGCTTGAACTGCCGGTAGCCCCACTTGCGGTACAGCCGCAGGGCCGGGGCATTGTCGGGCTCGACCATGAGGGTGATACGCTCCAACCCCCGCCTGCGGGCTTCCCACTCGACACGCTGCAGCAGCGCGCTGGCGATGCCCAGGCGGCGATAGGCGGGCCGGACCTCGAGCGCTTGGATATAGCCGCTGTGCTCATCGGCCAGATCGGGATCGGGATGGTCGAAGAGTAGTTGCACCGTGCCCACCATCGCCTCTCCCAGCACGGCCACCCACAGCACCCGCTGCCCCACGAAGTGGGCCTCCACCTCCCCCCGCACGATCTGGCAACTGATCTCGTCCTCTCCACGCCAGGCCAGGAAAGCTTCGGCCTGGTGGAGATGGAGCGGGGTGATCTCGAGGGCAGCCATCAGCACGTCGGGCTCCGTACGACCTTCAATAGCACTCCTTTCCCACGCAGTTATCCCGCACCACGTTGGGTCCTTGCACGAATTCTTCAGGGCCCACCAGGCCCACAAGGCCTCCGGGTCCGAGGGTGCGGATCTTGTTGCCCTCGAGGGTGTAGCGCCCCACCTGTCCGAAAGCCCGGTTCTCGCAGTTGCCTATGGCAGTGTTGGCGTCGATGAGGTGAAAGCCAGTGGCATAGTTGACCCGGTTGTTGCGGATAATGTGGCCCACGTTGGTGTAAATGAAGCTTCCCCAGCGGTTAGAGCAGCGCCCGTCGTTCTGGGTGAACCACTCCACCCGCCCCTTGACCTCGTTGTTCTGCACCAGCACCTGCTCGGCGGTGAAGCCCACCGCCGTATGGGTACCCGCGAAGACATTGCCCTCAGCTACGATGAACTGCCCGTTGCGCTGCTCGTGCTTCTGAATGCCGTTGGCCGGCTGGTCGAGGTCCTGGCTGAAGTCGTCGTTGGTGAGAAACAGCAGGCCCCCGCTGCCGAAGGAGGCAGCGAAACTGGCTTTGATCACCCCGCCACCATGCAGCCCGTCGAGGTAAACGGCGTAGGGCGAAGGCCCCTCGAAGCTTCCCCCGCGAATCCACACGTTGTCGATGAGGGCGTGGCCCGAAACCAGACCGGGATGGTGCACGCCGGGCTCGAGCTTTAAGGTGGTGCCCACGAAGCTCAGGTTGTCGAACACCACGTCCCGGATGCCTGCGATGCGGATGAGGGGGGTGGGAATCTCGCCGTAGCCGTCGAAGGTGAGGTTCTTGAGGTAGATGTTGCCGGGACGGTTTTGCGCGGTGCGGCGGCAGAGGGCGTGGTTGGGATCGTAGTCCTTGACGATGCAGTCCACGAATTCGACGTAGGTCTTGATGAGCGGGTTCTTCGAGCCTTTGGGTATGGCTCCGTAGCCCCCGCTCAGCAGCGCCCGCCCTTGGATGCGCACGGTGCCGGGTTCATCGGCCACGATTTGGATATTGCTGTAGCCCCGTGTCCCGAAGGACTGCCGGTAGATCCCAGGGCGCAGCCGGATGGTCACGCCCGAGTCCCCATAGCGGTCGATCGCCTCCTGAATGCTGTCCTCGGGAGTGAGCTCGAGCACCCGCGCGAAGGGCCTGACCCCTCCGATGGGAATCCCACCCGGCGCGTCGGGGTTGAGGGGATGGCGGGCCCACCAGGTCTCCACCGTGCTGCGGTAATCCACGTCCACGCGGGGAACCCCCGGCTTGTCGGCGGGCACAGCCTGGCCCAGCACCGCCCTCGCGCCCAGCAGCAGCCCCGCGGCGAGAAACATCCAGGGTCTTATGGGGAAGCTCACGAAATCCAATCTACAAGCACGCCGTCTGAGTTTTGTGGCTTTGGACATAGGCCAGGGCCATCCGCACGGCGTGAGGCTTGGATTCGTTCAAAAGATAGACTTCGACCCCCTGCGCCAGCAAAGCCTTGAACAACTCCTCTTTTCCCCGCCAGTCGCTCGCGGAAAATAAGCTCAGTTCATAGCCAGGTAACCTCCGGCACAGCGCGCGGGCCGCCTCCGGATCGCTGAACAACAACGCGACCCGATCGGCTTTCCCCCGGCCCAGGCGCAGCAGGGGTTCCTCCAGGCGACCCGCGTAAAACAGCGCTTCGTCCAAGTGATGCACAACTTCCACATTATCGCCTCTTGAGCCTGTTATGATTGAGTTTGTGAAAGTTGCACTCTTCATTGACGGTTCATATATGTACAACGCCGCCAAGCGGCTGGGCTGGAACGTAGATCACCGCCGAGTGATCGCCCAGTTTGGTCCCGCCGATGACCTCTATAACGCCTTCTACTATGCTCCCCTGACCGATCCGGACGACGAGCGCCAGCAGAAATTCCTCGACGCCCTCATCTTCATGGGTTACACCGTGCGCAGCCGGGAGGTACACGGAGAGCCGCGTTTCGAGGCGCTGCTGGCCACCGATGCCCTCACCACCGCCCCTCGCTGGGACCGCGCCATCGTAGCCACCGGAGCCAGCGAGCTGGCGCATACTTTTTCCGCGCTGCGGGCCATGGGCAAGGAAATTCACCTGCTGGGTGTACCCGAACTGACCGACCTCGAGCTGCGCAACCAGGCCGACCGCTACCTCGACCTGCGCGAGATGCGCGAGGTGCTCGAGCGCCAGAGCGGCGGACGGCGGGTATACCCCACCATCGAACCCCTGCCCGAAAACCAGGAGGAAACCCAACCCACGCCCGCTCGCGGGGTCTTCGACTCCCTCGAGGACGAGCTGTAGGCATCCAATCGGTGAGAGCGCATCCCCTGCCTGAGCTCCAGGCCAAGCCCAGCCGCCGCACCCTGGTCCTGGGTGCGGTTTTGCTGACGCTTTTGCTGCTGTTGAGCCAGGGCCGGCCCCTGCCCCTGGGCGATCCCTGGCAGCGCTTGTCCCTGCGGCAAATCCTGGTGGGCCTGGAGGTATCCCGCCGTGAGGCAATCGTGCGGGAGTACCTCTCGCTCAAGGCTTCGGCCCAGATCCTGGCCGGGCGCCCTGGCGCGGTGGCCGTGAGCCGCTTGCTGCGCCTGGAGTTCTACAACCAACGCCGCAACCGCTCCTCGGCTTTCGGCAGCCCCGAAGAGGCCCTGGCCGCCTCGAGGCGCTGGCTCGAGGCCCTCGGAGCACTCAAGCGGGGTCAAACCCCTAACACTCGAGACCTACCACTGGCCCTGGAGCGCGTGCTGCCCTACCGCCAGGAGATCAGCCAGGCAGCCCAGAGATTGCATTTCCCCTCGGGGGTGCTGGCGGCAATAGTGGACAACGAGGAGTACGGCGGGGATAAGGCTATGGGGCTTTCGAGGGGAATTCGCTCCCTGGCCGATGGTCTAGCCGAGAGCCTCAGCGAGTCCACCGGCAGTGCGGGGCCGCTGTCACGCACCCTGGGTCTGGCCCAGATGTCCTGGGAAGACGCGCTCAAGCAGCAGCGGCGCCTCAAGCACTTCGCGGCCTGGCCCTATGCCAGCTTCCCACGCACCGAACTCGAGGCCCGCCAGGCCCTGGAGGACCCCGCCAAGAACCTGCTGCTCACGGCCTCGAGACTGCGCGGCTACTTCAATGCAGCCCTGGGGCTTTCCTGGAGCAACACCCGCTACCTGGCCGGACACTGGCTCTACTACCTCGGCCCGGCCTGGCACAACTGGCCTACCGGAGCCCGGCAACAGGCCACCTGGCCCTATGCCTTCCACGGTTTCTTCAAGGGGATGTTCTACCAGGCCCTGTTCGCCGCTCATTAAACGAACAACTGCCGCATAGGGCAGTTGTCGTCTTTGGGAAAGGGGACAGGGTTTCCGGCTTCTAGCCCAACGCTGGGGGCTCCAATAACGGTGGCGCTGCTCCCTCGCATCCGCCCAATAAGCGCTTGCCGAATAGGCACAAATCCAAGGTATCCCCTCGCACCCTTCCCTCGAAGCCCCGCATCCCATGTTGGATCGCACGGGCTGCCGAACTTCAAGGCGATGTTAGCGTAAGCAGCGTTACAGCAGCGTTACACCGGGCTTCTTGCACGAGCCGTCGATGGCTCTAGGGCTGGTCAAATGCGCTCGAGCCACTGCCCTGCCCTGCCCGGCGGCAAGACCGGCCATTCTCCCTGCAGCATGTGGCGCTCGACCTCCGCGACGGCCTGGGTGGCCCGCTCCACCCACTCCGCCGGGTAAAGGGGGGCCTTGGCCGCGAACTCCTCGAGGTCGAAGGTCTGGCAGCGGTGGTCGGCCCTGCACTTCACGTCGAGCTCGAGGTCGTACTGCCAGATGCGCTCTGGCTCGAAGCGCGGGGGAGTCTGGATGTTCCAGTAGTACTCGAGCACCCTGCCCTCGGCATCGAGGTCGGGGCCACCCGAGTACCAGCGACTCTCGAAGAAGGCCACGTAAGCCTGGTGATCTACGCGCAGCACCCGCCCTTTGCTTTCGTGGTGGAACTCGAATCCCAGGGGCATGTACAGCAGTACCGCCCCCTCGCGCACTTCGCGCACCTCGGCCTCCCACCAGTAGTGCAGCCGGTCCTGGGGATACTTCCAGAACTCCAACCGCACGCGCTGGCCTGGCCCGTACATCTCAGCCCTCCAGCGCCTCGAGCCCTCGAGCAGGGATCAGTGCGTAGCCGCCGGGGTCGGCACCTCGTCGCGCTCGGAGGAGTGACCGGGGTTGACCTTGAGTTCGGGATGGGCGTAGGCGGCGGCGTAGTTGGCCGCGATGGAAGCCTCCCCGAAGCCCAGGCAGATCAGCGGCAGCTTGCCGTTGTAGCTCGCCACGTCACCGCAGGCGAAGATGCCGGGACGGCTGGTGCGCATGGTCGAGTCGAGCACCTTGATCTTCTTGTTGCCCTCCATCTCGAGGCCCCACGTCGCCAGCGGCCCCAGCTTGGAGAGGTAACCAGCCAGGATGACCACCGCGTCCACCCCCAGCACGGTCTCCTCTTTGGTGGCGTTGTTGAAGATCACCGCCTCGCGCACGTGGCCATCACCGCGAATCTCCTTGAGTTCGTAGGGGGTGAGGATACGAACCTCTCCCGCCTCGGCGGCCTCGATCATCTGGTTGACGGTAGCGGCGTGGGCGCGAAACTGCTCACGGCGGTGAATCAGGGTGACCTCGGCGATGTCTTTGAGGCCCAGTGTCCAGTCGGCGGCACTGTCGCCACCTCCCACGATCAGCACACGCTTGCCAGTGAACTCGGCTTTGCTCTTGACCGCGTAATAGACCCCCTTGCCCGTGAACTCGGCCTCGCCGGGGCAGCCCACCTTGCGCGGCTCGAAGGCTCCCACCCCTGCCGCGATGATCACCGCGCCGGTGGCGTAAGTGTGACCGCTGGAGGTGGTGATGTGGAAGTCGCCGTTGACCTCCTCGAGCTTCTCCGCCCGCTCGCCCAGGGTATAGATAGGCTTGAAGGGCTCGAGCTGCTCGATGAGGTTGTTCACCAGGTCCTTAGCGAGGATCTTGGGGAAGCCCGCGATGTCGTAGATGTATTTTTCGGGGTACAGGGCCATGAGCTGGCCTCCCGGCTCCGGCAAGGGATCGATGATCCGCACCGTAAGGTCGCGCATACCCACATAGAACGCCGCAAACAGTCCTGCCGGCCCAGCTCCGATCACGGTCACGTCGGTCCGCAACATGGTGAATAAGATAACACAAGAGCTCCGGTTTGGTATACCGTAAATCCGGAGTACTACCACCGGCGCATCTCTTCACAGCCAGGGTGTGCAGTTCCCATGGCAAGACACGCTTGGTCTCGATTTTTGGCCACAAAACAGGACGGCTGAAAGCCGTCCATTATGCTTTCACGCTGATAGTTTATGCAGCTTGCTGGGCCAGGTCCTCCAGGCCACGGATGTTCTCGAGCACCAGCTTGCCGTAGCCGGACTTGATGTAGCCCTCGCGCGAGAGCTCGCCGATGACCTTGGTCACGGTCTCGCGCACCGAGCCGACCGCCGAGGCGATCTCGTCGTGGGTAGCGCGTACGCCCACACGGCCACTGCTCTCGCGGAAGGCGATGGGGGTGTTGGAGAGCTCGAGCAAGGTGGCGGCGATGCGGTTCTTCAGGCGCTGGCCCGAGAGGCGCTGGATGGTGCGGTAGGTCTGGGTGAGCGCGTTCACCAAGTGCCGAGCCAGCTTCACGGTCTCCTCAGGGGTGAGTTCCTCCGGCGAGACGATGTCGATGCGGGTGCGGGTCACCGCCTCCGCGAAGTAGCTGCGTTCATCGCCCGAAAGCACTTCCTCACCGAAGTACTCGCCCGGACGCGCGAAGCGCAGCGTCAGGGCATTGCCCTCCTCATCCACGCTCTGGAGGCGCACCAGCCCCTCGCGCACCCGGTAAAGCTTGTCCTTGGGACCCGGCTTTCCGGGGTACAGGATGATTTCTCCAGCGTGGAAGCCGATGGTGTCAATGATGCTGTTTTGCATTTATTCATCGCCTCCTTGATTTATAGCTTAGTCCTTAAGCACTATTTTGTAAATAGATATGTTGATTATTTCCTGAGTCCTTGCTGAGTTAAAGCAGCACGATGAACAAGCAAAGCCCATAGCCATAAGCACGCCGTCCTCGAGGCCTCCTACGCCGCCGATCCACTGTCGGATTTCCCTTTGAGCCTACCTAACCAGGGCCAAACACAACCATCGAGCGATTGGGCATCCTCCGGTGGGTCGAGTGGCATCAACCATACCGATGAGCCGTCGGACGGGCGAGCCTCGAGGCCCATTCCCTACCCCGGCTGCCCCAGGAAATACAATGCTGGTGTGGTCACCCTGCACGAACTCTTCGCCCTGCTTGGCCGCGAAGCCCCGGCCCTATCGGTACGGGGCGTAACCCATGACTCGAGGCTGGTCGAACCCGGCTTCGTGTTCGTGGCGATCCAGGGCGTTCCCCTGCAAAGCCGGGCGCCGCTGGACGGGCACGACTTCATTCCCCAGGCCCTCGTGAAGGGGGCCATCGCCGTAGTCGGAACCAAAGACCTCGATTTGCCTGTCCCCTACTGCAAAGTGAGCCATGACCGGGCTGCACTGAGCGATCTGGCCGCGGCCTTTTGGGGCTATCCGGCAAAGCAGCTCGAGCTGGCTGGGGTAACCGGCTCCAAAGGCAAGACCACCGTGGCCGTGCTGCTGCACCACCTGCTCCAGTCGGCCCAGCCCCCGGTGGGACGCCTCTCGACCGTGGGGGTCAAGATCGGCGCGAAAGAGTTGTTCCTGAGCGGCCACTTCACCACCCCCGAGGCCCCGCAGGTGCAGGAGATGCTGCGCCGCTTCGTGGAGGCCGGGTGCAAACAGGCGGTGCTCGAGGTCTCCAGTCACGCCCTCGCGCTCGAGCGGGTGCGCGGGCTGGAGTACGCGGTGGGGGTCTTCACCAACCTCTTCGAGGACCACCTCGACCTGCACGGCAGCATGGAGAACTATTTCGCCGAGAAGAGGAAGCTGCTCGAGCGCTCACAGTGGCGCGTGGTGAACAGCGACAACGCTTGGACCCACCGCCTGGCCGACGGGCCCAACACCTGGAGCTATGGCTCAGCGGGCGATTGGCGGGCCGAAAAACTGACGGAAGGCGTGGGAGGGCTCGAGCTCGAGGTGCGCTCCCCTGTCGGCTCGTTCGCGGTTCAGCTCCCCATGGTGGGACGCTTCAACGCCGAAAACGCCTTGGCGGCGATGGCCGCCGCCACACGGATGGGCCTCTCGGTAGAGGAGATAAGACGTGGCCTGGCCAGCTTCCCCGGCGTGCCGGGGCGAATGCAGCTCGTGCAGGCCGAGCCCTTCCGAGTCATCGTCGATTTCGCCCACACCGGGGACAGCCTGCGGGCGGCGCTGGTGACCCTGCGCCCCACCACCCGTGGTCGTCTGGTGGTGGTGATCGGGGCGGCGGGCAACCAGGACCCCAGCCGCCGCACCGGCATCGGCAGGGTGGCCGCCGAGCTGGCCGACTTCGCCATCTTTACCGAGGAGGACCACCGCAGCGAGAGCCTGGGGGCCATCCTGCGAACCATGTCCGAGGCCCACGGCGACCCCAAGCGGCACGTGTGCATCGGCGACCGGCGATCAGCGATCCGCCACGCCGTTGAAAACGCCCGCCCCGGCGACACCCTCCTCTTCTCAGGCAAGGGACACGAGCGCACGCTCGAGCGCGGCACCGAGACGATCCCCTGGAACGAGGTGGAGGAGGTCAGGGCCGCGCTGGGCGGGCAAAAAGCGGGCATCGGGTGAGTCGTGGCCTGGGGCGTCGCACGACTCCTGGCAGTAGACTTATATCCATGCACCGCGACATCCTCGTCCGCTGGCTGGACGAATTTCTCAAGAGTAGGGAAATCACCAAACAACTGCGTGATCCCTCGCTCAACGGGCTCCAGGTTGAAGGGCGCGAGCAGGTTCACAAGATCGGAGCGGCGGTAGATGCCGCCCAGGCCACCATCGACAAGGCCCGCGAGCAGGGCGTGGACTTCATGATCGTGCACCACGGGCTGTTCTGGGGCGGAGATATGCCGGTGGTGGGAATCCATAAGCGCCGGCTCGAGGCCCTCTTCCAGGGGGGTATCAACCTCTATGCCTCGCACCTGCCGCTGGACGTGCACCCCGAGGTGGGCAACAACGCCTTAATCGCCCAGGCCCTGGGGCTACAGAATCTCGAGCCCTTCGAGGTGGGGTTCATCGGCAACCTGTTCCGGCCCCACGCCCTCTCCGAGATCGGCGACCGACTGGGCCAGATCACCGGGATGCAGTGCCTCATCCACCAGGGCGGCCCCAACGAGGTCACGCGGGTGGCGGTGGTGTCGGGCTCGGCCTCCGACTACGTGGCCCAGGCCAAGGCGGCTGGGGCCGAATTGCTCATCACGGGCGAGCCCAAGCACCAGAACTTCCACCCCACCTTCGAGCTGGGCATGAACGCCATCTATGCCGGGCACTACGACACCGAGACCTTCGGCGTGAAGGCCCTGGCCGAGCGCATCGAGCGCGAGTTCGGCCTGCCCTGGGTCTTCCTCGAGCACCCCACGGGGCTTTGAATGGCGGGGCTGTTCATCACCTTCGAGGGGCCCGAAGGTGCGGGCAAGAGCACGCAGGTGCGGCTGCTGGCGGAGTGGCTGCGTGAGCAGGGCCGCGCGGTGCTCACCACCCGCGAGCCCGGCGACGGCGGCGTGGTGGGGGCCGAGATCCGCCAGTTGCTGCTGCACCACCACGACATGACCCCCGAGGCCGAGTACTTGCTCTACTCCGCCGACCGCGCCGAGCACGTGCGCACAGTGCTGCGCCCGGCCCTCGAGCGCGGCGAGATCGTGCTGTGCGACCGCTACCTCGACTCCTCGCTGGCCTACCAGGGCTACGGGCGCGGGCTGTCGCTGGGCTGGCTGCGGGCGGTGGCCGAGGGAGTCACGGGCGGGCTCAAGCCCCACCGCACCTTCCTGCTCGACCTCCCGCCCGAAGTAGGGCTAATGCGCTTCGACAGCCGCGACCGCCTCGAGCGCGAACCCTTAGAGTTCCACCGCCGCCTGCGCGAGGGCTACCTCGAGCTGGCCATGGCCGAGCCCGAGCGTTTCGTAGTGCTGGACGCCACCCAGAGCGTGGAGGCCATACAGCAAAGCCTGCGTTCATTTTTGGCCTCTATGCTGTAGCCATGCGCCGCCTGATCCTGCTCGCCAGCCTGGCCCTGCTCCTGGGGACTTCGACCTCCGTGACGGCCCACGAGGGCAATGGCTCCATCCCCACCTACAGCTTCAAGCTGGTCAAGATGTACCCACACGACCCCGCCGCCTTCACCCAGGGGCTCATCTACCACGACGGCTTCCTCTACGAGGGAACCGGGCTCAACGGGCGCTCGGAGATCCGTAAGGTGGACCTCCAGACCGGTAAGGTGCTCCAGCGCCAGCCCATCCCGCCTGAATATTTCGGCGAGGGCATCACCCTCTTCGGCGGCAAGATTTACCAGCTCACCTGGACGAGCAAAAAGGGCTTCATCTACGACCTCGCCACCTTCAAGCAGACCGGCAGCTTCAGCTATGCCACCGAGGGCTGGGGCCTGACCCACGACGGCAGCCAGCTCATCATGAGCGACGGCACCGACCGGCTGTTCTTCCTCGACCCCAAGACGCTCAAGCCCGTCCGCACCGTCAAGGTGACGGCAGGGGGCGAGCCGGTGACGCGGCTGAACGAGCTCGAGTACATTCAGGGCCTCATCTACGCCAACGTCTGGCAGACCAACCGCATCGCCATCATCAATCCCAAGGATGGTCACGTGGAAGCCTGGCTCGACCTCAGCAGGCTCGCCATGCTCATCACCAAGGCCGACGTGCTCAACGGCATCGCCTACGATGAGCAGGGCAAACGGCTGTTCGTGACGGGCAAGTTGTGGCCCTATTTGTTCGAGATCGAGCTGGTGAAGTGAGCTTATAGCTCATAGCCGATAGTCGATGGCTTTTGGTTTAGCCCTCGGTGAAATCCTCACCCCTTGACCCCGGTCAGCACCACGCCCTCGATGATCTGGCGCTGGAAGACGAAGAACACGACGAGCACCGGGATCACCGCCAGGCTGCTGGCCGCCATGATCAGGTGCCAGGCCGTGCCCGCCTCGCCCGAGAACAGCGCCACTCCCACGGGCAGCGTGCGCATGTCGGGAGTCTGGATGATGATCAAAGGCCACAAGAAGGCGTTCCAGTTGCCCAGGAAGGTGAAGATGCCCAGCGCGGCCAGGGCCGGGCGCACCAGCGGGAAGGCCACCCGCCAGAACACCCCGAACTCGCTCAACCCGTCGATGCGGCCCGCGTCGAGCAGGTCGGTAGGCAGCGACTCGAAGAACTGGCGCATGAGGAAGACGCCGAAGGCGCTGATGAGGCCGGGGAACAGGATGCCCCAGAAGGTGTTGACCCAGCCGTAATCCACGCTCATGACGTACCAGGGGATGACGAGCATCTCGGTGGGCACCATCAGCGTGGCCAGGATCAGCACGAAGATCAGGTTCCTGCCGGGAAAGCGCAGCTTGGCCAGGGTGTAGCCCACCAGGCTGTCGAAGAACAGCACCGAGACGGTGGTGAGGCTCGCCACCACCAGGCTGTTGAGGAACCAGCGGGGAAACTGGGTGCCAAAGAGCACCTCGCGGTAGTTCTCGAGCGTCGGCTCCCGCGGCAGCCAGCGCAGCTCGAAGAGCTCCTGGAAGCTCTTGAGCGAGGTCAGAAACATCCAGACGAAGGGAAAGACCATCGCCAGCGCACCCAGCGTAAGCAGGGCATAGACGAAGAAGGAGGAAAGGCGTCGGTTCACAGCTAGTACTCCACCCTCCGCGACAGCAGCCGCAGTTGGATGAGGGTAATGCTCAGGATGATCACGAACAGCAGCACCGTGATGGCCGCCGCGTAGCCTAAGTCGAAGCGCCCGAAGGCCACCTGGTAGATGTACAGCGCCACCGTGAGCGTGCTGTGGAGGGGTCCGCCCTGGTCGGTGAAGCTGAGGTTGACCACCTGGGTAAACAGTTGCAGGAAGCCGATGGTGCCGATGACTGCCGAGAACACCATCACCGGGTTCAGCAGCGGCAGGGTAATGTGGCGGAACAGCTGCCGCCCATCGGCCCCGTCGATGCGGGCGGCTTCGTAGTAGTCGCGGGGGATGTTCTGCAAGCCCGCCAGGAACAGCACCACCTGAAAGCCCAGGTTCTGCCAGACCACCACCCCCGCCACGGTGGGCAGGGCCAGGCTGGGGTTGCGCAGAAAGTCCTGTGCCGGGAGCCCGGCGGCCCGCAGCAGTTCGTTGACGACGCCGAAGTTAGCCGAGAGCATCCAGCTAAACACCCAGGCCACCGCCACCGCTGGGGTCACGTAGGGCGCGAAGTAGATCGCCCGGAACAGGTCGCGCAGCCGCTCGCGGGTCACCGCGTTGAGCAGCAGGGCGATGCCCAGCCCCAACACCAACTGAGCGGGCACTCCGATGAGCGTGTAGAGCAGGGTGTTGCGCAAGGAGCGGGCGACCAGAGGGTCTTGGGCCATCTGGGCATAGTGCTCGAGCCCCACGAAAACCCGCTTGCTGGGGTCGGCGTTCCAGTCGTACAGCGACAGCCACAACGCCTGGAAGGCGGGCCAGATGCGGATGAACAGGAAGAAGGCCAGCGGAAGGAGCAGAAAAACGTACGCCCACAGAGCTTCGCGGGTAGCCAGGCTGAGCCGGGATCGCTTCATAGGAGGGCTTGGGGATGCGTGGAAATCAGGGTTCAGGGGGAACGAGGTCGGGGAGGACTCTTTCCCATCACCCTTCCCCCGTTCCCCTGAACCCTGCTCCTGCTACTTGTAGAAGCTGTCGAGGATCTTCTGCTCCTCCTCCATCGCCATCTTCCAGGACTGGGCGGGGTCCACGTTCTGCAAGAGCACCCGGTTGATGGCGTTGACGATCACCGTGCGCTGGGCGGCTTCGTCGACGAAGGGGGTGGCCTTGGCGTAGGAGAGGCTGAGGATGAAAGGACCGTAAACGGGGTCCAGCGAGAGCTTGGGGTCTTTGATGAGGCCCTTGCGGGCGGGAAGCTCGCCCACCTTCTCCAGCCAGTAGCGCTGGGCCTCCGCCGAGGTGATGAAGTTGAGGAACTTGACGCTGGCCTCGAGCTTAGGCCCCTTGGCCAGAGGGGTGATGCTGTGCAGCCAGAAGGAGCCAAAGTTGGCCTTGCGCCCCCCGACCTTCTCCACCGGCAGCTCGGCCACGCCCCAGTTGAACTTGGCCCCGCTGCGGATGGTGCCGATGGCGAAGGAGCCATCGATGATCATGCCGATCCTGCCGGCGATGAAGCCGTCGCGGTAGCCGTTATTGCCGGGGAAGAAGTTGGGGATGCCGATGCCATGCTTCTTGACCCAGTCGGTGTACATGGTGAAGGCCTTGAGCCCTTCAGGCCCCCCGAAGAGCACCTTGCGCCCATCGTCGGAGTAGGGTCGCCCGCCCATCTGGCGCAGAAGCACCTCGCGCACGAGGTGGTGGTCCTGCCCGTCGGGGGAGATGCCGTAGCCGATCTGGGTGTAGCGGTCGCCCTGCTTGACGGTGAGCTTCTTGCCGACCTCGATGAACTCGGCCCAGGTTTTAGGAGGCTTGCCGATGCCCGCTTGCTGGAAGAGGTCCTTGTTGTAAAACAGCGCCAGGCTGCGCACGGCGGTGGGCAGGCCGTAGTACTTGCCGTCGATCTTGGCGCTCTGGGCCATGCTGACGAAGTCGTTATCGACCTGCTTGGGGTTGACCAGATTTTCCGGCAGCGGAACCAGGTAACCGGCTTTGACCCAGGTAGGCAGCCAGCCGTAGAAGAGGTTGACCACGTCGGGGCCCTGGCCTGCGGGGATGGAAGAACCCACCTTCTGCTGGTAAGCATCGTAGGGGAAGGTCTGATGCACGACCTTGATGCCGGGGTTGGCTGCCTCGAAGCGCTTGATCAGCTCGTCGATGGCCTCGATCTTGCTCTTGAAATCGTACTGCCAGTAGGTGATGGTCACCTGGGCCTGGGCGCTCGTCAGAGCAAAGGCCGCCAGGACCACCCACAGCGCTCGAGCACGAACGAAGGATCTGAGCATGAGGGATTCCTCCTTGCACAACCAGAAGCTTTAGATCGAAACCTGCGTGCCCAGTTTACCGCCTCAGCCCCTCGAGGCCACAAGTACACTCCCTCACATTGCACACGCGCCAGAAGCCGGAAACGATAAGCCACCAGCCCTCAGCCGTTAGCTTGTGGCTCACGGCTTGTCGAGGGCCAAAGCGTCTTGCGTCTCGCGTTCGGCGTACGACTGGCGTCCGGCCATCGGCTACCAACCCACCTCACCGCGCCGGAGCCGTCCGGTTCAGCGTCTGCAGGTTGCGCAGGTCGAGCAGGTAGTTGCCATCCGAGGGCAGGAGCACGGTGTTGATGCCGGGCGCGAGCTTCTCGGCCACGGTGAGCTGGATGACCTCGGGCGAGCGGCGCAGGGCCTCCCCGCGCAACTGGATGGCCCGCGCTTCACCTTCGGCCTTCAGGATGGCCGCGTCGCGTTCGCCCTTGGCCTGAACCACTGCCCGTTGAGCGTCGATCTCGGCCTGGCGGCGGCGATTCTCCGCGACCTGGACCTGCTGTTCGGCAGTCTGCTTCTCCTCGATGACCTTGGCCACCGATTGAGGAATGTCGATGCGGCGCAGCAAGACCGAGACCAGCTCGACGTGCTGGGCCCCCAGGTCCTCGGAGAGCTCGCGGGTGACGGCGGCCTCGAGCTGGGTGCGCTGGGTGCTGATGAGGTCGGCGGCGTTGAACAGGCCCACCGCGTCACGCACCTTGCTGCGAATCTGGGGCACCACCAGGGTATCGACGTAGCCCGGCCCCACGTTTCGGTGCAAAAGCGCCGCCTCGTCGCGCTTGATGCGGTACTGCACCGTCACGTCTACCCCGATCTCCAACCCCTCCTTGCTGCGGGCGGTGATGGCCTCCTCGCTGGGACCGGGCTGCCGTGTGCCGGGGGTAGGCACTGCCAGCGTCACCTCTTTGAGCCGCGCGTCGTAGAGCACCACGTTCTGGATGCCGGGAATCACGATGCGAAAGCCTTCGCCCAGCGGGGTGGGCTGCACCCCGCCGAAGACGTTGAACACCACGCCCACGTGCCCGGCGGGAATCACTACGAAGCTCTGCGACAACACGGCGACTACTAGGCCCACGATAGCGACCACGCCGCCCAGGCTGCGCCGCCCAGGCTGGACCAGCAAAACGATTCCGAGGACAAGTAAGGCAATGCCGATGAGCGTTAGCATGTTTTCCTCCCTCGCCCCTCAGAATACGGGAGCAGAAAGCTTTGGCCCAGATAAACTACTCCTGTGAACCACACTCCCGCCGAGACGCTGCTGCGCGTGTACTATGACCGCTTCAACGCCAGGGACGTCGAGGGCTTTCTCCAACTCCTCAGCGACGACGTGGTCCACGAGATCAGCCAGGGGGCCACTGAGCGGGGAAAGAAAGCCTTCCGGGCCTTCCTCGAGCACATGAACCGCTGCTACCGCGAGCGGGTCTACGACCTCGTCGTCATGGTCAGCACCGACGGGCGCCGCGCCGCCGCGGAGTTCATGCTCGAGGGGGAGTACCTCCAGACCGACGGGAACCTCCCTCCCGCCCGCGGCCAGAGGTACACCCTGCGGGTGGGGGCCTTCTTCGAGATCAAAGGCGGCAAAATCACCCGTGTCTCCAACCACTACAACCTCAAAGACTGGATTGCCCAGGTGTCCCGATGAGCCTGCAGCTTCAGGTGCTCAGCGCAAGCGATATCGAAGCCTACATCCCCGAACTGGCCCGGCTGCGCATCGAGGTGTTCCGTGAGTTTCCCTACCTCTACCAGGGGAGCCTCGAGTACGAGCAGCGCTACCTCGAGAAGTTTCTACACCTCCCCCAGAGCACCCTGGTCCTGGTGCGCGACGAAGGCCGGGTGGTGGGAGCCTCCACCGCCCTACCCCTCTCACAGGCCGAAGCGGAGTTCCAGGAGCCCTTCCTGCGCGCTGGGCTGGACGCTGGCGAGTGGTACTACTTCGGGGAGAGCGTGCTCGAGCGCCCCTACCGGGGCCGGGGCTTAGGGGTCGAGTTCTTCCGGCAGCGCGAGGCAAGGGCCAGGGCGCTGGGCTACGCCAACACCACCTTCTGTGCGGTGCTGCGCCCCGACGACCACCCTCGCCGCCCCGCCGATTACCGCCCGCTGGACACCTTCTGGGAGCGTCAGGGCTACCGCAAGCGCCCCGACCTCATCACCTACTTCAGCTGGCAGGACCTGGACGAGGCGCAGGAAAGCCTCAAGCCGATGGTGTTTTGGGTCAAGAACTTTCACTAAGCGATAAGCTATCCCCATGCCGCACCCGTTCGACCAGCTCAACCTCGAGGAAGTCAGGGGCTCCCACTCGGTCAAGTGGAGCCTTTTCCCTGAAGACGTGCTGCCCCTGTGGGTGGCCGACATGGACTACCCCATCGCCGAGCCCATCGCGCAAGCCATTCAGGCCAGGCTTTCCAAGCGCATCGGCTACCCGCAGGGTGCAGGCGACCCCGAGTTGCTCGATGCGATCATCGCCAAGCAGGAGCGCCTGGGCCTCAAGGGCTTACAGCGGGAGAACCTGTGGCTCACCAGCAGCGTGGTGCCGGGCATCTACGCCAGCGTGCTGGCCCTGAGCAGCGTGGGCGAGGAGGTGATCACCCAGGTGCCGGTCTATCACCCCTTCCTGCTGGCGCTGAGCGACTACGGGCGGGTGACTAAAGCCAACCCCATGCAGCCGGGTGCTTCGGGGTGGGAGATTGACTTCGAGCATCTCGAGAGCCTGGTCACTCCGGCCACCCGCTTGCTGATGCTGTGCAACCCGCAAAACCCCACCGGGCGGGTGTTCACCCGTAGCGAGCTGGAGAAGCTGGCCGAGTTTGCCCTCGAGCACCGCCTGTGGGTGATGGTGGACGAACTGTGGGCCGACCTGATCTACGAGGGAGAGCACGTCCCCTTCGCCTCGCTCTGCGAGGAAATCGCCCAGCGCACCGTCACCCTCACCGGCCCCTGCAAGGCCTTCAACACCGCCGGGCTGGGAGGCGGGGTGGCCATCAGCCACAACAGGGCGATCCTGGAGCGCATGCAGAATGTAAGCAAGGGCGTGGGTGGACACCCCAACGTGCTGTCGATGGCGGCCTGGCTGGCGGCCTTGCAGCACGGCCAACCCTGGCTCCGGGAGACGCTGGCCTACCTCAAGGCCAACCGCGACTTTCTGAGCCGCTTCCTGGCCGAGAAACTGCCCGAGGTGGGGTACATTCCGCCCCAGGCCACCTACCTCGCCTGGCTGGACTTCCGGGCGCTGGGCCTGGAGGACCCTCATAAATTCGCACTCGAGCAGGCCAAGGTGGCCCTCAACGACGGTGCGATCTTCGGGGAGGGCTTCAAGGGCTACCTGCGGCTCAACTTCGCCACCAGCCGGCCCCTGTTGCAGGAAGCGTTGGAGCGCCTGGCAGGGGCGCTGAAAGCGTCAATGGTCGATGATCGGTAGAAAAACGCGCGGCGCAAGACGCTAAACGTGAGTGGCTATGAGCTATCGACCATCTGCGAATTCCGCAAGGTCTAAGTGCCTCGGTGAACACGGGTAATCCCGTATGAGAGCCTCAACCCGCACTTACGCTCACCGTGGGGCGATTTAATACGACCGCTGAATCGTCTTCAGCCCCTGCCCCTCGAGCCAGCCCACCAGCCAGGCTACCGCCTGCTGCACGCCCTTTGTCACCAGCGGGGCCCCGAAGCGGCTGATGCCCACGTACAGGCCGTGGGTGCTGGGGCGGGCCTCGAGCAACACGTCCTGGGTGAGGTCTTCTTCCTCGAGGTGGGTGAGGAAGAAGTAGCCGCCGCCGAGGTCGCGCGCGGCCTCCAGCAGCACTGCCGTGCCGCCGTCGAAGCGGATGACCTGTTTGTCGAAGGACGTGAGTTCGGGCAGGGTGCCCTCCATCAGGGCGTGGGCCATTTCAAACCTCTCGAGCAGGGGCCAGGGTTCGGGGTCTTCGCCGGTCTTGGTGAAGACCGCGTGGTAGAAGCTGCGACCCTGTTCCTTCCACTTCAGGGCGTATTTGGTCTGCAAATGGTGTTCAGGCGGGGGCGGGGTTTCGACGGCGAAGAGACCGCTGGCACGGGCCTCGGCCTGGGCGAACTTCCAGTATTCCTCGTGGTCGGTGGTCAGGAGCAGGGTGCCGCCGTGCTCGAGCCGGGTCGAGAGCCTGCGGAAGAAGCTACGCTGCAGCAGGCGGTTGTCCTCGTGCTTGGTCTTGGGCCAGGGGTCGGGGAAGTTGACGTAGACCCGGCTCAGGCCGCGCGGGGGGATGAAGTTGCGCAGGGCGAAGCTCGCCTGGCCGTGATACAGCCGCACACTGGCGATGTTCTCCCGCCGCAACCGCTTGAGGGCGCGGGTCACGCTGGCCGCCGAGATCTCCACGCCCAGGATGTTCCACTCGGGGTTGCGCCGGGCGATCTCGGCGGTGAAGCGGCCATCGCCGTGGCCGACCTCGAGCACCAGCTCCCCTTCCCGGCCCCAGACTTCGGCGGGAGAAAGGGGAAAATTCAGGGTTCCAGGACGCAGCAGCAACACGCGTTCACCTTCGTGCCGAAAAAACGCCAAAGGTTTTTGGCCTTCGGCGTTGGAGGTCGGACGGTCAGCGCTGGGCGGATCAGTCCACCAGCTCGACGAGCGCGAGCTGGGTGCCGTCACCCCGGCGGCGCTCGGCCAGCTTGAGCACGCGGGTGTAGCCACCCGGGCGGGAGGCGTACTTGGGGGCGATCTCCTCGAAGAGCTTGCGCACGAGCTTGGGGTCGTGCAGGTCGCGCAGCAGCAGGCGGCGCAGGTGGTTGCGCCGGGAGACGGCCTTGAGTTCCTCGGGGGTGGCCATGCGCTCGCCTTCCTTCAGGGGACGGGGCTTGCCGTCCTTGTCGAGGGGCTTGGTGAAGCGCACGCCCTCGGGCACGCTGAGGGTGGGGGCCTTCTTGGCCGTGTTGATGAGGCCATCCACGAAGCCGACGAGTTCCTTGGCCTTGGGGATGGTGGTGGTGATGCGACCGTGCTCGAGCAGCGCCTTGGCCTGGTTGCGGGCCAGGGCCACGCGATGCGACGAGCTGCGGTTCAACTTTCGTCCAGACTTGAGGTGGCGCATGTTCTAAACTCCTACTCTCTGAGCTCTAGCCCGTGCTGCATCAGCACAGCCTTGATCTCGTCGAGGCTGCGGTCACCGATGCCGGGCACTTTCTTGAGTTCGCGTTCGGACAGGGCCAGCAGGCTCTCTACCGACTCGATGCCTTCTTCCTTGAGATTGTGCAACACGCGGGTGGTGAGGCCCAGCTCGTCGAGGGTCAGGCCGGTGGAGGGCACGGCGGGTTTGCCGGGGCTGCCAACTTCGCGGGAAGGGGTGGTGAAGACAGGGCTGCTCAGCGAGGCCGCTGGCTTTTCCTGGGCCCTGATCACCGGGGACTGATCGAAGAAGCTGAGCTGATCACGCAGAATACTCACCGCCTGCTGGAGCACCTCCATGGGGGAAACCGAACCGTCGGTCCACACCCGCAGGGTGAGTTTGTCTAGGTCGGTGCGCTGGCCCAGGCGGGTGTCTTCAACCTGGTAGGCCACGCGCTTGACGGGTGAGTAGTGCGCGTCTACGGGGATCGAGGAGATGCGGTCCTTGATGCCGTGGCGCTCGGCAGGCACGTAGCCCACCCCCTCGTCCACCCGCACTTCCAGCACCAACTTAGCCCCAGCACTCAGCGTGGCGATGTAGAGGTCGGGGTTGATGATCTCGGCGTCGGAGGGCACCTCGAGGTCGCGGGCATAGACCTCCTTGGGGCCCTGGGCACGCAGGGTGAGGGTCTTGGTGCCGGGGGCGTGGAACTTAACCACCAGTTCCTTGAGGTTGAGGATGATCTGTACGACGTCTTCCTTGACCCCGTTGATGGTGGAGAACTCGTGCAGAACGTCCTCAATGTAAACGCTGGTCACGGCGGTGCCGGGAATCGAAGACAGCAGAATGCGGCGCAGCGGGTTGCCGATGGTCACGCCAAAACCCCGCTCCAGGGGCTCGAGCACGAACTCGCCGTAATTCCCCTCGATCCGGGCGTTGAACACCGGAGCCTTGGTCTTTGTGCTTTCCAAGATCAGACCTCCTTGGGAGGCGCGGATAGCTCGGCTATCGGCTACCTCGAGTAGAACTCGATCACGAGCTGCTCGTTGACCGGAATGGATAGGGCCTCGCGCTCGGGCACCCGCAGGAAGCGGCCCTTCATGGTCTCGGGGTTGAACTCCAGCCAGGGGAAGGACTTACGGCCCTTGAAGCGCTCGACGTTGGCCTGGATGAAGGCCAGCTTCTTGCCCTTCTCGCTCACGGCGATCTCGTCGCCCTGCTTGACGCGGTAGCCGGGCAGGTCCACCTTCTGACCGTTGACCAGGATGTGGCCGTGGCGCACGAACTGGCGGGCCTGGCGGCGGGTGGAGGCGATGCCCATGCGGAAGACGACGTTATCGAGGCGCGACTCGAGGAGCTGGAGGAAAACCGTGCCGGTCACGCCCTTCTTGCGGCTGGCCTCCTCGAAGAGGTTGCGGAACTGCCGCTCGCCGACCTCGTAGATAAAGCGCAGCTTCTGCTTCTCGCGCAGGCGCACGGCGTAGTCGGAGGGGCGGCGGGTTTTCTTCTGCCCGTGCTGGCCGGGCGAGTAGGGGCGGCGGTCGAGGTATTTCTGGACCTTCTCGGTCTCGGCTATATTGATGCCCAGCCGACGGGCGACTTTGACAACAGGACCTGCGTAACGACCCATCGTTCAATCACTCCTTAGGCGATCTTGCGGAATTTCTTGCGCGGACGGCAGCCGTTGTGGGGGGTGGGGGTGTCGTCGACGATGGAGCGGACCTGAATCCCCGAAGCCTGCAGGGCGCGGATAGCCTGCTCGCGGCCCGCGCCGGTGCCCCGCACCACCACGTCCACGCTGGTCATGCCAAAGCTCTGGGCCTTCTTGGCGGCGTCCATGGCGGCGAGCTGGGCGGCGTAGGGAGTGCCCTTGCGGCTGCCCTTGTAACCGATCACCCCGCCCGACGACCAGGTCACGGGGTTGCCGTCGGCGTCGGTGATGGTGACGATGGTGTTGTTGTAGGAGGCGTGGATGAACGCCCGCCCACTGGTCACGTGACGCTTGACTTTCTTCTTGCTTGCCTTCTTCGGTGCGGCCATACTCTCCTCGGTTGCACCCACGTTGAGCGAAGCTTCGTTCCGCCGGAGGCTGTTGCGACTTGGGTGCGCCTGGTCGCGCTCTGAACGGAAACCCCAAAACCGGGGGCTCAACGCTAGTCAGGAGTCTCTGCTGGCCCAAAGTGGGACTTCATTCCAGCTTTGTACTTCCTAGTTGCCTCGCTCCCAAAACCCAAAACGGGTCTCAGAAGCCCTGACGCTTACTTGCGGGGGGCCTTCTTCTTGCCGGCTACGGTCTTGCGCGGGCCCTTGCGGGTACGAGCGTTGGTGCGGGTGCGCTGGCCACGCACAGGCAGGCCGCGACGGTGGCGCAGGCCACGGTAGCAGCCGATGTCCATGAGGCGCTTGATGTTGGCCGCCACCTCAGCGCGCAGCTCGCCCTCGGTCTTGTAGTTGTTTTCGATGTGCTCCCGCAGCTTGGCCACATCGGCTTCGCTGAGGTCCTTCACCCGCACCGAGGGGTCTACCTGGGTGGCCTCGAGGGCTTCCTTAGCCCGGTGCGGACCCACCCCGTAGATGTAGGTGAGGGCGATGTCCACGCGCTTGTTGCGGGGGATTTCGACGCCTGCGATACGAGCCATTCCTTTTCTCTCCTTTATCCTTGCCGCTGTTTGTGCTTGGGTTCTTCACAGATCACGAATACCCGACCGTGACGCTTCACGATCTTGCACTTGTCGCAGATTTTCTTCACCGACGCTCTGACCTTCATGCTTGTCTCCTTCGCAAGCTACTTCCTGTAGACGATCCTGCCCCGGCTCGGGTCGTAGGGGGTGACCTCCACCACCACCCGGTCACCCGGCAGGATGCGGATGTAGTTCATGCGCATCTTGCCTGAAATGTAGCACAGGATTTCTGGGCCGCTGTCGAGCTTCACCCGAAAGGTGGTGTTGGGCAGGGCCTCCGAGATGACCCCTTCCATCCGAATCGTGTCTTTGTCCTTGGCCAAGCGCTTCTCCTTCCCCTCACTCTTCAGCGTACCGCAACCGACCTCGGACTCCCGGTGAGGAGTCTTGGGCCGGCTTCGGTGATCGCTACCGTGTTTTCGTAGTGGGCGGCCAGGTTGCCCTTGCCCGCGCTGGCCGTCCAACCATCCTCCAATATTACCACCTTGGCGGGGAAAAGCGTAACCATTGGCTCGAAAGCCAGGGTCATGCCTGGACGCAGCTTGGGGCCCTGCCCGGCTTTGCCAAAGTTGGGCACCTGAGGGTCTTCGTGCATCGAGCGGCCCACCCCGTGCCCCACCATCTCACGCACCACCCACAGGCCGTGCCCCTCGACGAACTCTTGCACGGTAGCGGCCACGTCGCCGGTGCGGTTGCCCGCCTTCATGACCTCCAACCCCCTCCAGAAGGCTTCCTCGGTGATCCGGATGAGCCTCTCGGCCTCGGGCGAGACCTTACCGATGGCGTAGGTGCGGGCCATGTCGGTGGTGAAGCCCTGGTAGGTGAAGGCAAAGTCCACCTTGAGCACGTCCCCTTCCTTGAGCAAGCGCTTGTCGGGGAAGCCGTGTACCACCACCTCGTTGAGCGACATGCAGGTGGCGAAGGGATAAGAGCCCTGGTAGCCCATCTGGGGGGCCACGCCGCCACGGGCCTTGATGGCCCTGACCACGAAGTGCTCGAGCTCCAGAGTACTCACGCCAGGGCGGATCAGAGGCTCGAGTTCGGCGAAGATCTCGGTGTGCAGACGGCCGGTCTCGGCCATGCGCTCGAGTTCCCAGGGGCTTTTGATGACGATCGCCACGTGTCTCCTTCAGTGCAAATCGTGGTTCAGGGCCGACTGGATGCGGCTGTAGACCTCGTCCATGGAGCCTAGGCCGTCGATGGCCTTGAGGCTGCCGGTGCGGGCGTAGTAGTCCACCAGCGGCTGGGTCTTCTCCGCGTAGACGGCCAGGCGCTTGCGGATGGTCTCCTCGTTGTCGTCGGAGCGGCCCTCGGCCTGGGCACGGCCCAGCAACCGCTGGATGAGTTCCTCGCGCGGCACGTCCACCAGCAGCACGCCCCGCAGCTCGACCCCCAGTTCCTCCAGCAGGCGGTCTAGAGCTTCGGCCTGGGCATAGGTACGTGGGAAGCCATCGAAGATGATCCGGGGCGTGGGCATAGCGGCGATCTCTTCCTTCACCAGCTCGAGGATCAGCTCGTCGGGCACCAGGTCGCCCCGGTCCAGGATCGGCCTGACCTTCTGCCCCAGCTCGGTGCCGCGGGCGATGTGGCTGCGCAGGATGTCGCCAGTGGAAAGCTGGCGGTAGCCCCTCTCAGCAGCCAGACGTTTGGCCTGGGTGCCTTTTCCAGCCCCAGGCGGTCCCAGGAAGATAACCGCTTCGCCCATAGTGAACATTCCCCCAAAAGAGTGCACCGCCTCCAGTATCGCCAAAGCCTCAAGCCAGGCCCGGAGCCCTGGATGGCTCAAAAGCGCGTGCCGGTGCGACCGCGGATGCGGCCTTTGGACAAGAAGCCTTCGTAGTTGCGCAGCATGAGCTGCGACTCGATCTGGCGCAGGGTATCTAGCGCCACACCCACCACGATCAACAAGCTGATCCCCGAGAAGGCTACGAGGCTGAAACCCGTGGCCTGCAGCACCAAGGTGGGGATGGCCGCCACCGCCGCCAGGAACAGCGCCCCCCACAACGTCAGGCGGGAGACGATGTGCTCGAGGAACTTGACCGTGGGATCCCCCGGCCGAATGCCGGGGATGAAGCCACCATACTCGCGCAGGTTCTCGGCGATGCGCCGGGGGTCGAACTGCACGGCGGTGTAGATGTAGGTGAAGCCGAAGACCAGCAGCACCTCGATGATGAGCCCGGAGAGGTTGGAGGGGTTGAAGAAGTGGGCGATGGACTGGGCTACCTGGCTCTGGGTGAGCGAGCCGGCGATGAAGATGGGCACCTGCAAGAGCGCCGCGGCGAAGACGATGGGGATGACTCCCGCCGCGTTGACCTTGACCGGGATGTAGGTCGCCTGCCCACCGTACACCCGCCGTCCTACCTGCTTACGGGCGTACTGCACGGGGATGCGGCGCTCGGCCTGGGTGATGGTAGCCATGAAGGCGAAGGCGATCACCAGGAAAGCGATGAAGAAGAGCAGCGCGATGAGGTTGGACTGCCCCGCCCCCACTAGGCCGGCGGTCTGGGCAATGCGCAGCGGCCACCCGGCCACGATCCCGGCGAAGATGATCATGCTGGTGCCGTTGCCCACCCCGTACTCGGTGATGCGCTCGGCCATCCACAGCACCAGGGCGATGCCCGCTACCTGGGTCACCACCACGATGAAGTGGAAGAAGAAGCCCGGCTCCCAGCCCGGCAGCAGGAACTGCCCGTTGTTGGAGGAGAGGAAGGCGGTGGAGAGAAACAGGGCCTGCACGCCCCCCAGCCCCACGCCCGCATAGCGGGTGTAGCGGTTGATGATGCGGCGGCCCTCCTCGCCCTCCTTCTGCAGCTTCTCGAGCGCCGGCACCACCGTGACCAGCAGGTTCATGATGATCGAGGCGGTGATGTAGGGCATGATGCCCAGCGCGAAGATGGAGAACTGCTCGAAGTTGGAGCCCGAGAAGAGGTTGATGATGCCCAGCGCCCCCCCGGCCTGGGTGCCCAGGTACTCCTTGATTTTGGTGTAGTCCACGCCGGGGGTGGGGATGAAGGCGCACAGGCGGTAGGCCGCCAGCACCATCAAGGTGAAGATGATCCGGGCGCGAAGCTCGGGGATGAAGAGGGCATCCCGAAAAGCCCGGAGCATATTAGGCTCCCTCGCCGCTGCCCTCGAGGGCAATAACCTCGCCGCCAGCAGCCTTGATCTTCTCAGCCGCAGCAGCGGAGAACTTGTGGGCCGTCACCTTCAGGGCAGCGCCAATCTCGCCGTTAGCGAGCACCTTCACCGGGTAGCCCGGGCGCACCAGCCCGGCGTCGGCCAGGGCCTCGGGGGTGACTTCACCCTGGGTGAAGGCCTTGGCAATGGCGCCGACGTTGACTACCTGGTACTCCACGCGCTTGATCTCGCCGGGCACCTGACCGCTCATGCCACGCTTGGGCAACCGCATGAGCAAGGTCGAGCGCCCGCCCTCGAAGCGGTTGGAGTTCTTCAGGCCGCCCGAACGGGACTTCTGGCCTTTGTGGCCGCGCCCGGCGGTCTTGCCGTGACCCGAGCCGGGGCCACGGGCCACGCGCTTCTTGCGCTTGTTGGCCCCTTCGTTAGGGCGCAGGTCGGAAAGTTTCATTATTTGTCCTCCACGATGGTCACCAGATGGGCCACCTTGGCGATCTGGCCGCGAATGGCGGGGTTGTCGGCCAGCTCGCGCACGCGGTGCATCTTGGTCAGGCCCAGGGCCTTGAGGGCGGCTTTCTGGTCCTTGGGGTAACCGATGGGGCTCTTGGTCAGCTTGACGCGGATCGCCATCAGGCCACCTCCTCCTTGCGCAGGCGCTTGACGTCCTGCCAGGTCTGCAGCTGGCGCAACGCCTCCATGGTGGCGTAGGCGATGTTAACGGGGTTGCGCGAGCCCAGCTCCTTGGTGAGCACGTCGGTGACGCCGGCGAGCTCGAGGATGGCGCGGGGCACCATGCCCGCGATCACGCCGGTGCCAGGGGCCGCCGGGCGCAGCAGGATGGTCGAGGAGCCGTGGGTCACCTGGATCTCGTGGGGGATGGTGCCGCCTTGCAGGGGCACCTCGACGAGCGAGCGGCGAGCGTAGTTCTGAGCCTTCTGCACGGCGATGGGCACTTCCTTGGCCTTGCCCAGGCCCAGGCCCACCCGCCCCTGGCGGTCACCCACCACGACCAAAGCCCCAAAGCGGAAGCGGCGACCACCCTGGTAGGTTTTAGCGGTGCGGCGCACCACGATCATCTTTTCTTCGAAATCGGTCTCGGGCATTCTTTGCTCCTTCGGAGGCTGATCTAGAATTCCAATCCGCCCTCGCGGGCTCCGTCGGCCAGGGCCTTGACACGCCCGTGATACTTGTAGGCTCCCCGGTCGAAGACCACCTGGGTGATGCCTTTTTCCTTGGCGGCCTTGGCGATGGCCTCGCCAACCTTCCTGGCGACTTCGGTCTTGTTGCCCGACAGGCCCAGGGCCTTGCTCGAGGCCGCGGCCAGGGTCACGCCCTTGGAGTCGTCGATGATCTGGGCGTAGATGTGCTTGAGGCTGCGGAAGACCGACAGGCGGAGCCGTCCGGAAGCCTTGACCGCATTGCGCACGCGGAATTTGCGGCGATCAGCAGAAGAGAGTTTGGACATGGCTCATCCTCCTTACTTGGTGCCGGTCTTGCCGGGCTTGAGCTTGATGGGCTCGTCGGCGTAGTAGATGCCCTTCTCGTGGTAGGCGCTGGGCTTGCGGATCGAGCGCAGGTTGGCCGCGGTCTGGCCCACGAGTTGCTTGTCGATACCCCTGATGACGACCTTGGTGGGCTCGGGCACCTCGAAGGTGATGCCCTGAGGGGGCTCGACGATCACGGGGTGGCTGTAGCCGACGGTGAGCTCGAGGTTCTTGCCCGTGAGCTTGGCGCGGTAACCGATGCCCTTGATCAGCATCTCGCGGCTGTAGCCCTCGGCCACGCCCTTGACGGCGTTGGCGATGAGGGTGCGGGTGAGGCCGTGCAGGCTCTTGTGGCGGCGCTGGTCGGTGGGGCGCTCGACCTTGACGCTGCCGTCCTCGACCTTCACCTTGAGGTCGGGGTCCACGGCCACGTTGTTTTCGCCCTTGGGGCCCTTGACCTTGACGCTGGCGTAGGCCACTTCCACGGTCACGCCCTTGGGCAGGGGGATGGCTTGTTTACCAATTCGAGACATGGTTTTTATTTCTCCTTCTAGGGGCCCTCGAACAAGTGCGATGATCTCGTTCGGCAGTTGGTGTCAACTTCGGGCCGGCCCCAAATCTGCTTGTTTGGGGTCTCGATTACCACACCTCACAAATGACCTCGCCGCCCACGCCCAGCCTGCGGGCTTCGCGGTCTACGAGCACACCCTTGGAAGTAGAAATGATGGCCGTGCCCAGACCCCGGCGCACCACGGGCACGTTCTCCGCGTTGACGTAGACGCGCCGACCGGGGCGGCTGACGCGCTGGATGTGCTGGATGACCTTCTCACGGCGGGGGCCGTACTTGAGGGTCAGGCGCAGGAAGGGCTTGCCATCGACTTCGATGCGCTCGAGGCCCTTGAGGTAGCCTTCGCGCACCAGAAGCTCGGCAATCCGCTCCTTGAACTTCGAAGCCGGTACCTCCACGCTCTCCTTGTGGACCATCAGACCGTTACGGATCCGGGTCAACATGTCGGCAATTGGGTCGCTGTACATTCTTACTCTCCTCTTACACCCCGAGCAGGGCTTGGCTTTGGGGTTCACCGCGGAAGTCAGGTCTTGAGCCCTTTGTGCTCAACCGTGCGACTTGGGGAACTCCTCCCGGCCCGTGGGCTCAGGCCAACCTGCGGTCTCGGAGCAAACTCTCCGACCGGCCAGGCCACCTCTACCAGCTTGCCTTCTTCACGCCGGGCAGCAACCCCTTGTGGGCCATCTCCCGAAGCTGGATGCGGCTGATACCGAAGTAGCGCACGTAGCCCTTCGCCCGCCCGGTGAACACACAGCGGTTCTTGTGGCGGGTAGGACTGGCGTCGCGGGGCAGCTCGGCCAGCGCGGCCCAGTCCCCGGCGGCCTTGAGGGCAGCCCGCTTGGCGGCGTACTTGGCAATGGTCTTCTGCTTGCGCTTCATCTTCTCGACTTGCGATTTCTTCGCCATTGACTCACCTCCCCCCTCTTACTTGCGGAACGGGAAGCCCAGCAGCTCGAGCAAAGCCCGCGCTTCCTCGTCGGTCTTGGCCGTCGTCACCACGGCGATGTCCATCCCCCGTACGGCGTCGACCATGTCGAAGGTGATCTCGGGAAAGATCGCCTGCTCGCGCAGCCCCAGGTTGTAGTTGCCGCGCCCGTCGAAGCCGCTCGGGTTGATGCCGCGGAAGTCACGGATGCGGGGCAGGCCGACGGTGAGGAGCTTCTCGAGGAAGATCCACATGCGGTCACCCCGCAGGGTCACCCGCAAACCGATGGGCATCCCCTGGCGCAGCTTGAAGTTGGAGATCGACTTCTTAGCCCGGGTGATGGCCGGCTTCTGACCGGTGATGAGGGCCAGTTCCTGCCCCGCCTTCTCCAGGATGCGGCTGTCTTCCTTGGCCTCGCCCAGCGCCTGGTTGACCACGACTTTCACCAGGCGGGGAACCGCCATCACGTTGTCGTACCCGAAGCGCTTCATCAGCTCGGGGACGACTTCGGTCTTGTATTTGTTGCGCAGATATACCTCGAGCGCCATCTCACTTCTCCTTCGTGTCCAAGGCACCACCGCAGTGCACGCACACGCGGATACGGCGGGTCTTGCCACCCTCGGTGACTTCCTTCTTGCGCACGCGGGTGGGCTTGCCGCAGTTGGGGCAGACCGGCATCACCTTGGAGACGTGCAGCGGGCCCTCCTTCTCCACGAAGCCGCCCTGGGGATTGCGGGGGTTGGGGCGCACGGCGCGCTTGATGATGTTGAGCCCCTCCACCACCACGGTCTGATCCTTGGGGTTGACCGCAAGCACCTTGCCGGTCTTGCCCTTGATGCCGGGCTTGACCTCGCCGGTCTTAGGGTCGGTGCGGTCCTTGCTGCCGGAGATCACCAAGACGGTGTCTCCCTTCTTGACGTGAAGCTTGGCCTTTTCCATCACAGCACCTCGGGGGCCAAGGAGACGATCTTCATGAAGCCGCGCTCGCGCAGTTCGCGGGCGACGGGGCCGAAGACACGCGTGCCGCGAGGCTCATTCTGGTTGTTGATGATCACGGCGGCGTTGGTGTCGAAACGGATGGTGCTGCCATCGGCGCGGCGGATCTCCTTGGCGGTGCGCACCACCACGGCCTTGACCACCTCGCCCTCCTTGACCATGCCGCGTGGGATAGCCTCCTTGACCGAAGCCACGATGATGTCGCCCACGCTGGCGTACTTGCGATTGGAACCCCCCATGATGCGAATGGCCGCGATCTTGCGGGCTCCGGTGTTGTCGGCTACGTCGAGTACGGTTTCGTTCTGGATCATGCTTTACCACGCTCCTTGCGAAGCAGGTAACGCTCGATCAGGTCCATCCGGCCTTCCTCGACCTTTCTCACTACGGTGAAGCGCTTTCTGGCCGACATCGGGCGAGACTCCCTGATCTCGACCACGTCGCCCAGCTTGTACTCACCCTTCTCGTCGTGGGCGAGGTACTTTTTAGAGCGCTTGATCACCTTGCCATAAAGGGGGTGGGGGAACTGGCGCTCCACCAGGACAGCGACCGTCTTTTGCATCTTGTCGCTGACCACCACACCGGTCAGGCTTTTCTTCGGCATCCTCAATCTTCTCCTTTATTTCAAAAGCCACAGGCCGCACACGCTACGGGGCTCAAGCAGTCCAAAGGGCGAGTATACAGCAACGCTGCCCGCTCGCCAAGGGCTTGCTCTGCCCCCGCCTGGCGGGGGCAGAGGGCTATTTTTGTTTCTCCGTCAAGACGGTGAGGAGCCGGGCAATCTCGCGCTTGGTCTCGCGCACGCGGTGGTTCTTGTCGAGTTGGCCGATGGAGGCCTGGAAGCGCAGCTCCATGAGCTCTTTCTTCCGGGCCGTCACCTCCTTCTGCAACTCGGCCACCGAGAGCTTGCGCATCTCACTGAGCTTCATCGTAGGCATCGCGTCTCACCACCTTCGTCAGGACGGGGAGTTTGTGCCCGGCCAGGCGCAGGGCCTCGCGGGCCTGCTCCTCGGTCACACCCGCCACCTCGAACATCACCCGGCCAGGCTTGACCACGGCCACGTACCCCTCGACGTTACCCTTACCCTTACCCATGCGGACTTCCAGCGGCTTCTTGGTAAAGGGTTTGTCGGGGAAGATACGGATGAAGATCTTCCCACCACGGCGGAAGTGGCGCACCATGGCCACGCGGGCAGCTTCGATCTGCTGGGCGCTGATCCAGCCAGGCTCGAGGGTCACCAGGCCCCACTCGCCAAAGGCCACGTAATCGCCCCCCTTGGCGGCACCGGTCATGCGCCCCCGGTGGGCCTTGCGGTACTTCATGCGCTTGGGCATCAACATGGCTTATTCACCACCTTCCCGGCTGCCACCCCCGCTGCGGCGCACAGCCGAACGACGACGGGGGCGGCCCTCCTCGCGCTCGCGCTTGGGTGCGGCGGGGCGGGGAGCCTGAGCAGCAACCGCACCAACCTTCTTGCCGCCGATGACCTCGCCCATGAAGACGTAGGCCTTCACGCCCAGCGAGCCGTAGGTGGTCTCGGCCCGGGCGGTGCCGTAGTCGATGTTGGCCCGCAGGGTGTGCAGGGGCACGCGGCCTTCGGCGGCCCACTCCACGCGGGCCTGCTCGGCCCCGCCGATGCGGCCCGAGACCACGATCTTAGCCCCCTGGGCCCCGCTCTCACGCACCCGCTGCACAGCCTGCTTGATGCTGCGGCGCACGGCGAAGCGCCGCTCGATCTGTTCGGCCACGCGCTGGGCCACCAGCGGCGCGGAGAGGTTGGGGTTGCCCACCTCTTGAACGTTGAGGGCCAGGGTCTTGCCGGGGAAGCGCTTCTGCAGGCTCTCGCGCAGGCGCTTGATGGTCTCCCCGCCGCGACCGATCACCACGCCGGGCTTGGCGGCGTAAACGGTGACGGCGATGTTGTCGGCGGCGCGCTCGATGTCGATGCGGGCCAGGCCAGCGGGCCGGAGCTCTCTCTCGATCTGATCGCGGATCTGGCGATCCTCGACGATGGTCTTGGCATAGGCTTTCTTGCCGGCGTACCAGCGCGACTCGAACTCGCGGGTGATACCCAGGCGCAAGCCCACGGGGTTGATCTTATTTCCCATCTTTCTCCCCCACGACGATGGTGATGTGGCTGGTGCGCTTCTTGATGATGTGGGCCTGCCCGCGGGCCCTGGGCAGCACGCGCTTGAGCGCGGGCCCCTCGTCCACGTAGGCGGCCTTGACCACCAGTTGGTCCTCGAGCATGTCGTAGTTGTTGATGGCATTGGCCGCAGCCGACTCGAGTACCTTCACCACGGGCTCAACCGCCCGCTTGTTGGTGTACTTGAGGATGGCCCTGGCCTCGTCCACACCCTTGCCCCGGATCAGGTCCACCACCAGGCGGGCCTTGCGGGGTGACATGCGGATGTAGCGAGCGATGGCTTTAGCTTCCATTCCGTGCATTCTCCCTTCGGTCGCCCCTCCGCTAGAGCCGGAGGGTGGCGGACTCACTTCTTGGTGGCCTTGGTGTCCTTTCCGTGCCCACGGTAGGTGCGGGTGGGGGCGAACTCGCCCAGCTTGTGCCCTACCATCTGCTCGGTGATGTACACCGGGACGTGCTGCTTGCCGTTGTACACCGCCAGGGTGTGGCCGATCATCTCGGGGACGATGGTGCTGCGGCGGCTCCAGGTCTTGAGCACCCGCTTCTCACCCTTGGCGTTCATCGCCTCCACCTTGTCGATGAGGTGGGCGTCGACGAAAACCCCTTTTTTCATGCTACGCGGCATAGTTTCTCCTACTCGTGCCGATGGCGGCACGGAAAGCTTTATTTCTTGCGCCGGGCAACGATGAGGGCGCTGGAGGGCTTCTTCTTCTTGCGGGTCTTGAGACCTTTGGCCTGCTGACCCCAGGGCGACACCGGGGGACGGCCCCTGGGCGCACGGCCTTCACCACCGCCGTGGGGGTGATCCACGGGGTTCATCACCGTACCGCGCACGTGGCCCTTGCGGCCCTTGTGGCGGGTGCGGCCCGCCTTGCCCAGCACGATGTTCTTGTGGTCGGCGTTGGAGACGGTGCCGATGGTGGCATAGCTCTCAGCGTGCACCTTGCGCAGCTCACCGGAGGGGAGGCGCAGGATCACGTAGTCACCTTCGCGGCCCTGGACCTGCACGCTGGTGCCTGCGCTACGGGCCATCTTGGCCCCCTTGCCGGGCTCGAGTTCGACGGCGTGGATCACGGTACCAACCGGGATGAAGCGCAGCGGCAGGGCATTGCCAGGCTGAATCAGGGCTTCGGGGCCGCACATCACTTCCGAACCCACCGCCAGGCCGTCGGGGGCCAGGATGTAGCGCTTCTCGCCATCCTTGTAGTGCAGCAAGGCGATGCGGGCGGTACGGTTGGGGTCGTACTCGATGGCGGCCACTTTGGCCGGAATGTTGGCCTTGTCGCGGCGGCGGAAGTCGATGATGCGGTACAGGCGCTTGTGCCCGCCGCCACGGAAGCGGCTGGTGATGCGGCCCTGGTTGTTGCGCCCGCCGGTCTTCTTGAGGGGGGCGGTGAGGCTTTTCTCCGGCTTGGTCTTGGTGATGTCGGAGAAATCCGCCACCGTCATGAAGCGGCGCGACGGGGTGTAAGGACGAAATTTCTTGACTGCCATTCTTCTACCTCACTTGATACGAGCTAACCGAGTCGCTCTGATCCCAAGTGCTTCCTTGCCCCTTCATCGTGCGGCTCGTAGTGAGCTTGAGCCGCGACGCTCGGTCTCGAGGCATTGGGCCCTTAGATCAAGCCCTCCAGGGCTTCGATCTTCTGTCCAGCCGCCACCGTGACGATGGCTTTCTTGCGATCGGCCTTCTTGCCCACGAAACGGCCTAAGCGAGCGGCCTTACCCTCGTAGTTCTGCACGTTGACCCGCACCACCTTGACCTTGAACGCAGCTTCCACGGCGTTCTTGATCTCGGTCTTGGTGGCGGTGGGAGCCACCAAGAAGGTGTAGGTGCCCTCGGCGAACTTGGCGTAAGCCTTTTCGGAGAGCACGGGCTTGAGGATCACGTCGAAGGCGGTCTTCATGCCTCACCTCCGCTGGCAGCTGGCGCGGACAGGCGGCTTTGCACCGCTTCCCAAGCGGTCATGTCCAGTATCAAAGTCTCCTGGCGCAGGATGTCGTAAACGTTGAGCCCGGCTGGGGCCAGCACCCGCACCTCGGGCAGGTTGCGGGCCGCGCGGGCTACTTTCTCATCAGCAGTCACCAGCAGCACGCTCGAGCCCTCCAGGCCGTTGGTCTTCAACCAAGCCACGAACTCCTTGGTCTTGCCGTTGACGCCCTCGAAAGCCTCGGCGATGAACAGCCTGCCCTCCTTGGCCCGGTCGGCCAGGGCCATGGAAAGGCCCAGGCGGCGCACCTTCTTGGGCAAGGTGTAGCTGTAGTCGCGGGGCTTGGGGCCAAACACCGTGCCACCGCCCACGAAGATGGGCGCCCCGGCGTCACCGTGGCGGGCGCGCCCGGTGTGCTTTTGGGAGTAGGGCTTCTTGCCGGTGAAGGCGACCTCGCCACGGGTCTTGGTGGAGGCGGTGCCCCGGCGGCGCGAGGCCAGTTGCCAGCGCACTACCTCGTAGAGCACGTGAGGATTGATCTTCTCGGGCAGCGCTACCTGAAGTTCGCGCCTGCCCTTGGCGGAAAGAACCGTGAGGTTATACATCTGCTATCGCTCCTTCCCTCAGGCCTTCCGCTTGGCCGCCGGGCGGCGGCTGGTCTCGCGCACCATCACCAGGTTGCCGTTGGCGCCGGGGATAGCCCCCTTGACCAGGATCAGGTTCTCCTCGGGGATCACGTCCACGACCTCGAGGTTCTGCACCGTGACGCGCTCGGCACCGTAGTGACCGGCCATCTTCTTACCCTTGTAGACGCGGCCCGGGGTCTTGCGGTTGCCGATGGAGCCGGGGTGGCGGTGTACCTTGTGGGCACCGTGGGTCATGTTGCCGCCGGCGAAGTTCCAGCGCTTCATCACACCAGTGAATCCACGCCCCTTGGAAGTACCGCTGACATCGACCTTTTCGCCCGGCTGGAAGATCGCCACGGTCACGGTGTCCCCCTCCGGGTTGAAGCCGCGCAGTTCGCGCAGATAGCGCACGGGCTCGACACCAGCCTTGGCGAAGTGGCCTTTCATGGGTTTGTTGACCCTCTGGGCTTTCTTGGGTTGGAAGCCAAGCTGTACCGCCTCGTAACCGTCCTTCTCGACGGTGCGTCGCTGCACCACGGGGCACGGCCCAGCCAGGATCACCGTCACCGGCACAGCCTTGTCGTTCTTCCAGACCTGGGTCATGCCGACCTTGGTTCCCAGGATGCCTTTCACCGTCCACCCCCCAGAATCTTCATTTCGATCTCCACCCCAGTGGGCAGGTCGAGGCTCTGGAGGCTCTCGATGGTCTTGCGGTTGGGGTCGGAGATGTCAACCAGGCGGTTGTGGGTGCGCAGCTCAAAGTGCTCGCGGCTGTCTTTATGCTTGAACGGGCCGCGCAGCACGGTGAAGCGGCGAACCCGCGTGGGCAGGGGCACCGGACCAGCCACCTGAGCCCCGGTGCGGCGGACCGTCTCCACGATCTTGGCCGCCGAGGCATCCAGGCTCTTGTGGTCGAAGCCCCGTAGCTTGATACGAATCTTTGGCATTCAGGGCCTCCTTTACTCGAGGATCTTGGCGACGACTCCGGCACCGACGGTGCGGCCACCCTCGCGGATGGCGAAGCGCAGTCCCTCCTCCATGGCGATGGGCTTGATGAGTTCGACGGTGAAGGTCACGTTGTCCCC